>CAZPWA010000007.1:0-35504 GCA_964590665.1 Microcaldota archaeon
AGGTATGGGGAAATTGGATTCGAAGAGCAAAAACCGCTCAGACTAAAAGAAACATTAAGAAATGCAAAGGAATTAGTTGAGAAAAAATTTCACTTATTATTTAGAAGCTCCACTGAAAAAATTGCAGAAGAATGTTTGGATGGATTAACAGGAATAATAGCGCAGAAAATGAAGCAAAGAGATCCTGATCGAAAAATAAACAATGAAAGAGAAGAACTAAGATACATAATTGCAAAAACAAACTTAGAAGCTGCACAGAGATCAGCAGAGGGAATGAAATTCCCAGATGAAGATTTCAATACAGTTCAAGAATACCTAGAAAGTAGAAGAAAAAATCCATTAAAGGGAGAATACGATCCAAACACAAAAACAGTAATAATAAACTTAGAAGAAATAGGCAGACATCATAAGGAAAAAGAGGAATTTGAAGCATGCGTAGCGCTTACAGTAATTCATGAAGGGCTGCACCACTTTGGGGGCTTTGAAAAGGAAGTTGGAAGAGAGGGATCAAGAAAACACAGCCCAAAATTTTTAGATGAAGCTCAAACAGAATTTCTTGCAAGAGAATATTTAGGAATAATTGATGAGCAAAGAAGAGAAAGCAATCCGGAATGTCTGGAATATTCAAAACATATAGAATGCGATACATACGGAGACTTGCTTGAGATAAGAAGTAGAATAGCAAAGGGAATTGAAGGAGATGGAAATGCAAGTTTGGAACGATATTATTTTAGCAGAGATAGAGATGGAGCAAGGTCAGTAACACAGGCATTAACGGACAGTAGGATTTCAGTAGATAAAATAGAAAGAATATTCGAACTGGGAGAAACGATTGCAGATGAAAGTGTTTCAGAAACAAAACGAACAAAGGCATACCAAGAGCTTATGAAACAATTCAATGAAATAGAATTAAGAAAAGCAAGAGAAGAAATGAGAGAAGAAATGAAAAGAAAGGGGGATGGAGCTGGAGGAATAAGTCCTGCATTAGTTCATCAGGTAAGTGGTTTTTTAGATAAGGCAGAAGAAATCAGAAATGGAGAAGCGAGACGAGAAACCCAGGAAAGCGCAAACATAAATTATGCAGTAAGGCTAGTAAGCGGAGCAGCACTTTATTTCAAGCTTCAGGAAGGAAGAGATGCAGAAGCAGTGGAGATTTTTGAAAGGGTCACAGAAACATATATGGAAGCCGGGCAGATATATGCCCAGGCACTGTGGGACACATATGCTCAAGCAACAAAAGGAGTAGATGAAATTAGTTTTGTTGAAATAGTGAGAGAGAATTTCCCAGATAATATTGAAACCAGAGCAGAGGAGATAAAGGATCCTCAAATCCAGAAATTAGTGGAATTACTTTCTCCAAGCAAACTTGAAATGAAATTTGGAGAAGACCTAAGTGGGGAGGGGCTCAGAGTTGTAGAAAGCGCAGTAAATCAATATGCACTTATGCACGAAGGAAGACTCCCTGAAGCGGCAGATATTCAAGCAATAGTTACAGATGCCGTTCGTGCGGGATATAGCAATGAAGGAATAATTCCAAATGCAGAGATGGCGCTAAAGGAAATAGTTTCAAAAACATTAGAAGTAGTACAAGATCGGACACTACCAGAGTCAGAAAGGGAACTTTTAGAAATAGCAAGAGAAGTAGTTGCAGGATCAGCAGAACTAGCAGCAATTTTGGATTTAAAGGGGGCAGAAGCAAAAACAGCCGTAGCAGATGTTTTATCAAGGACAGAATATGCAGATTATGCTCCAACCGTGGCAGGACATTGTGAGGCATTTTTACTAAATTTGGGAATTGAACCTACATTTGGAGCAATGATTGCAGTGATTTCGGAAATTGGAGCAGTTGTTGCTAATTTAGACAATCAAACACTGTGTGGACCAATACTTGAAATGCCAGGAGCAAATAGCATAACAACAGGAACAATTGAAATAATGCGAGAAGCTTCAGGAAATATCACAGCGGAACTAAGAGAAGAGAGATTGGTAGCAAAAACACAAACAGAAACGGAAGCACAACTTTACGCATATTGGTCACAAAAAAGTACAGGAGTTTCAGTAAATGTCGATCTAGGCGCAGTGGCAAGACCCATTCAAGACCTAGGGGGAGCGATAGCAAATGCCGGAATTCCCATAATTGAGGCAACTATCAAAGGAATTGGAGAAGTTGTGGAAGCAACAGTAACTGCCATAAATGAAGCAGATCGGCAAATAGATGCAAAATATGATCAAGCAGTCGTTGCAGGAATGGCATTAATGGCAATTGCAACAAATGCACAGCCTCTAGATTTAGCAGTAGCATCTGCAGGATCATTAGTTACTATGTACGCAGGAAACGGAGCAGTAACTACTCCAGAAAGAATCAGATATGCAGAATCTCAGGGAGTAGTTGGAGCAACACAAATAAGAACAATTAGAGGAGGAAGCAGAAAATTCGTTGTTGAAAAAACCCTTTTAGAAGAATTAAGAGGATCAGACAGAGAAGAGAAACCGACCAAAGAAATAAGGGAGTTGCCATATGGAGAAAGAGAAGTTGCTCAAAAAATAGCTCAGACATATGAGTCAGATTTGGATAGACTAGCCGCATGTTTTGAATTAACCAAAAGAGAAGGAGGAATGGGAATCAAAGCAAGCATGTATTTAGAGGATAGGGAAGGAGGAAGTAAAACAGTTTCAGAAGTAATATATACTAAACAAGCCAACTGCCTCGAAAGCACATTGCTATTCATTGCAATGGCAAGAGAAGCATTTTCAGATAAAACAGACAAACCAGAAATATTTGCAGTGGATGTTGCAGCAGCACATTCTCGATCAAGCATAGGTCACGCAGTGGTAGGAGTACTCACTAAAGATCCAACAGTAGTAGGGTGGGAAAAATTCAATACAGATATTGAAGAGAGAAGACAGGTTCTGACCAAACTAGGAAGAAGAGATGAACCAGGATTGAAAATGTTAATAATTGATCCAATAAATGAAACATTCGATGGAAATTTTGCTTCAGTATACCCTCTAGATGACAATCAGATTACCTCATACTTTCATTTTAACTCAGCAGCAGATGCAGTAGAGAAAGGAGACATCAGGACAGCTAAGGCAAAAAATGATGAATCCCTCAAATGCTGGAATGGAAACCCAAGTGCAAATAGACTAAAGATTGGACTAGAAGGAACCCAATGGCAAAGAACAGGTGAAATAATAAAAGAAATACCTGAATTTTATAAAGGGAAAAAAATCAGAATAGTCAAAGATCTAGTAAGAGAAAGAAACTGGAATGATAGAACAGGAATAAGATTAGTTGCAGAAGTTTTAAGACAAAATGTGACAGATTTTGACTCACTATTGCAATTTTTGTTAGGAAAAATAGACATAGAGGATTACGAAGGGATTGAAACAATAGCAGACCGAATAATCACCGTGGGGATTGAAAAATTCAATGAATCAGCATTAAATCGGACAAGGGCAGTAGTGGAAAACAAAGACAGAAGAATTCAAGAGCAAAAATTCGAAAAAGAACAAAAACTATTTGAAGAACTTTTGATATTAATAGCAAAAATAAAAGTTAGGCAAGGAAAGATTAGTGAAGCTCAAATGCGACTTGAGCAGGCAAAACGAATAAATAATGGCAAAGAAGAGGAAGAACTTCAGAACGACATATTAGTTTGCAGAGCATTAGCACGAGAAACCGTTGGATTAGAGACACAAGAGTTGTGGAAACGAGTATGCCCTAGGTCAGATGGAATAGGAAAATTACATAGAGAATATAAAGAAAAATACGAAGAAAAAACAACAGAGCATAAAGAAATGGAACCAGGGAAAGATTTGGTTGAATACCTTGCAATTCGAATCCACAAAGAGAACCAAGACAGAGAAGAAACTGTTTCAAAGGCAGTAGAAGCAGGAGAACAACTAATAAATGAAGTTTTGAGAGAAAATGAAAAAATAGATTTGACACAAAGACGAGCAGGTAACAACAAAAGCAAAATACTTAAGGAAATAGGTAGGATTGAAGAATTAATGAGGAGGAGAGTCAGGGCAATAAAAAGAGCAGAGGAGAAACTGGATTCTGAAACGGATAGAAAATACGCACGGGGATTGATAAATGAGGTTTCAAAAAAAGACATAGAAATCTACACAGCACAACGACTCACAGGGTGGAGAATAAAAAACCTTCGAAAAGGAATAGAAGAGGCAGTTAAGTTAGTTGGAGAGCAGAAATTCAATGCAGAAGTAAAAAGGGACTGCGATGAAATTTTAGGAGAATTTCCAAAAACTTCAGATCATTTTAAATATCTAAAAGCAGGAAGAGAGCACGAAATGTGGCGCGAAGAAAACAGGGTGAAAATAAGAGAAAGAAGACAAAAAAGGGCCGAACTAATATGCATAGAAAACAACATAGAACCAAATGAAGAAAACATAAAAAGAATAGAGAAGAAAGAGGAGGAAATGGATAATTGGAGTTGGCTTCCTTGGTTAGAGGAAAGAGACTATAATATCAGAGCATTTAAGATAAAATAATCGCGAAGCAATAGATCAGTAAATTTCAACATAAAACAAAAGGGAGTCGAGGCTTTTATTTAGTTACAAATAGAACAGTAAGTGAACCATTTGTAACAAGTTTTACGAAAAAAACAAATACCCAAATAAAAAAACAACTCCTTCATGAAAGAAACAAAATTCATAAAACTTGCAAAAACAAATTCAGGATTTGTAAAAAAGATGACATACTTAGAAGCATTCAAGACATATGGAGGTAAAATGGTTAAGAACCCCGTTTTGGATGAGCATCTGATGTCGGAAGGGTCGCCAGATTTAAAAGATAAAACAAAGGCGGAAAAAATCTGGACATTAAACATGATCGGGGCTGCAAAAAAATCAGAAAAATTAGCAGCTGGAGAAGATCTAATAGATCATGAGGCAAAAACCCTTCTTCCAGGAAAATTTATCCATAGCGAGCACTCTGGAATCGAAGCAGTATTGTTTATCGAACCCGAAAACATAGAAAAAACAGAAACAAAAAAGGGAGAATTTTTTGTAATAGAGCCTAAAAAAATAGTTCCAGTTGAAGGGGTTGTCCGATTAAACTGGCAAAAAATAAGCATTGCAACAGTTTCAATACTAGAGGCGCTCGAATACCTCATGAAAAATGGCAGCGGAATTTTAGATACACCAACAGGACTTCCAATTGACTATAAAGAAGGAATGCAAAATGATCCACTACTGCCAAAGCCAGATGAAGATGATGATGGAGAAGCTGTCAAAATAGTTGGAAATGTGCACTACATACTTCCAAGCAATTGGGTTCGACACAGTTACATTCCGGAAAACCAGTTGCTAAAACCAATATACCGAAAAGATTTCTTTTATATGGAAGGAAGTGGGGGAGATGGAACATATTACACACAGGGGTTGCCAAACCAGCGTATCTACGTAGGAAAAAACATAGATAAAGAAACGGCACAGGTTGCAATATGGGAAATTTTAAATTAAATCATAAGGTTATTTAGAATTTCCTGAGCCCTTGAGGTATCAGCCTGTCGTATTACAAGAAGAGTATCAGTATAGCAAGAAACAAATTCAACAATATTGATGCCTTCACTTGAAAGTGAATCAATAAGATAAGAGATAACTCCGGGAGTTTCTTCAATTGAAGGTGGGCTGTGGACAACAATCAAATTCAAGGTGGTTTCAGTATTAAGGGAAAATTTGGATTTTTTGATTTTTTCTAGTTCATTGTCTTCAACAATATAAGTAATTGTTCCGCTGCTTTCAACATAGGAAAGGTACTTTAGAGAAGGAATTTCCCTTGATGAAATTAAAACAGAAACTTTGGTTTTAATTGTAAGAGAACTTTTTGTTAAGACATTCAAAATCTGATCCTCCAAATTTTCCTGAATTTGGAAAAGTTTTTTCGAATGCCTAACAAGAGCCATCTTGATTGCGTTCACTTTTTTTGTGTTTCCGAATAATTCGATGGAGATTTTTCTTGCAAGAGAAGAGAAATTGACAATGTTTTCCTTGATTGATGCCTTGAGAATTGGCCTTCGTTTTATATAAAGCCAAACAAGTTCACTAATGTTTTCACTCATAAGTGTTACAAATAGAACAAAGAACTTATAAAATGATACAAAAATTACAGCACATTTAAATATAAGAAAAAGGGCAAAAAAATCAATGCAATTATCACTAAAACACAGAGAAAAAATAATAACTGCAAAAACAGGAAATCTGACTAGTGCAACTCCTCTTACAACTAGTGCAACTCAAGTAAAAAGATACACAGATTACGAAGAAATGGGAGGAGAAGAAAGGGTTAGAGCAATTTTGGAAGAGAGCTTTGGGAAAAAAGTCGCACCAAATTTCTTTGATACAAAGCCAATCGCAGTTTTTCTTGCAAAGGAAGATGGAGAAGCAGTTGGAATTGCAATAATTAAAACAATACAAAGCAATGGTATTGAATATCCATATTTGGACAAAATAGGAGTTTTACCAAAAGCAGCAGGAAAGAAAATAGGATCAAAAATAATGGCAAAAATAAAGGAAGACTTCAAGGCGCTCTCATGGAGAGCAACAAATGAAAATCCTGCAAATAACTGGTATAAAGCAATTTCAGAATATTCAAAAACTGGAGATAAGTGGACAGTTTATACATATGGAATAGATGGAGAAAAGGAAGCACTTGTGCAAAAAATAGACTCTTTGGAAGCGTCAATGGTAAAATAGGGGCAAAAAACTCGAAAAATAAGTTTATATTTATTGAGTGAATAAAATAGGCATGCAACTACAAACTAAGACCCTAATCATATTGACACTATTGATTTCTTGCGCTTTTGCAATAAAAATAACCTCTCCTTTTCAAAAAGAAGTTGGTTTTGGAGATAAACTTAACCTAGGAACAATCGGGCCAGGACAAACGGTTTTCATCCAGATAGAGCCTAAAGTAAATAGCGGCGGAATACACAACGAAGGAGGAATATATGATAGCGCATATGCAGCAAACATCCCTGCCAAATGGCAAACAACTCCAAGCAAACTTTATGGAAACCCACTTCAAGTAACAGTAACTGCAGACCCTCAAGCTCAAGAAGGAGAATACTCGGCAATAATCAAAGTTGAAGATGAACTAGATGGAGAAAGACTGGGAGTAGTAACACTTAACACAACAGTAAGAATCACTTACGATGTAATGGATTTCGAAGTTGAGCCAAAACAAATGGAAGTTGGTCCGGGACAACCAGCAAAATTCCAGATAGTTATAGAAAACAAAGGATCAACAGGAGACGTTTTTGAAGTTAGCGCCCAAGGACAAAAGAGATGGGAATTCAAAAAGCAAGTATATGTTCCAGCAAACAGCAAAGTAGCATTAAATTACGAAGTCATAGGAGATGAAGAAGAAGAGTTTGAAGCAATGATAAATGTAACTTCGGTTGCAAGCAGCAAAATAAGTGATAGCCAAAAGGTAAAAATAAAGATAAAATCAAATTTAATTGGAGATATGAAGGCAACAAACCAGGGAGCCATGATATTTCCAATGTTTGAAACAATAATTTACAGTTTTGCAGGAATAATTTCAAACTTATTTTAATTTTTTTAAATAATCTCTATTTTTAAACAATTTACAACACGTTATAAGCCAATGAACAGCGATAAGAAAAAAGAGGCACTAGACTTCATAATTCAGAAAATAATAGAGGGAGAGCGAGATTTAGAAATTTTAAAGCGAGAAGTATCACGAAAATTCACCCACGACTCAATGATAAAAAATCCGGATATTTTAGAAGCATTTCCTAAAGACAAATTAACAAAGGAGATAAGATTGCTTCTTTTAAAAAAGCCAACCAAGACACTTTCAGGAGTGACGCCAATTGCAGTAATGATAAAACCTCAAAACTCATGCAAATGGGCCTGCATATACTGTCCATTTACAGGGCTGGCTGCAAAAAGCTACACGGGTTTTGAACCTGCAGCATTAAGAAGCAGGCAATACAACTACGACTCATTTTTACAAACAAATGGAAGAGTAAAACAATTTCAAGGAGGAGGCCACCCAACAGACAAATGCGAAGTAATTGTTATGGGAGGAACGTTTTTGGAAATGGATGAGGAGTACAAAACATCATTCATTAAAGGAATTTACGATGCTTTAAATGAAACAAAATCAGAAACCCTTGAAGAAGCAGTCAAATTCAATGAAAATGCCAAAAACAGGGCAATAGGACTCACAATAGAAACAAGACCCGATGTCTGCATTCCATACATAAATCAAATGCTTTCATTTGGAGCAACAAGAGTTGAACTTGGAGTCCAGCATGCAGATGATCAAATATATCAAAAAATAAATCGAGGACATAGTGTCAAAGACGTTGTGGATTCGACAAAAGCGCTCAAAGATTGTGCATTCAAAGTACTCTATCATGTGATGCCAGGACTTCCAGGAGCAGATAGAAAAAAAGACATAGGATTTGTTAAAACGCTCTTTGAAGATCAGAGATTTCAGCCAGATATGATTAAAATTTATCCAACTTTGGTGGTTGGAGGAACAATACTTTCAAAAATGGAAAAGGAAGGAAAATATACCCCTTATTCATCAGAAGAAGCAGCAGACATAATTTCAGAATTTTACAGATACATTCCAAAATACGTAAGAGTCATGAGAATACAAAGAGACATTCCTGCAAACAAAATAGAAGAAGGAGTCAAAAAAAGCAACCTTCGGGAATTGGTTGAGGAACAAATAAGGAAAAAGGGGATAAAGTCAAACGAGATAAGAACGCGTGAAGTGGGGCTTTTAAACAAGGAAATGAAAAAAGAAGACTTTTCAATAAAAAGAATAGATTATGAAGCAAGTCAGGGGAAGGAAGTCTTTTTGTCAATGGAAGATAATGAAGATGACCTTGCCGGATTCATAAGATTACGAATTCCATCAAAAAGCCCAATAAGAGAAGAAATAACAAGTGAAACAGGACTCATAAGAGAATTGCACATTTACGGATCAGAAGTTCCAATTAGTAAAGAAGGATCAGTTCAACATAGTGGATTTGGATCAACTCTTCTAAAAGAAGCAGAAAGAATTGCCCATGATGAATTTGGAATGAAAAAAATGATAATAATCAGCGGCGTCGGAGTTAGAGAATACTACAAAAAGCACAAGTACGTGCAGATTGGCCCTTATGTTGGAAAAGACCTAAAGTGAATCAGATTTTTTAAGCAATTCTTCCTTTTCCTTAATTAAGTGAAGGTATTTCCCCTGAATTTCTTCAAAAGCATTCTGTTCCTCAGGAGTGAATTTTTTTATCTGAGCCTCAGCATTCTTAAGCTGTATTGATGGCATAAGAGCAGCAATTTCTTTTTCAATCTGATTAAAGCGATCAATCTGCTCTTTTGTAAAGTAGTAATTTCTATACCCCAAATAAAGAGGCGAAAAGACGGCAAGAGAAATCTTTTCTTCAACAGATGGATTTGAAACTTTAAATGGAATGCCAATTTTCCTTAAAAGAATCAATAAAGAAACCACTTCAGTTGAAGGCTCAGTAACATCAAGCATAAGATTTGGATCAGGAGAGAATAAAAGTTCAGTAATTTTAGCGCTCAAAATAGGATCAATCTTTAGGGAAAGGGCAAGGATTTTTGCAATTTCATAGCGATCGGCAAAATTCTTTTTGACAATATTGCCTCGCAAAACAAACAAATCATACGCAGAGCCGTTTTTAGAGAGAATCTGCTTTGAAAAATCAGATGGATCGAATTTTTCAATTTCAGCATTAGTTGAATTGATGGTAGATTGATAAGGCAGAACAAAAAAGAGTTTTTTGCCTTTAAAAAATGCATCAATTTGTGAGATTTGAGAAATTAAGGAAGAGAATTCTTCTTGTGAAAAAGACTTGGAAAAATACCTTTGAAAAAACTCCAATTCTGCCTTTTTCTTGGATAATTCAATGAACTTAACGATATTTTTGATATCTTCTTCCATCAGTCTTACCTCCCTTAAATGTCCGTAAAATTAAAAGAATCAAAAGAATTGCAGCTAAAGAGCCAAAAATTATGAAGATAAAGCCATCAGAACCATCAATTGCAGGTTTTGAATTTGAATTTGGCAAAGGTTGAATATTTTGATGATCTTTTTCAAGAGTGAAACGGATTTTAGAATCCAAATCAGCAAGATCTCCAGAAAGAATCGCTAATCGCAGGGAGTTTTTCAAATCTCCACTTTGCAAAAGATACTTGGATTGGGAAAAGTAAAGATCAGACCACAAAGAAGATTTGGATCGATTTTCAAATGAAGAGACAAATAAGCTCACATTCGTCACATTACTTGGAGGATTGGAATTTATGCCATGGTTTGTCAAAACGTATTGGGCATCCAAAAGAGAAGCGCCATACTTTTTGTTAGCAAAAAGATCCTTTGAGCTTTTAATTCTAAAGTTTAAATCATCTGAATCAGTTGAAATATTTGAAATTTTATTTTGATAATCAGCTGCAAGGTTTTCCAAAAGAGACTCATTTACCAAATCCGTCGCAGTTGGAGCATGCTTTGCAAGGCTTTTGGAAACTTCGCACCAAGCCTGAGCATAGGAAAGAGAGTTCAAAAGAGAAATCTGCTCCTCATAAATTGAATAAGAGAGGTTTGTTTCCAATAATTTTTGCTTTGCCCAGGAAGACCTTAAATCAGATCCAAAAACAAATTCATAATTGTTTAAAGCCACAGGAGGTCTTTTTATCTGGTTAAGGCAGGAATCAATCGAAGCTTTTGTGGAATTGAGATTTATATTTGAAAAGATTCCCTTTAGAGTTAAAATATCAATATAATTGAGAAATGCATCATTTGCAGAAGAAAAGTAGTACTGATTATCAGAAAGGAATTTGGCCCTCTCCAGTTCGTTTGTGTAAAAGAGGTTTATTGCAGAATATTCAGAAACAGAAGGAGAAATTGAATCAAGCTCCTTTTTAAGCAACAGAGACATGTCCAAAGAAACATTTGAAAACTGATCAAAATTTGAGTCATAGGCAGAGGAAATTTTTGGAAGAGGACGTAAATTTGTAATATTATCTTCAGAAATAGATTTGTTTTCAAACATGAAGCCAAAGACTTCATTAAGAGTGGAAAACCGATACGTTTTAATCGGATTATTTGATTCTATTTTTTTTAGAAGAAAAACTTCATAGATTCCGGAAGAAGGTGAAAGGAAATACTTGAAATTTGACAAACTTGAAGCATAGGATTTTTCATATACTCCCCCAACAGGAAGAACATGCCCGGAGGAATCAACTGCTCCAGTAATTATAGTGTCTGATCTTGGAGTTAGATTGTTTAAAAGCCCAAAGAAATTGACAGTAAATGCAACGCCGGCACTAGGCCCATCCACAGAGCGGGTTTGAAAATTTGAATCAAAGGAAACAAGATAGTCGCAGGGAAGAGAAGAAGGAGAAAGTGATTTTGCAATCCCCAATGACTCTTCAAGGGATTCCTGAGTTGTTTCACCGATTTTTGGAGTAGTTGAGACAAAAATTTTGCCGCTTCCATCAATCAAAGCAATATTTGCTTTTACTAATCCTCCGCCATCACCAACAACGGCAGGAACGTAAAATGAAGCATTGGTTAGAGGGCAGGTTGCTCCAAAAACAGTTGCAAAAAGAAAGATGCTAAATAGAAATGCAAAAACTAATTTCATGAGGTTATTTACCAGCGATAATTAATAAAGATAGAAGAGGGTCAGATTTTCTTAAACGCCAAAATACCCCGATCGGTTTTCAAAAACTCATATTCTTCAGTAAGATATAGTTTTTCCAAAACCGTTCCGCCTTCAACAATATATTCGGCAACATTTCCTTTTGGAAGATCCTCTGAAAGATATGCGACAACATATTTGAATCCGCGCTCTTTTGCCTCTTTTTCTCGCTCTTTTACAAGAATTCGTCTAATTCCTCTTCCTTCATATGCAAGAAGAACAGCTGGATCCTCTAAATAAAGGCAGTTAGGTTTATCAGTTGTGAGAATCTTTTTATCAACATCAAAGTGCGCTGCCCAGGCAAGGCCAACACCCACAATCATACGATTGACAGTTGCGCCAAAACTCATTTGATAATCAACAATAGTTTTGACTTCTTCAGGAGTTACTTCAAAGGAACATTTTTTCATCACATTGACCGATTCTTCCAAATCCTCGTCAGTAAGCTTCTTCAATTCAACTTCCTCAGTATCAAGAAGATGAATGAACTTCTTTTTTGAAACAGGAGCTGCTGTTGCCTTTTTTTCCTCTTTCTTAAATGATTCCATAAATACGACCTACACGAATTTTGTACCACATGAGGGACACTCGGTCATTATTGTTTCCATCGAATAGTTACATATAGGACATAAATAGGAGGTTTTTTTAGGTTTTTCAGTTGAAGCTTCAAAATCATAAAAGCATTTTTTGCACTTTTTTAGGTCAATTTCATTAAGTTCATTGCATTTTGGGCAGCGATAACGAAACATGCTCTTGATTCTTACACCGCAATTTTGGCAGCGCTCAACTTTCATATTAACAAAAGCATCGCAGTTGGGGCACTTTGGAAGGTTTGATTTGCGTTCTTTGTTTTTAGGTTTAAAAATGAAGTCAAAAAATCCCATCAAAAATAATTAAACGCAAAAAGATATAAAGGTCTAACTGGAGAGAAAGTCAATGAGCAACAATGAAAGGCCCCCATTAAGGAGACTTAAAACACTTTTAACAAGTGGAAACCTCTGGCTCTACATTCTTTCAGTTTTAGAGGAAAACAAATCCATTTATCCATACATACTTGATTCAAAAATAGAGGAGAAATTCAACTTTAAACCAAATAAGATCATGATATATATTGTAATATACAAGTTAGAAGCAGAAGGGCTTTTGGAAACAAAGATGGATGGGCGCAGAAAAATAATGAAAATAACAAAAAACGGATCAGAGACGCTCAAGGAAGCAAGAGAATATATGAAAAAACTTGGAGAGAGACTTTAGTGAAAAAACAAAGAATACTCATTTGCGGAACGCCAGGCACGGGAAAGAGCAGCACATTTGAAAAAATAAGAGAAACCAATCCGGACGATTTCGATTTTATTAGTATTGTGGAATTGTGCAAAAAGAAAAAAATAGTTAAAAAACACGAAGTTGAAATCAAAAAACTTGAAAAAATACTAACTAAAGAAATACAAAAAATGAAAAAAACAGTGATTTTAGAGGGCCATTTGGGTTGTGAATTGAAAAATGCCTTCGATGCAATAATTATTTTAAGGGCAGATCCTAAAATCCTTGAAAAAAGACTCTCAAAAAGAAAATACAGTAGTCAAAAAATCCTTGATAATTTGGTTAGTGAAATGCTTGATTATTGTACTATAGAGAGTGAAAAAAATAATCCCAAGGCAAATGTCATCGAAATACGCAGTGATAAAAATTCAATTGAAAAAATATCGCAAAAAATAGTGAAAATGATAAAACTTAAAAAATTCAAGGGAGAAAGGGTTTCATTCAAATTAGAAAAGTACAGAAATTATATTAGCAGGGATGTTTTGTGAAGGATGAAAAAAGGCTTATTGAAGCGGCTCTATTTATGAGCGCAAGACCAATGACAGTAGAGGAATTTAGAACACTAACTGGAATTGGAGCTTTGGGACACCTTCAAAGAGTAGTGGAAGAATTGAAAAACGAATATAAGGAAAGAGGAATAGAAATTGTTGAAAGTGAAGGAAAATACGAAATGAAGGCAAAAACAGACTTGATTGAAAAAGTAAAACAATATGCCCAAGATGTGGAATTGAGTAAAAGCGCACTAAGAACTCTTGCCTATTTGTCTCAGCATGATGGAATACTCAAATCAGAAGTAGTTAAGAGAATTGGCCCAAAAGTTTATGAGGATGTTTTTGAACTTAGCGAAGGCGGATTCGTAAAAGCTCAAAAAAGCGGAAGAAGCGCAAAACTGATTTTGACTGAAAAATTCAAGAGGACTTTTGTAAGTGCAATAGAGAAGAAGAAAATAGAAGATAAAGCACAGACTTCCCTAGCAAGTGAAGTTGTAGAAGCACAATAGGAATCGTTTTTAAACTCTTTCAAGTTAATTAAAATTGCTTAGTTTTTGCCGACGTCGCATAACCCGGTAGTGCGTCAGTCTTGAAGAAACTTTTAGAAAAAGTTTCATCAAAAGATGGAAAAAGTCTAAAAACATTCAAGCCAACTGATCCCTCGTGGATTCCAAGTTCAAATCTTGGCGTCGGCGTCTTTACTCCTTGCCACAGATGCTTCCCCTCTTAAAAATCGGGTCGCGTCTTGGCGTCGGCGTACTTTTTATTAAAAACAGAATAAATAGGAGAATCTAACGAACAAGATTTCCATTTAAATCAAGGTGAAAAATGCCGGGAGTTTCTCCGCGAGTAGAATAAGTTAGATAGTAGCCATCAGAAACATCTCCAGTAACTTCAGGAGATAATCTAACTAAAGGAGAAACTGCAAAATTAGGCTGAGCAGTTAGAACTCCGGGTTGTCTTAGGGCAAAATCAAGAAGCAAATTCATATCAACTCCAGGATCTGCCTTATACTGAATCATCCTTAAAAGAGAGGCATTTCCAATCTTTTGTGCTCCCATAGAAGAAATTTCATCATGAATTCGGTTTACAGATTCTGCAGGAAGTGATGGATCAAAATAAACTAAAAATTCTCTTTCAGCAATTGTTGCTGGAGAAGACCAGTTAGTTCTTCTAAATTGAGAAAAGGAGGTTGGAGGAGAAAGAGAAGTATTTCTTAAGAAAGGATATTGATTTGGGGCAGGATCTGAAGAACAACAAGTCATAATTCCTGACACAAGAAGAGTTGAAAAAAGTTTTTTTGATCCAGAACTTGAAGAAGACGGGATTTTGTAACGCATGGAACTCAACCCACAAAAAGATGAATAATGGGAATAACTAGCACATAAAAGATAGAAAAAGATATGAAAATGATGAAAAACGAAACTACTGAGGAATAAAGATCAGGCTTATTTTTGAAATAATAAAACAAAAATCCTAAAATAATAGGAATGAGAATTCGTAAGGGAGAAAAAATGCCTAAGGGATCAACAATTTGACTAATACAATCGCAAGGAGCTGAAAGGTAGCCTGGAGGAGCAGGAGGACAATTGCAGGAAGTGTAAGTAATTGGGACGATAGTATTAAGGATCAAAAAAAGGCCTGAATAACATAGAACACAGATAATAATAGATGATAATAGATCAGAGTTTTTTAATTTCAATTCTCCCACCAGACTGAAATTATACATAACTAAATAAAAATCAAAGACAAGTTACAAAAATAGAGAGAAAATGAGTAAAAAACAACTCACAAATGCAGTTCATACAAAATGAGGAGCACTAAGATTTACCCAAAAAGAAAGATCTGAAAACCGAGGATTAATAAAAAACATATAGATGAAGAAAAAAATAAAAAAATAAAGTAAAAACAGAGTTAGAAGCGAATGTAGTGATAGGGGATTTCTAAATAAATAAAAGCCAAACCCCAGGAACAAAGAAAGATAAAAACGGCCAGATAGGATTAAAAAAACAGGATTGGGCAAGTTGAAAGTAGTTTGGCAGGGACTTAGAGAACCAAACGGAAAAGAAGGGCAGTATCCAAGATGATAAAAGGGAAAAATAACACTCAGAAAATAAGACAATACAAAATAACTAGAAATAGACAAAACAACAGAAAAGAGAAAATCAATAGAATTAAAGTTTGAAGTCAATCGCTCAACCAAACAAAATTAGATAGCAATAAGATAAAAAACGAACGGAAGTTATAGAAAATAGATAATAAAAGAACAATTAAGAAACTAAAAAACTATAAATTCGAACAAAGATCGACAGATTTACCGCGAAAAAAGTCAATAGAAAAAAAATTAAGAAATAAACTTAGATAAATAGAAAGAGAAACACAAATAGCAGTAAGCAAGATAAGAATCACCAGAAGCAAAATAGCAGGAAAGAACTCAAGTTTATTTTTCATAAAGTAGTAAATGAAAGCAGGAACAAAGCTTGCAAGAGAAAGAAATGAAAGAAAAGAACGATAGGAGGAAAATGGATCTGGGGAAGGCTCACCACCAGTAAGAAAATTAGGAGAACTGCAGAAGTATCTTGGAGGATATGGAAATAAGATAATTGATGAAAATAACAAAACAAAATAGAAAAGCACTAATAACAACAAGGAAGTTTTCAGATCAGATATATTAAAAGGAGTTTTTATCTGCACAACAATCACAAACAAAGAGAGTATTAAATAAAAGTAAATAAAAATCAAAGACAAGTTACAAAAAAGAGGAAAAAATAGAAAAGGATTAGTTTCTCATTCTTGCCATCGATGCAAGCATCTGAGCAGTTGCTTCATTAGGAACAACGCTTGTTGCACCAAGATTATTCAAACGAGTAAAGTCAGGAACTTCAGAAGTAATGCTTGGAGGCAACTGGAAAGTTCGCATTGAATCAGAACCTAGTGAAATAGGAACATTTGCAGAAACACGATAAAACGCATCCCGGATTCTTGGATCAATTCCAGAACCACTTAAGAAAGTAGTTAAGGCAGAGGTGCCGGCACTTGCAGTATCCAGAGTAACAGTTGCAAAAACTACAGGATCAGGAGCATTTTGCACAGAAGAACGTTGCGGAGGACCATCAAGTGCAAAAAGAGAGCGAGAGCCAAATTCATTCATATGCTGATGGAAGTTTGAAACAAAGTTTTCTCTTGCAGAGTCTCTTTGGGAAACGGCTTCAGAATCGTTTGGATTTGCATTAACTCGATTTTCAGCAGCAGTATATTCATTGTAGGATCTTTTGAGTTGTTCATACTCAGACCTTGAGAAATTAAGTTGTTGAGCGTAAGCAGACTGATGATCAGGCACACTTGCATTTGAATCTGATTCTCTTGCACGATTAATTGCAGCGACTTCAGCATCATGCATCTGCTGGATTGCATTTATCATCTGATTTGGAGTGAGACCAGTTAGGATGTTTGCCCGATCATCTGAAACCGCAACATAACGATCTCTTACATAAGCATTTGCTGCACCAACAGCATCAAATTGAGGAAGATTTTCCCCACCGCTTCCAGCACTTCCAAAGCCACCAATTTGAGAAATAGTTAATGCAGGAATAGATGAAAATGCTATCTCCCTTGCAAGAGTAGATCTTGCATTTTCAGCAAACATTTCGGCCCTCGTGCGATCTTCAGGAGTAGGAGCAGTTGGAATTGCTGCCTCAAGTTGTTGAAGATTCAAATATGCAGCCCTAATATTTTCAGAAATTTCAACCCCGTTGTTTACAAGCCTTTGATAGAAGCGCTCTGCACCAACATGCTCAACATACATCTGCTGGGCATAATTTACATTGAATTCTCTAATTGGATCAGTTCTTTGATCAAAGAGGCCCTGGTTTGCAGAAGCCAAACTAGTATAACGATTCAAATCAGATGAATTTAGGTGAGTTTGTGCATATTGTTCAAATGGATTTTCATTTAGACTAATGCCCCTTGCAAAGAACCTTGCACTAACATCGCAGTAGGCGCGATCAGTAGCAGTGAATTGTGCAGTTGCGGCATTAAGATGCTCAGTTGCGCTATCTACCCTGGCTTGAGCAGCGGCAATACGAGCATCCTGTTCCTGAGGATTAAGAGCACCGCTAGTTTGACTATTTGGATTAGTAATCCGAGCTAATTCTGCTCTAGCTTCACTAAGTTCTTCCCTATAATGAGATTGAGTTTCAAGGGAATTGGTTCTAGACTCCCATGCTTGTCTAATTGCAGTACCTATTTGGCCAAGAGACGCATCTCCTGGATCTGTAGTTTGAGAAAGTCGAAGCTGATTTTCAACAAAAGCATTGAACTGGTTTCGATCCATATGTGAAATTGCTTCTGATCTTCTTGCAATTTCAGAGCCGAATCTTCTTTGATCTAAAACAAATTGAACTTCAACAGTGTGTAAATCAGCTTCATTGGTTGCTGCTGCGGCTCTGTGGAGGAATGCGGAAATCGAAGGAATATCATAAGGAGCAGTTATGGAAGCATTACTTAGTGCCCTTTCAAAAAGGAGAACGTTGGAACCTTCACGAGTCGTTAAAGTTGCAATGTCAGACCTAACTTGAGAAAGATCATTAAAGCGACTGGCACAAGCTTCGGGATTGTTTTCAAAAGCACCCAAAGTGAAACTAACAAATCGTAAATGCTCTCTTGCCAAATTTAATCTCTCAGAATCTATCCCTTCAAGAGAATTAGTATCCAAGTTTATTCCTCTGAAATTCATTAATGCAGCAACATCAGTTGCAGGAGTATTTGGATTAACAGATTGGCCATATAAGGCAGCGGCAAATGCAACAGCCCGGTCTCCTCGGGCACTTGTTAATTCAGCTGCAAGCTGCAAGTTTTCCTGAAGACGAGAGATGTTGTTGGCTCCATAAGCACTTGCAAGAGCAGTATAATTATTTGCAACTGAAGATTGTGCAAATAGGTCAGAACCTCTTAAGAGGCTTTGTTGGAAGTAGGCCAAAGTATTTGCATCCAAATTAGGGTTGCCAGATATTGCAGTGAGGAACATTGCCTGTTGGTTTGAATAGGTTGCAGCCATTTCATTTAGTCTGCAGGCATAAGCACTTGCCATGAAATTTCCTGCAGAAGATCCTAAAGTAGATTCTAAAGCAGTAAGGAGTTGACGATTTTGTGGATTCAATAATAAATCAATTGCACCGGCGCCATCACCATTTTGGGCAGCAGTTCGAAGCCGAGCAACAAACTCATTTAATTGAGGAGAATTTCTTAGATCTTCCTGTAAGCTAGTCGAAAGGGTATTGAGAGAAGTTAATTGAGAGAGAAGTCGCTCGGAAGCATTCTGAGATGCTTCATTATAGTGGAAGGCTGCGCTGCGGTTGTATCGCTCAAGAGCAGGAACTACAACGCCTGCAAAGTTTCTTGAAACTTCATTAGGGACAGATGCCAGTTGAACTCTTTCAGGAGAACCCAAATTGCCATTTGGACCTATTCGAGATCGAGTTATTTCTGCTTCGCCTTGTGCGTTGAATCTAATTTCATACCGATAGCCATTGTGATCAGTTGTTGCTCTTGTTCCTCGAAGATTAGTTAATGCATCATTCATAGTTCGATCAATGCTAAATGCATCTGATGCGATTCTAAGATGATAAACTAAACCCGCAAATGGAGTGAATTGAAGAATTGCCAAAACACCGCTTAAAACCCGTGAACCAGTAGTTGCAGTTGGACCAGTCCCCCCACTAAAAGCAGATACTAAAGACCTAAATCCGGAAATCAGATTTTGACCAGAATGATTAGGGTTCCGATTCAAAAGATCAGAAACAAAGTTTGATCTAGCTTCCTGATTTTGCGCTCGCCTAACATCAACAGGGGTTCCACCTTGTCTGCGAGTACCAGAAGCAGATTGGGCGCTTTGAGTTCTTCTTTGGGTTCTTGTTGCAAGGCCACCTTGTGCGCCTCTAACACCCATCTGCATTGAACCTAAAACACCAGAAAGAACTCCTCTTGCTTTAATGTCTTCTCTTTCTCTAGCTCGGGCAACAGAAGGATTTGCAATTGCAGTAGCTCCTTTAATTCCAGCATTTGCAATGGATTGGGTATCCACACGATAAATATTTCTCTGATTTGCAGTATATTTGATGTGTTTTCCAACTCTAGGAGTTGAAAGATCAAAACCCATAAACGGATTTCTTCCACTTAGATATAATCCTCCAAATAATAAACTTAGAATCAAAACCAAAGGAAAACAAAATGGAGGAATTTGATTTGTTAAATCCGGAGGAGGAGGACAATATCGATAAGTCTTTAGAGAAGATCTTAAACGATTTGGATTTTGGATTGCACTTGGTCTTGAGCTTCCACTTGGATGAATTTGTAAATCTCCAGAAGTTGGAATAGCTGGATCATCTATTGCATAACCTAGAGAAGTAAAGCATTTGCTCAAAGAACATGCATTGTTGAAATTATAGCAATATAAAACAGTGAAATCAGCGCAAGTAGAATTGTATCTTGAAAAATCAAAACGAGCAAGACCAGAAGAATTTGTATAGACAACGAAATAGTTTTTTGCTCCAGAGGAATTTACTTCAACAATCACAGGAGCATATTGAACTGGATTTCTTGAAGAATTTGAAAGTGCAATTTGAAACCTTGAAGATGAATCAGGGATTATGAGTAAATTGGATTCTTTATAAGAAGAGAGATCTTCGCAGATACTGCAATCGATAGAAAATGATGAATAGTCAGGGTTATGTATCAAAGTTGGATCAGTCAGACTTAAGGTGGGATCAGCCACAGCAGCAATATCACTTGTGCCTAAAGTCTCTGCACTAAAGAAAATAGACGAAAATATTACCATCAATAATAACAATTTTCTGAGCATTTTATCACGGGAGCCTCATAATATACAGAACTAAGAGAGTATTTAAACTTGACCTTATGAAGACGGAGTGATTTTAGATGTGTTATGTTGATAGTTTTTTGGGATTTTTGAGTTTGCAGTAAAATTAAACTTTTGAGAAACTATTTTGAAATTAAAATCCTCATTGAATTTGAACCCAACTAATTCATAGCCATTTTTTTGAAGTGGATTTGGATTAAGAATTATTGAAATATCAGGCTCTTTGTCAAAAAGGATAGTGAAATCTTCTGAAAATGAGAAATTATCTAATCGATGAAACCTTTCCAAAGCTGCATTTCTCGAAATTCTCTTTGCATCTTCAAGACGAAAACATACTGGACAGACTGGTTCGTAACATGCAAATTGTAGGTAAGAAGGGAGAAGAGGAATTTTGGAGACATTTTGAGGAGGATTTTTAAGATAATGTAAAGAAAGAGGAGCTAATTCTTCCGGAGGGAAGAGAATGCAACCATAATCTTCACAGTGGGAACAAACCTGAACATTGTGAGTATCATTATAGTTTGTATATTCGGTAAATACACCTTGTCTGAGTAATTCAAGAGAAACGTCCTTAAAGTTTAAGTCGATAAGTTCTGCACGTTTAAGGATAATGATTTTACTTTGATCAGTTGGAGCAGAAAGTTGGATCAAATAAAAAACAGAGGTCAAAACCAAAACAGAAGCAAAAACTAAAATCCATGAGAAATATCCTTTCATTGATTTTTACCTCTTAGAAAAGCCAAAAAGATAAAACCAATTAAAATGAAACTAAAGGGGCAGTTGCTTTTAGAAAGAACATCAGAACCTTTGCAAGATTTAGTGCAAAGATGTTTAGGGTTTGAAGTGTCGCAAGTGTTATTTATATAAGTAATATTAGTTGCAATTCCAGAATTGTAGATGTCAAAATATTCATTAGTATAGGAAGTAGAACGATTGAGATTTGAAGAGCAAATAGTATTATTAATAATTTGAGAATTTTTGAGGCGGGAAATATCTAATCCGTTGCGGGAAGAGTTTGAAGAAATAGAGTTATTTGTAAAGAGTAAACCTTCACCCTCAATATAAAATTGGCAGGAAGAAGAGAAGGAATTGTTTGAAACTACATTCCCAGTTTTTAGTGAAGAGACATAGGAACAAAAGTAGTCATTTTCAAGAATAACATTGTTAGAAATCAAAGAATTTGAATCTAAAGCAACATAAATCCCACCATCAATAAAAGTATTATTGGTAATAGTAAGATTGTGGTAACGTTCCCAACCAGACAAAGAGGAATTTGTAAAAACATTGTTAGTTATTGAAACTTGAGAACTTGAATAGTGGTTTGAATCTTGTAAGTAGACATTAGAAAATAAAGAATTGCCAGATATTAAAACATTAAGAGATTCGTCCAAACCGATACTTAGATCAAAAGAAGAAATCAGACAGTTTTCTATTGAAACATTCTGAACCTGATTAAAAGAGACGCCGCGAGTGCGATTTTCATTAAACCCAGTAATAGAGTGTCCATTGCAATCCAGATTAACATTAGAGGAAGAGATCCTAAGGCAAACATCTCCAGGATTCCAGGGAACTCTCGGTGTTTTTGTAAATTGAAGATCTTTAATAAGAACATAATCTCCAGGTTTAGAAACTTCAGTACAATTTGAAACAAAAGAAGTTGCTAGAGAAAGAGAGATTAATAAAACAAAAATCAAAAAAAGCAAATAACGCATATACCTACCAAGATCAAGAAAAAATTAAAAGAGATAGGTGTGCCTATTCTCTAGAATACACAGAGACAGATAACTGATTAGAAGCAGGATTCCATCTCGAAGTGATCTGATAGAAATTAACACTAGAACCATCATTAACCAAAGCAAAGTGCAGAGGATTAGATGAATCAGTATATGCAACAATTTCTTTGGAGCTAGGAACCATACCCCCTCGAGTAATAGAATAAATAAATGAGTTTATAGTGTCAGAACCAATCCTGAGCGTTGAGGGACCAACAGGAGAAATCATAAAGTCCGAACAATTAACAGAAGTCATAGAGCGAGTATCCACTAAATGAGATGAGGGAACAGACCAACCTCGAATATAATCTGTCATAATATAAAACTGAGCTCCGGATGAGTCGATCCTATTTGGATATACCATCATGCCTCCCGGAAACAACACGGACCTAACAGAACCAAAAGATCTTCGAGATTCAAACGTTTCAGAAACAGTTCTAGAAGTACCCAAACTACTAGTTTCTACAATGGGCCGACAAGTAGTTGAATTAACAGCAGTCATCACAGCAAACATAGAAGGAGATGAACCAGGAGGAAGAGTTTCTACATCCCTAGCAATGTTAGGATTAACACGAACAAACTCATCGCGAGTGTATGTGCGAAGGTGCAAATTCAAAGTCCTAGGAGACCCTCCAGTTGGACTTGGATAGGAAAAACTAAAGAATTCATCATTTCTTAAGTCGGCAACTAACGGAACACGAGCTCCAAGCATACTAGGGGCCATACCAACATTACGGAAAGAACATTGGGATTGACCAGAATCGGAATTAACACGTGAATCAGTTGAAGGATTTGCATCTCTTGGAACAACACCTGAATCAACATCAGAATTATTTCCCATTGGACCTTCTGGGCCACACTTGGCAGTTGAAAATGCCAAAACAGCAGCAGTCAAAACAACAGGCATTCGCCTATTTTCAGTCCTTACACTTTTTTGCGTTTTTCCAGACATATAAATCCTCCCTTTTTATAACAGAGCAATAGTTAGAGTGACACAAAAGATTTAAAAAGGAGTGTTTTTACACATAAAAATCAAAAAAAGATGTGGATTTACACATAAAAAGGAAAAAATAAAGGGGAATTTATCTAATCACAGAACATTCAAGCCGATAATTTCTAAATGGAGTATCTGAACCGCAAAGATCAGGACCAATGCTTGAAAGTTGAGGAACTCCGCAATCTTGCCTAGGATCATTACTTCTTGAAAATAGAATTGGAGCAGAAGATCTTGCCGAATCAACTGCAGAAACAAAAGTATAGTTTTGGTTTCTTGAATCCTGCAAACAACATTTGTATTGTGAGGGTAATGCTGCAATAACATCAGAAGTAAGTTCATTTAACTGATTTATTGGGAAGTTTTGACTAAAGGTTGAACCATCATTCAAGTAGAAATTACAAGATGCAGTTTCAGTTCTTGAAGAACAAGGAACACAAGGATCGGCAATTGTGGAAGGAGGGCATTTTAATGCAAGATCACCGCCAGGGTGCAGTGGGAAGGAAGGATCACTTCGGTATCGAACTAAATCTTCAGAGCTAACACCGCAACTAACTCCATTTGCACAAGATCGAGAGCATTTTCCAGAAAGAATATCAAACTCGGAACAAGGAACGCAGCTCACATTCTCAGTTGCAAATTTCTGAGTGAAAACAGAAACCGGATCAGCAAGATGCAAATTCTTTGATCCAACACTAAGAGCACAATATTGGTCAGTAAATGAACCGGAAGAATGAATTTCATTTGCAGGAGCAGAATAAATAATTCCAATTAAACCAGATTTTGAAAGTCTTTCAGACTTGGAAAATAGGTAAGAGTAAAGCGAAAGAGTTTCATTAGAATCAAGACAGGAAGATCTGAAATTGAATTCAGGAATTAAACTCAATTTGAATTTCTGCTCAAAACCGGAAGAATATCGATACAGATAGGTTTTGGACATGTTTTCCATAAAGGCAAAAACTTCTTCATTTCTAGTTGCAACAGGTGCACTGCAAAGAGAAGACCTTTCAGAAAGAAGTTCATCTGGGAAAAATTGATATGAAATAACATCCACTTTGTCAAAGAGAGAAGTTGCAGAAGTATTAAGCCGATCAACAGCAACCCTATCAAGTGCCCAGCGAATAGAAGCAGAAGTTCCATGTTCTCCTGAATGAGTAACTCTTAAGGAAATCATGCATTTTGGACATGCCTCTTTTGCACTATTAACACGGGATAAAATTACATCAAGAGGAGAAGTAATTGTAAAATTAGAAATGATCAAAATAGAGGGAGCATCGTTTGTTATTCCATTTTGAAGGGCAAGGGAACCATTTGAATACCAATTTGAATTATCAGAAAGATCCAAAACAGGCAAAATTCCTTGATCCAAAAATTGTTTTTGCTTTAGATTTATGTAAGCTGCATCAGGATACGAATTAAAGGAATTGAATTCAAATGCATTCGAGGGATTGCCAACTTGATTTATCATTGGGCAAGTTAAACGAGTAGCTCTAAATCGATTATTGAAACTATCAGAAACTTCCTGATTCAAGGTAGAATTTATTGGAAGAGAAACCAAGTTTTGAGGAGAAAATATGGGAGTTGGATTAAATGCACTCTCACCAAAATTAGAGATTATTGCAGATTCATTAAGAAGACAAACATAATCACTCTGATTCCGATTTGAATAAAATGGAGAAGTTTGAGCTAAAGTAGAATAGTTTCTACTTAGATTCGTAGTTATTGTTTGTTTTGCAATTGAAGAGTAGGAGCATCCTTCACACCAGCCAAAACCATAGGAAACTGGAAGAGAGCGGGAATTAATTTGACAGGAGCCGGCGGATCTAATCATAATATAGTAAGGAACATAAGTGTAGTAACCAAGATCAGCAACGCCTTCATCGCCAACACTCACACACCTAGGAGGCTGGCTCATAAAGTATCCTTGAGAACGAGGGATGGAAGATGGACCATGGAAAATTGCACCAGTTGCCATAATGGCATTAACATCATTTTGATTCATTCCATCTTCGCGAATTGGACCCTCAAACCCTGTTGCCTCGATTATATTATAGTCAACACCAGCACGCAAATTACAATTTGCAGCAAAATTGGTTTGCAAAAATTCCTCTTCCCTCATCAAACTATAGCCAATATACCCATCTTTAGTTTCACCAAAAAATCGAACACCGCTTGGGAAATTTGGAGAAGCATTGATTACCTGTCCTCCATAATTAAGACAGGTTTCGCCTCGATCAGAACAATCTTGAGGATCAATTCCATCTAAAACCCCACTATCACAATCTGGATCAATTCTAGCTTGAACAACATAAACACCAAGATCTTGTTTAGTGTAGAATTGAGTTCCATTTTGTAAATATGCATCAATATAATCTTGGACAACTTGAGGATTGTTTGGAGTTCCAAGAGAAAAGTTCATTGAGGAATTGATTCCAAGACACTGTAATGATTGGGTGTCGCATCCGCAATCAACCCAGTTCCCACCAGTAGACCTGCAGACACCACGATAATAGTCTTGATAATTACACAAACTGGATTTGCAATCAAGTGCACTTGAACATTCAAAAGGAGCCGCAGCAGGAATTGAAGATGAACCAAGGTAGCTATCTCTAATTTGTCCATAATAAACCAAAGGCAAATTAGCTTGATAGAATTTTTTATCAAATTCAGAAAATTGATATGAACCCGTTCGATTTACAGTCAAGTTTTCATAAGCATAGGAAAAACCTCCTCCAGAAGGAGATCTATATTCTCCACTATAATTGACTGCAAACTGCGCATATGTTACAGGACGATATTTGTATGTTGGATAATCGCCGGAAGAAAAGGTAGTTGAAAAGAATGGAGAGTTTTCTTCTCTTGGGCAAAATAAATAAGTTGAAGTTGGACCTAAGATTTCATTTAAGGTAAAACGTCCTTGAATTGAATCTTCTGGAGAGAGCATAAAGTTTTGATATCGATCTTTTGCACTTAAATCAGGATTAATATTGCAAAAGGCATCGGAAGATGGGAATTGGTATCGGAATTTTTCAAATTCTGCAAAATCAGATCCAAAACCAAACCTAAATGAATTGATGAAGCTTCCCTTGGAGTTTTTCATAAAGCTATCCAAATCAGAACTTGCATCAATTAGCAAACAGCTTCTTCCAAAAAGACCACTTGGAGGAGCATCGCCAAAAATCCTAGTTGAAGATGGATCGCTTGAAAATCGTTGTGAATCAGAATATGAAAGCCTTGCACTTGGATCGTATTTGTATATTCCGCAAACTTGCGCAGTGCAATCACCATTAATGCAACTAGATGATGCTTGGG
This sequence comes from Microcaldota archaeon, assembly GCA_964590665.1. Classification (GTDB taxonomy): domain Archaea; phylum Micrarchaeota; class Micrarchaeia; order Anstonellales; family Bilamarchaeaceae; genus Bilamarchaeum. The sequence continues at coordinate 26,490 of CAZPWA010000007.1, forward strand.
TGCAATAAGGAAGAACTGCACTAAATTCAGATCGATCAGACCCAGTTAGAAGCTGCAAAGTAACATTGCAGGTTTGGTTTGTTGAATCACAGAAATTAGATCCAACAAAACGAACAACAGAGGAATCAGTTCTAGTTAACCCAGTACATTGTGGATTTGTTGGATCAGTTGAATCAACAGTGCAGCAGCCATAATAGACCGGCTTTTTAAAAGTGCAGCCAAAAGCAAAGAAGAGGAATAAACCCAGTAATATAATATAGCGCAGTTTCACACCCTTAAATCCGCAAGATAATTTATAAAGAATTGTGAACTAGCGAATGAGATTTCCATTCAAATCTATACTGAACACATTTGCATCGTGTCCCGTGGAACCGGAAATCAAAAAACCAAAATCAGTTTCCAAAGCTGAAGAAACTACATCAATATCTGGCCCCCCATAAATCCTTTGCCAAAGCAAATTACCAGAAGAATCCAATCGAACTAGAAGAATTTCACGATCATTTTGTGAATCAGTAAGTACACCACAAAGTAAAAATCCGCCAGATCTTACAGAAATTAAATCTCGAAAAAATAAGCTGCGTAGGGAGGAAGATAAACTTATAGAACGGGTAGAGATAGAAGCACCATTTTCAGATAGAATAGAAACAGAAATAGAGTTAGAATTCTCGGGCGCCTCAACTAAAATCAAACGATTATCTGGAAGGAAAGAAGCAATAGAATTCTGGCGAAGAGTAGCAGAATTAGAGTAAGAACGATCAGAAACTAAATCTCCAGAGGGGGAGAAGGATAAAAGACGCGAAGTGTTGTGAAATGGATCGGAAGTCCCAGGAACAACATTAGATCCAGAAACAACAAAACGAGAGCCATTAAAAGCCAATTTAGAAATCGAAAAAAAATCAGAAGAAGTTAGTGAAGTTGAACTAGCAACGGAATTTCCAGAAGAATTAAAACGCCGAAATTCAAGACCAGATGCAGAGCGAAAAACAACAGCAACCGAATCATCATTTAATAAGGCAAGGTGCGCAGATTGATCAAAACTTCCATATGATCCATAAGGAGAAGGGATTTCTCTTTCCCAAAGCAAATTTCCAGAAGAATTAATTTTGAAAACAAAGGCACGATAATCTCTAGAAGATCTAACCATCCCAACTCCAACAAAACCTTCACGGACAGAAACTACATCCCAGATATAGTTTCCTGAAGTATCAGAAGGGAGTCGTTGAGGGTTGTATTCCCACTCAAGAGTACCGGTTCTAGATAATTTTATTAAACGAGAATTGACCCAACCAACAGCACAGATAAAACCTCCATCATCAGTAGAACGAATTCTAAAGGAATGACCAATGCCAAAGGAAGTATTTATAGGAGAAACGGAATTTGAAAAATCTCTTGCTCTTCTTACTGCGGCAGCTGCATCCAAAATTCCTCTTCCTATTTGTCGACAACCAGTTGAGCGTCTTGCAGTATCCAATAGAATTCTTTTAACTTGAGGAGCAGATAGAGTCGGATTGACGCTTAACATAAGAGCAGCAGTTCCGGCAACAAGGGGAGCAGAAGCCGAAGTTCCAGAATAAATTCGACCTTCAGAAGTTAATACGCGCATTCTTGAATCCGTTCGATCAAGATCAGGAAGAGAAATACGGTAGCCCGGAGCAGAAATTTCAACAATAGAACCTTCAACAGTGAAAAAATTATTTAAGCTTGAAGAATCTCCACATGAAGGGCAGAGACAATTAAAAACAGTTAATCGTCTAGTGTTGCAGAAGGTATAAGTTGAAAAAGAAGTGGCATCAGAAATTTCAAAATCATAATCGACATTACATAAAGGATGCTCAAGATTATCAGTTGCACCAACCACAAGAACATTTGAATTAAAAACAGCAGAAGCAGAAGGAGGAGTAGTACGAGGAAGCCAAGCATCATCAGATTTAAATTTTTGATTTCCAGAAGCAAGAACAAGAAGGGAGTTTCGTCTTGACAAATAATCAACAGTACCCAAAAGACCTAGTCGAAATTGTGTGAGGGCATCGGCATCGCAATCAGTACCAGGGACACACGGACCAATAGATGCATTAATTATTCTAGTTCCTGAATCAACAGAAAATTTGATTGCAGTACTCAATTCAGCAGAGCTTTGTCGATGGTTTAAGCCAAGAAAATCAACAGAAACAATAGGATTGTTCCAGGCAAGACCTACTCCCCCAAGTTCATCAGAACCAGAAGCAGCAGCCAGAGAAGCAACTGCAGTTCCATGCACAGAAGGAGAGTAATTTCTAATCCCATCACAGTTAGATCTAGGTTCATCTTCTGAAACAAAAGAAACATCAGTAAAACTTCTTCGGCAAATCAAACCTCTCCGAATGATTTTGTTAGTAAAGTGTCCAGAAAGAGTATGTATTCCTCCATCAACAATTCCAATTGAGATATTGGAAGATCCTCGAGAAATGGTCCATGCGTCACGTGCACGAATGTTATCTATCCACCAAAAGCCATCCTGCGGAGTCCCAACAAAATTAGGAGATGGATTAAGTTGGGCAAAAACTTCCATATTCGGAGTTGCAACAAGAACTGCAGGAAACGACGTCAATGAATCAAGAACAGAATTAAGATCATCACCAGACCTAAGAACATATTGAGAAAGATTAATACCAGAAACCTCTCCGGCCCTACGAGCACCTCTTTGAATTAGCCAGTTGTGAACAGCAGAACGGGAGTTTTCATCAGAATCAAAATTGAAAGTAACTAAAACTTCATTTTGAGCAACTGAAAAATCATGAGAAGAGCCAGTTCGCCTAAAAGGAACAAAATTCATAGATACACTAATATGATCGGAGTTAGGACTAGAAGAGTTAATTGGATTCTCAGAAGTACAAAAAGATAGAAGAGGTGCAAATAAAAGGGACAATTTAGTTGGAAGGTTTTTACGGAGTAATGCCGATCTTGCTAGTTTCATAAAAATCACAGATTAAATAAAGTGAAAAACGGGAGAAACAGGTAAAATAATGAGAAAACAAGTAAGAGAATAAAAAATACAATCATTAGAAGTAAGAAGCCAGAATTGTTTTTACTAAAATAAAATAACCAACCAGACAATAGAGGAATAAGTAACCGAATCAAACCATACGACCCCAAAGGATCAGAATACGTATTTACACACGGACATGAAGAAATCACACCTGCATCTTGAGGACAGGGAAGGTCCATACATGAGCTAAGGCTGAGATTCGGAGGATAAGGAAAATAAATGTTTAGGAGATATTTTAAGAAGAAGTAAACTAAAAACATCGTAAAAATTGAGAACAAAACATCTTTCAAATTTATTTTTTTAAAATCAAATTTCAATTCTCCCACCAGTACTGAAATTATACATAACTAAATAAAAAACAAAGACAAGTTACAGAAATAGAGAGAAAATGAGTAAAAATTATTTCCTTCTATCAATAGTATCAAAAACGTCTTTTCCAGTCCCAATTAGAGTAACAGGAAGACTCAATTCCTTTTCTACATGATGAATGTAGTTTTGGGCTTCTTTTGTTAGTTTTGAAAACTCCTTAACTCCATCGTTTCCGGGAAATCGAACATCCATTTTTGTAATTGCAATCTGAGTTGCACCATTTACTTTTGCAGCAAAGCGAAGATCATCAAAGTGCAAATCAACAGAAGTTCGTCTTGCACGCCCAGTAACTGTTCCATATTCCTGCATGTTTTTAGCTTTTGCAGCTTCTTCAGAAAGTTCATCCTTTAATGGGCCAGAACCAACCCTAGTTGTATAGGATTTAATGACCATAATTACTTCATCAATATCAGTTGGACCCATGCCAACATCAGCAGCAACTGAGGAAGCAGACACATCTTTTGAAGTTACAAATGGATAAGTTCCATAATAATTTGAAAGCATAAAACCTTGAGTTCCCTCTAGTAGAACATTTTTTGCAGAATGCACTTCTTTTACAACATCAGTCAAATAAGGTTTTAATTCAGGAGATTCTGAAACAGTTTTTCCAATTCGATTCACCCTATCTGAAACAGCTGGACCACAACCGGTTTTAGTTGAGCCTATTTTTTTAGAGTTTTCAGAAGCAGAATCTCTTTCAATGTGCTCTTTTGTAATTAAACCAGCTCTAAAATCAACACCGCATCGATCTTTGCAATTGAGCATTTCAACTTCCTTCAAAAACACGTCAGGATTTACAAAAACCCCTGCCCCAATTAGAATTCGTGCTTTTTCATTTACAAAACCACATGAGAGCATGCGCATAGGATACTTTACTCCTTTGTAATTGACTTCATGGCCAGCATTTGGTCCAACTCCGCCTCTAGCAATAATATCAGGATTGTCTTTAAGAGCCAAATAAGAGATTATTTTTCCTTTCCCTTCATCGCCATATTGTCCGCCAATTACGATTTGATTCATAAATTGCACCCTAAGCAAAAGAATAACTAAATAGTATTAGAAAAAGAAGAGATAAATAGGAATCGTTATTTTAAATGAACTTAAGCAGAGTTCAAATTAGTCAATAGGGTTACCAGATGAATCTAAAGTAGCAAGCCATGCAAGGCTTTGACTCGAACCACAAATTACATAACCAAATGAAGTCCGAACTATAGAAGTTGCATTTTGAACACCGATTCCTCCAAAGTTGCTAGACCAGACAATATTACCAGAAGAATCTACATTAAACAAAACTACATTTGCATCAGAATTAGAACCCGAACCAGAAATAAGATAACCTAAAACAAGAGATGAATCAGAACTGCCTAGTGCATCAGAAACAGAAAGAGAACCGAAAATAGAATTACGTCTTAAGAGACGAAGTTGGGAATTAGTATCAACTGAGTAGGAAAGAAGATCAGAATTAGGAAGCCCAGAAGTTGAGGCAAATGCAAAACGATTCGATGCAAAGGCCAGGTTAGTTGCTACATCCTCAACCACATTCAAGGGACCAATAGGTTGACCATCTCCAGAAATTCTTCGAGTTGTAATTTGACGAATACTTCCGTAACCGCCAACAAAAAAATCAGAATTATCAGAAGGAACGAACGTGGTCAAAGGGAAAAAAACTCCTGGATTAATACTTCGAGACCAAACTAAATTTCCAGAAGAATCAAAACGTGCCATAACTGAACCTGAAGAAGGAAGAAGAGTTGAACGATTATCAGAGGTAGAGGAGAATAAAATAAGAGACCCATCAGAAGCACGGGCAATTCTGCAAGGACACGGAGATGCAATAGTTCCACTTATCTGAGAGTAAGATCGTTGAGAAGATAAAATTCCGGAAGAAGTTAGTTGATAAACAGAAACAGGAATATAGGTTTCTAAAGAAGTGTGATTAGCTAAAGAAGTTGCAACGACCAAATAACCAGAGGGGATTTCAACTATATCATAAGCTCGATTTGAAGTAGAATCTAAATCAGCAGTGATGGTTCGATCCCAAATAACATCCAAAGAACGATTAAATTTAAGGATCCGCGAAAGTCGTCTTTGATTGATCACAACTTGTCCAACTGCAACAAAATTTCCATCAGTAGTAGAAATTACTTTTTCAAACTGACCAGTTCCAAATCCTCGGCCAACAGGAAGAGGAGTAGAAGTAGTTGGAGCCATAGCTGGGTTTAGAGAAATTTCACGAGCCAGTCTAACAGCAGCTCCAGCATTTAGAATCCCTCTTCCGATCTGTCTGCAACCGCCTCTTCTTGCAGTTGAAAGTATGATAGACTTTAATTCTAATGCAGAAAGAGATCGATTAATACCTAACATAAGAGCCGCAGTTCCAGCAACCATAGGGGCGGAATAGGAAGTTCCCAAACCTCCAGGGTTTGCAGAGATGTTACCATCAGAAGATAACAAGCCTATTTGATAAGCAGGGGCAGAGATATCAACAACCGAACCTTCTACGGAAACGGGAGAAGGGTTAGAAATAATAGTACAACCAGGACAGGAACAAGAATTACGAACTGAATTGCAGGAAGAATTGAGAATACTTTGAATATAATAATCAGCATTACACGCAGGATTATCAAGTTCATCAGTTCCTCCGACAATCAATGCATTTGAAGAGAAGTAATTTGGATATGCGGGAGAGATATTAGTTGGAAGAAGTTGATTATCTTGTCGGAAACCATCATTGCCAGCAGCAAAAACAACAAGAGCATTATTGCGATTTGCATATTCGAGTGCGGGTAAAAATTCAGAGCGGATTCGGGCCCTATGTTCGGAGGAATATAAACCAAGACAACCACAAGTAGTTAAATCTTTTAAACAGCCAGATATGCCCATAGAGACATTCACTACCCTAGCTCCTGCAGAAATAGCAGTCATAATTCCAGAAACAACTTGATAGGTAGGAGCACGAAACTCACCACAGTAATTAATTTGTGAATTTCTTGGACCCCAAACATCCACAGAAATAATTGGATTTCTCCAGGCCAAACCAACTCCAGGAATTTCATCTGCTCCATCAGCAGCTGCAATAGCTGCAACATTGGAACCATGTGGATCAACAGTTGGATCAGGACAAGGGTGAGGAACATCAGGAGCTATGTATAATCTTCCATCTTGATCTCTTTGACACATTGCAATAGTGGTAATTAGTTTTCTTCTAAATTGAGGAAAAGACCTATCCACAGGTCGATCAATAATCCCGATAGGAAATTCTGAGGAGCCAGTTGTAATTGACCACGCATCTCTTGCTCTAATTGAATTTATCCACCAATGTCCATCATACACATCATAATTTCTAGGAGGGGGATTTGGATCAGTAAGTGAGGACAATAAGTAATTTGGTCCGGCACTAATAACTCCAGGAACTTGGCTTGCGGCATTAATAGCTGCATAAATATTTTCAGAAGAGTCAATTTGATATTGATACATTCTTAGTGGAGGTATGGATCCTACTCTTCTTGGATTAAAATCAGACATAGCTTCAATTATTCTAATTAAAGTTTCTCTTTCAGGAACATCTTGTCTTATTGAAACAAGAACTTCTCTTTCTGCAACTAAAGCACCTGGATCAGAAGGATTAAGATGAAAAACATATGATCCAGATGCTGGGAAATATTAGTTGAACGCAGATTAGCATACCTATCCGGAGCAGGTTCTGCAGAACAGGATAAAATCAAAGAAGCAGGCATAAGAAACTTTTGAAAGTAGGATGGGGGTTTTCTTGGCAATGAATTTGTACGCGAAAAAACAGTTAACACAAGATTCACCTAAAGCCAGTAACTAAAAAGGAGATAAAATTTATCAGAATCCAATATAGCAGAGAATAAAAAGAAACAAAGAAAAGACATTCAAAACTCAAACCAATTGGAACCTTGATAAAATAATATAAAAAACCAATAAGAAAAGGAACAAAAATAGAAGCAAAATAGAATAATACAAAATTTTGATTTATGAAGCCTTTGAGTTGAAGATCAGAAGGGGAGCAAAAAGGAGTTGAAAATCCGGAATTACCAGATGAATCAAAACCAACCGAACCTAAATCAGAACACAAATGAAAGAGAGGAGAAACAAAAACAATCAAATAAAAAATAAAAGAAGAAAACAGTAGAGATATTAGTAATTCAGAAAAAACAATTTTTTTAAAATCAAATTTCAATTTTCCCACCAGTGGTGAAATTATACAGAAGTAAATAAAAATCAAAGACAAGTTATAAAAATAAGGAGAAAGAGGCTCAATAGCATAACAAATTAAAAATTAAACTTGTTAAAAGAGAAAAACAGATGTTTTTAGAAATTGATTGGAAAACGTTAAGGATCAGTGCACTCTGCAGTGTCATAGCATACATTTTATTATATGCATTATTACCGACAAAGTACATTTCTTATACCGGTTGTGAAGTTGGAAATCCGAATTTTTATCCACCAGAGGGGCAATACAATAGTGGAGGACTCACCTGCATGGTCACAGGATTATATGTTACAAAATCCACACAGTATAATTATCTTATATGGATCATAGGTTCGCTTCTTGTAGGAAACTATAATTACTTTAGAAACAAAAAAATTGACATTAAAAATCTCGTAATAGTCAATATATTTTTGATCATATTTGCAGTGATTTTTGTAATTCTGATATTGGCAATGATTATCATTCTCAGGTATTTGGCACAAAATATCAAGTAAAAATCTAATTTTTATTTTTTTTCATTTGCAAGTTTTATGAAAGTTTCAATGCACAAATCCAAAGCCTCTTTTGTGTGGCATTTGAATGCTCCTCCAGAAGCTTTTGGGTGTCCCCCTCCAGCACCACCAGTTAATTTTGCTGCAATAGACATAACTTCATTCATTGGGATTTGAACGCTTTTTCTTGCACGAGCCCCAACACGAGTTTCATTTGTTTCATCAACCCATTTTGCAACAAATGCCACATCAGCAGCCTCAGTAATTATAGTTGCAATATCACTCTCATTGCTTTTGGCTTCACTAGTTGCAATAAAATAACCTGATTCAAAGCGATAATCCAAATTCTGAAGGCTCTTTAAAATTGAAAGTTTTGCTTCGGATTTGGGTTCAGGTTCTGCATAATGAAGCAAATCAGGATAAGTTGCTTTTGCATATTCCATAAGCCTCCCGAGAGTTTGAAAGGTTTCTTTTCTTGCGCTTTTAAATCGCGCTCCATCTGCGATAATTCCAACGCAAAGAGCAAAACAAATTCTCTGATCTTTTGGATCGGTTAGATTTGCAACAATTTCTGCAGCAGAAGGAGAATTTTCATCAATTATTTCAAATTCCCCAGCCATATCCTTTCCAGAAGCTCTATGATGATCAATTATTGCCAAAATCTTCCAGCCCTTAGCACTTGGACAAAGAGTATATGCACTTGTATCAGTTACAACAATTCCATCAAAATCATTTGGGTTGAGGGAACTTAAGGCAACAGGATGAATTTTCAAATGGTGGCAAAGCATCTCAGCACCATTTTTCATATCATCTTCGGTGCAAATTACACTGTTTGGTAAAATTGAATGAATGCCTAAGGCAGAGGAAATTGCATCAACATCAGCTTTGTTGTG
>CAZPWA010000007.1:35604-41922 GCA_964590665.1 Microcaldota archaeon
TATATATGTGTTAGCACATATTACAAATAAGGATAAATATGGTAAATATGACTCTCTCAATTCCAGAAGATATATACAAAGAAATGATGATGCATTCAGAATTAAAGTGGAGTGATGTTGCAAGACAAGCATTTGAAAAAAAATTAAAAGAACTGCATTGGATGGACAAAGTACTAAAAAATAGTAAAATGACAGAAGAAGATGCAGAAAAAATAGGAGAAGGAATAAAGGCAAAGATAAGTAAACGGTTTTTGAAATGAGACTGGTTATAGACACAAATAGAATTATTGCTGCACTAGTCAAAGATGGAATTTCAAGACACATAATCCTTCATTTTGAAGGAGAATTGATTAGCGTCGGTTTTTCTAAAGAAGAGTTATCAGAACATAAAAAAGAAATATTAGAAAAGGCCAAAATTGAAGAAGCTGAATTTGAAATGATAATGGATAAACTGTTTTCAAAATTGACAATACTGGATGATAAAGTGGTTACAAGCGCAATTAAAGAAGCCAGAGAGATAATGGAAAAATTTGACCCTGCAGATGTTCCATTTATTGCAGCGGCAATTGCTACGAAATCAGCCATATGGAGCGACGATAAGCATTTCAAAAAACAAGATAGAATAAGGATACTTAATACAAAAGAACTTATGGAAAAAATAAAGAGCACAACAACGCAGTAAAGAGAAAAATAATAACAAATACAAAATGGAAAATAATTAATCAATCCGAGCAAAACGATAGAGAGTGCGCATTGGATAAATCATTCCTTCAGGGGATCCGGAATCATAAGCCTCCCATTCATCGATAGTTTCGCGATCAATCAAATAATAAGAGCCAACAGCAACGCAAACATAACCAGCAACGATTCTTGCACCTAAATCAGAGGAGTGAAGCAAATCCTGAAGCTGAGCGTCTTTATCAGAATTATATTTTAGGGCAAAAACTAATGCAATTGTTTTTAGAGGCCATCTTCTTTCCCTAAGTTCAAAGTAGAGTTGCCTAAAATCCATATCAAAATCAGAATTTCCAATTGCAAAAGCACGACTTATAAGAATAGAAGATTCTCCATAGTGGGGGTATGGTTCAAAATCAACAAGAGAACTAAAGGCAGCACCTCCGATTCTAGATTGGGCAAAACCAGCAGCACGCCTAACCATCTGAGGTTCAATACAGCGAACGACTTCGTGATTTTCAGAGACACATCTTCGGGAAACTTCATCAAGAACACTAATTGCACGTTCATCTTTTAGCATACCTAACCGATAAGCAGCAAGAGCTCTAAAAAAAGGATTTGGATTATTTCTAAGATGGCCAATTAAAAAATTTGAAGTTACATCTGGATTCCAAATTTCCCCTCTTAAGGAAGGGGCAAGATTAAAAATTGCCCAATTTCCATTTGAAAAATTCGTTAGAAATGGAATTTCCCGTCCATCATCCAAATACCCAAGAGTTTCCAAAACAGCAAGGGTTCTTGGATTAAAATCATTTCTAGTAAGATCAGAAGCGGAAGTTGGAATTTGATCAAATGAAACATAATCAAGAAAACGCCTAACTAATGGAAGAGAAGGAGGAAAACGGGAAAATGCAAAAATAGTCAAATCGATAGCTCGACCATTTCCAGAAAGATCAGTATGATCATCAAAACCAGAAAAACGAGTAAGAGCAATTTGAATCCTTTGATCAGGAGTAATATTTGGAGCAGGAGAAACTTCAGAATTCATAATAAGATGATATCTTAAAAGATTCTCAGAATTAGGACACCTTAATGCAACAATTCCAGTAATTGCAATTCTTCGAATGTCTGGATTATAACTATAAATTCCATCTTGTGGCAAAAGAGAACGGGAAAATCTTGCACATCGCGAAGAAAGGGAAATTTGAGGATAAGGGGGAGATTCAACTTGAGTGACTTCCCGATTCACACAAGAAACAGTTAGCGCAGCAGATAAGACAAATCTTTGTAAAAAAGTAGATTTCATAAAAAATCAAAATTATTTTTTAATTTCTTCAGCTTGAGGAGGCTTTGGTTTGAAACGATTTGAAGCAGAAAAGCCAGGATCAATTTCAACGCCATGTCGTCTTCCATCAGTTGGAGCATTTCCAAAAATAGTTTTTGGATAAGTTGGAGTTGGTGCGATTCCGCTTGCCCTAAATTTAGTAGTCATAATAATCACAAGTACTTTTTGAATTAAAGTACACAATAATAGAATAGATACAACAATTTAAGAATTAAATTACTTTTCCAACAGCCCTAAACAAGTCCTGTGAATCGCCGCCTAAAACGTAAATCATGTAGCGGATAAAGACCATAGTAACTGCAAAGGAGAGAAATGGATGAATCAAGATTGAAAGGTATGCACTGGCTAAACCAGACCTTAATTCAGAAAGAGTAAGAGTTGAAGAACCAGTTGATGGAGAAGATGAAGAGGCAGAACTATAAACGTTGTAAATTACTCCTGAAAAAGTTGGATAACAAAGAGGAGAAGAGATAGATGGAGGAATTGGAGGAGCCCTAAAAACAGGAGGAGAATAACCCGGATCAGTCAAAATATAGACAACAGGAAATATGAAATAGAGTCCAATTGCAAGGGACATTAAAAACGCTCCAAGACCACGAGTAAAGTAGAATGATCTTAAAAGAAGCCCAATTGGCAAAAAGAATGCGAGCATATTTACTTTTACATACTGGGCAATCACAATCAAGGCATTGGTTGAAATTAGGAAAGTAGTTAGAAGCTGATTAACAAAACGGTAGGATTCAACTTGATAATACCAATCAGAAACCATGTTTCCGGAAAATAGCGTAACTCCAACTAAACCAAAACTCATATTCAAAAGAAACATTGGAAGAGCAGCAGCAGAACTAACTTCCTCCTGAAGAGATGAAAATTGAAATGCTTTTTCAGAAATTCTGCATTTAAAAACATCGAACACTCCGCTTAAACCGGAGCCAGATGGGCCTGACGGATTGACAATTGAATATTCAACTCCCCCGCAGCTAAGAGTTCGACACACTCCAGAATTGCACAAAAGCTGGTTTAATGAAAATGATTCAACTCCACCTAAAATAGCAACTAGAAATATGACCATCAAAAAGGTTGCGCCGGCATTTAGAAGTTCGCCTTTTGAATGTCTTTCAAGTTCATTTAGATTAAATGCTTTTGAAAGGGCAAGAAGAAGACCATAAACCAAAACAAGAACCAAAACAGTAGTTGCAGTTATTGGGATCCATCGAAGTTCAGGAGCTAAGGACGATAAAAGTTGAGGATCAAATCCGCGTAAATAGCCAGTCACTTCCATTGGATTACACCATCTGAATTATCCTACTTAAATCTATCTCTTCGCCTAAAAAGCGATTCAAGTATCCAATTGAGGCAACTGCAGCTAAAAGAGCCATGGATGGAATAAAGACTCCCAAGATGAATGCATTTCCTGCAGTTTTTGCAATTTCAAAAGGCATATCGCCAACAGTTTCAGATGAACTATAGGCCCTTCCGCAAATAGTTTTATCAGAAGCAATACTGAAAATATCATTGCTAATTCCCTCATCCTGATCAAATGCATCTGCAAAAGTGACTTTTGAATTAATATCTTCCCCAACATACACAAAGGTTGGTGAGCAGGGAGCCAAAACAGAATTTCCCCCGCGGGAAAGATCAATATTGAAAAGAGAAAGGACTAAGGGATAAATTACAAGGAAACTAAATGAAATAGAAATCATCGTTGCACCAATTCCTCGCATGAATGGCATTGAGCGCAAAAACAAACCAAGAGGCAAAAGTACAAGAGGGAGGCCTGAGTAAAGATATCTTAAAATCAAGGCGTAATTTAGAGATGAAAGGTGAGAAAAGAGAATAGAATTGAATGCGACAAAAACAGAACTTGAAACAAAACCATAGCCGGATTCAGGAAGGCGACTAACTTGATAACCAACGCTTCCTCCATAAGTTCCAACGTAATTGCTTACGCTTCCAAAAGTACAAATTAGAAGCCTTTCAGCAAAACCTCCTGAATCGCAAAAACTTTGATGGAAGGATTGAAGGTAGAAGTATCCTCCCAAATGATAGCGTGCACTTTGAGTCAAATTATTTATGTAGCTTCCACTTGAAACAAAATAATTCTCAGCACCATCAAAAATGGTTGAAGGGGTGCTTGAAACTGAAGTTGATGAAAAAAGAGAGTAAACTCCGGAAACATCAATTGCGCAAAAAGTTGCAAGGGAAGTAACTAGAACCAATGCAAAGAATGCAGAAATGAAAAGCTGGAAAATTTCGGTTTTTGCCCAAACTAAAGCTTTAGGATTTGAAGTCATTTCGCCAAAAGCATAGACAAGTGCAATAATTATGGTTGTGAAAGTGGAGGCAATTGCAATTATTGGAAATAGTGAATTTTGAATAGATCCAAGAGCAGTTGCAGAGCAGATGTTTCCAACGACCATTTTTAAGACAACCTCATTAAACCGGAAATATCAACTTCTGCTCCGGCAGTTTTTGAAACCCATCTAAAACCCAAAAAGAAAACGATTGTTGAAACAATTACAACAAGAGTTGATTTTATCAAAAACAAGTACATAAGTTGAGTTAGTGAATTGTATAGATCAACATACAAATTTGAGGCTCTTTCAAAATTTGTGTAATCAAAGCCATCAGAAAATGCAAGCGAAGACAAATCAGAGGGAGGAATTCCTAAAGAAGAAATACGCATCGATGAAAGATCAAGCGAGTAAGTTAAAGAATCGAAAGCTTTTACATCGCATGAGTATTCAGAAGAAGAAGGAATTGAAAGTCGGGCACTTGAATAAGGTTCAATAGAAGTCATAATATCCATAAAGACAGTTGAAAGAGGTAAAAATAAATAAAGAGAAACACCTAAACCCAAAAATAATCCGCCAGCGCCTCGGGAAAATTTGAAAGTTCGAAGAATAATTCCAAGAGGCAAAATTAATGAAAAGGCGTATTCTTTTCCAAATTTAAGCAACGTAACTAAAGATCCAAGTTCGGCAACTGAAACAGAAATAGCCTGAAAGCCCATGCTTAAAGTTGAACCAATTGGGCTAAATGCGCCGCAGGGACTAACACCAAAACCAATCTGGGCAAAAGAACAGTATGCAGAAGTTGAAGAGTGTTTTCCAACATCAACTGAAAGAGTTTTTAGAGAAGTGAGGGCAGAAGAGTACTGATTAAGATTTGAATTTACAATTTCAATGGAAGCGTTTTGAAGAGAGGTTGAAAGTCCAATTGAACTTGAAAAAGTATTTAGTGCAACTTCAGATGAGCCCAAAATCACAATAATTATAAGAGTCACAATGAGTTGATATGATTCTTCAGTTGCAAGAAATTTAAGATCATTTAGATTAAATGCAATTGAAACCATATATAAAAGAGCAAGAATTAAAACACACAAAAATAAAGAAGTCCCTGCAAATGGAACCCACTCATAAGAAGCAAAGCAAGTAGCAAATAAGAAAAGGGAAATAAGGAAAAACAAGTTAAGCTTCATCAAATTATCCTCGCAAGACCCGGAATTTCAACATCCCCACCTAAAAACTGTGAGAAACCACGGATAAAGATCAATGTCATAACCAAATTTAATAAAGGCAAAAGATATGCAGGAAGATAAAGGGAGGCAAGGGATTTGACATCCTCTTTACCAACCATTCCTTCAGAACTTCTTCGAGTAAATTCAGAAGGAGAAATTTTTCTTGGACCCTGAGTATTTCCAGAACAGGCAGATTCGCAATTTGTATTTATTGGAGGGGTGAGCTGATATTCTTGGGGAACAAACAAGCATCGGTCGCATGCGTGGGAATCGAGCAAAGTCTTATTTGGAAGAACCCAAACGCAAGATTCGTTTGCATTTAAACTTGCAGGGCAAATATAGGAAGACAAATCAGATTCACAGCCATTGGGGCGGGCATTTAGATCATTGGATCTTGCATACCTACAATAGTCTTTTGAATCCAAACAGTTGTAGGTCGTTTCACCGATAGTTTGAGAAACGTCGCAGTTTGCCCGTAGTGCAGGAACAGTTCTGCATTCAAGAGGACACCTTGCAAGATAAGTGTCTGGATTATCAACCAAATTCACACCTCTAATTATATTGCAGCGCGAATCAATTGCAGCGCAGTTTGTTGCATTTGCAGAACAACTAGGTGAATTTGGATAAGGAAGAGATCTGCATGCAGAAGGACAATCATTTGCAGCACAACTAATTATTCTAGTGCTTCCAATCATTTCATTTTCCGAATCGCCCCGAGCAAGATCGGCAAGAGTAGTTTGGGCTCCAGTTAAATCAGCGCCGGTTGTTTCCAAGTAAC
>CAZPWA010000008.1:0-21520 GCA_964590665.1 Microcaldota archaeon
ATATTCGTGGGTACCACTCGAGGCGCTGGTGTTACCGCGGCGGCTGCCACCAGTCTTGCCCACACCCTTATTCTCCAAGTTATTTACACTTGGCAAAAGACAGAAACTAAGTTTCTGCCACTCAGATTTACCCTGTCACGCTTTCGCGCATTGCAGAGGTTCCGCGCCTGCTGCATCCCGTAGGACTAGTGTCCTTGTCTCAGTACACTTCTGGGGGCCACCACTCCCATGGCCCCTACAGATTATCGGCTTGGTGGGCCGTTACCTCACCAACTACCATAATCCGCCGCAGTCTCATCCTAAGGCGGACTAGCTCCAATTCGCTAGCCTTTTAAACACCCAAGCATTCCAGCATAGGGCACCTATGGTGAATTAGCCTCAGTTTCCCGAGGTTATTCTCCTCCTTAGGGCAGATTGACCACGTGTTACTCAGCCGTTTGCCACTTATCCAAGTGAATAAGTAGACTTGCATGGCTTAGTCTAAATCTGATAGCAGTACCCTCCAGCAGGATCAACTGGAATTTACAAACTGTGACGCTTGTTTTCCATTTGATCTGTGCTTTATAAATTCGAATATAGAGAGATCTAATAAATTAATATTAGTCAATTAAAGGAATCGACTTCTTGCATTGACATTTACTCTTGAAGCGTGAGTCAAACCTAAAGGAATAGGTTTCCACAAATCTATAAACAGAGCATCAACAACGCAACACGTTGCGTGTCTTAGCAGGAATATATATACATCCAATGTATTTATAAAGCCTTCTTTGCTCTGAGGATAAATTTTCTAAATTCAACAAATTTGGAAAAGATCTCCAAAAAAGAGAACTTACAAGTATTTGTGACACTTGTTTAAATACTTTTAGGTAAGCTTTATATATTGAAAGTTAATTATGAGGTGAAATTATGGCTAAATGTGTAGCTAATACAGGGTGTTTAGAAATCCAGTGATGGAACCAAAAATTTGAATAAAAATAGAAGTAAAACTAATTTTGAGGAAAACAAAAAAGAAGGACCAATTAGACTAGAGAATAGAAAAAACAAAAATAAAGAAAAAATGTTCCTAGCTTTAGCAAGGGAGAAATCTAGATTAAAAAATTAACGAGGGATGAAATATGAATAGATTAAGACAACCAGTAAGAAATAGAGTCGATGGAAACCAAGATGGATTTAGAGGAAAGGAACCACTAACAGAATGTGGACCTGGACGTACACAACAGTATAGCGATGCGTTGAGGAGTGCGGTTTTAGGACAACGAATCGAGGAAGTTGGAAAACTAGCAAGTGAGGCATTGGCAAATGGAGCAAAGGCAAAGGTGTTCCAAGAAGTTGCAAAAGAATTGAAATTAAGGATGGGAGGAACACAGGTGGGAAAGGTTCTGGAAGATGCCTGCAGAGAATTGGAAAATCCAAAAGCACAAACATCAGCAGATTTCGATCTTCTTAAAGCGGCAAAGGAAAGAAACCTTGATGGAGTAACGGATGCACTCGAAAGAGGAGCAAATGTTCACGCAAGAGATGTTTTTGGAAAAACTGCAATGACATATGCGATGGGAGATGAGGTTTTTGAAAGTCTTCCTTGGAACAAAGATGAGGGGATGGTGAGAATACTCAGATCTGCGATGCGGGAGCAAGTAACTGCAAGAGCAACGGATTTTGCAGTTTAAAAATCAAACTTTTTTTGGCCGCTCATGAGGCCTAAAACAAATTTTTTCCCCATCAATAATTGCAGTTTCCCCATTTTCAAGGAAAAACTTGAAGATTGAGGAATTTTTTGGAATTTTTAATTCTTTTTTATTTTCATCTTCAATTATCAAAAGATTTTTTGTTTCATCAACAACAATTCCTTTTTTTCCATTAAGATTTTCAATTGTTGATCTAATTATTTCAATTGGATATCCAATAAAAGTAGAATAAATAAGATCTTTTTTATTTAGCATCAAAAGAAAATAGATTAAAAAGAAATTAAAATAGATCAATTAGTTTCGATTTTTAGGCTGAACTGTTTTTGCAGAAAACGGAGTGCCAAGAGGAATCGAATGATAAGAGGGAGCACATGCAATACGAATTCCCTCAACTAAAGATCTTCCTAAACGAGAAATATCTTCACGAGCAGATGCAACTTCAGCAGAGTGATCTACCCTTTTTTGTCTTAGTGAAAAATCAGGAGAAGCATTGCAAGCAGATAAAACCAACATACCAACAACAAGTTTTTTCATAATAAATACCAAATAAGCATATGTGTGAAAAAGTTTAAAAATGCGAAGAAAAAATCAGAAATAGAAAAATAGATAAAAAAATTTAACGAACTTCGATGCTTTCAGAAGAATATCCAAGAGTCTTAAGAACTGCAGCGACTTTTGACTTGTGATCCCCTTGCAAAATGATTAAACCATCTTTGCTGGTTCCACCGCAAGCCATTTTGTGCTTAAGTTCTTTAGTGGTAGAATCAATCTGAGATTTATCAATACCTTCAACAACAGTTACAAATTTCTTGAACTTCTTGCTTTCAGTATAGACACGTATTTTTGTTGTCCCTTGCTTATCTAAAATCTCACAGACACATAGGTCTTTGAGCATACCACACTTTTGACATTTTTCCAAAACATCTCACCCATTATTAATTTGCTTTTTTTGCTTTTAATGCTTTTGCATGTCCGAGCAAAGTTGCAATTGCTTTTTTTATTGGTCTTGTCTTATCAGTTTTTCCTTCTGCGTGCAATTCCAATAAAGAAAGTTCAAAAGATTTTATTTTTGCCTCAACTGCCTCAACGGTAGTGAGTTTTGCAAGTTCGGATTTTTTCAAGACTGCCATTATTCTCTCCTCCTTTGAGGTCTTCTTTGACCTGGACCATCACGATTGAAGCCGCCCCGATTTGGACCGCCTCTAAATGGACCGCCTCGACCTGGAGCTCCTCTTGGAGGAGATCCACCTTGAGTGGATTCGGATTCAGCTTCAGAAGATGGAGCCCGATTTGCAACTTCAGTTGCATGCTCAATAACTTTTGGCAATACAACATTTGTGACTTTCTTGTCTGGGAAAACAGTTCCTGGAGGAACGATTCTGACAAAGACACCGATAATACCAGATTTAGTATTTGCGTGTAAGTGTGCAACTTTGATTGATCTTGCAGGTTCACCAGATTTTGGAATATAACCAGCAGCAACTCTCAATTTCTTTGCCTTTGCACCTTTTTGACCAATCTTACCAGAAGCGACAATTTCTGCACCAAGTGCACCAGACTTAATAATTTCACGAAGCAAAAAGTGCAAGACAGATCTGAGTTTTTTACCCATTTCAATGTATTTTGCAGCCTTCTTTGCAACCATTCTTGGCTCCAAGTATGGATCGCGAACTTCAACAACACTGATTTGAGGATTTTCAATTCCAAATTCCTTTTTGATAACTTCAGTTAAGTCGTTGATTAATCTTCCTCTTCGGCCAATAATTCTTGCAGGATTGGTAACTTCCAAAGTGATTCTCGTAACTAATGGAGTTCTTTGAACATCGACGCTAACTAAGCCAGCTCGGTCCAATTCCCTTTCCAAATAGGACATCAATTGGAATTTTCCAAATGGTTCTTCAATTAATTTATTTTGATAAAGCATTCATACACCTACTTTGAAGATTTCTTTACGACCTCTTTTTGAGGAACATCTGCTTTTTTAGGAGCAGATTCTGCTTTCTTTTCAAGCGGAGCTTTCTTTGGTGCTTCAGTTTTTTCAACCTTTGCAACTTTTGTATTTTCAGCAGTAACCTTTCCAGAAGTTGGAACCAAAATGATCTCAACTCTTGAAGTTTCCAAGTAGGATCTTGCCTGTCTTCCTTTTGAGGCCATTCTTGGGTAGGTCATCTTTTTGTTTGCAGTTGCAACTGCTATTTTGAGTTTGTCTCCAAGACCCAAAATCTTGCTGTTTGCAATTGCGCTTTTTAAAACATTTAAGACCATCTTTGCTGCTTTTTCTGGATATCTTCCTTGTCTTCCGCCAAGTTCTCTTCGATGGCCCAAGTTTTTGTTGTGCCGTCTAAAGAAAACAGGTGATTCACCTGCGGCTGCAGATTCCAAAAATACAACTGCCCAATCAATATTTCTGTCCCTAATTACACCGCAAACTTGTGCGAGGTCTTTGTAGGAGGCATTGACGCCCTCTACTCTTGCCAACGCAGATTGTTCCGGAGGAAGTTGTGAGTAACCTTTCATAATCATCACTTGAGTGGAACGAACTTGGAACCTCTTGTTGCACCAACACCAGGACCAGAATGCAAAACTCTTCCAGTTGAGTGTGAGTAGTCACCAAGTCGGTGGCCCATCTTTTCAATAGAGATTTCAACTCTCTTGAATTCTTTTCCGTTGTGAACCATGAAGGTCATGCCCATCCATTCAGGCAAAATGACTGCATCTCTTATGTGTGTCTTGATTGCCTTTTTAGGATTTGCCTTCTTTGAGGATCTAACTTCCTCAATGAATTGCTTCAATCTTGGGTTGACATTCAACCTTTCCATAGTTCTTCTGCTTCTTGAATCAATTAATTTTAGATATTGATCTAAGGGCATCTTTGAGAGTTGCTCTTCATCAAAACCCTTCCATAAATCCTTCTTCATATGATCGACCTTTATTGGAGGCTAGAGTCGCTAGACTCTGCTGCCTTCTTACCTTTTCTTCTACCAGTAGACCTTGCTGCAATGTGACCAACTTTTCCACCTGGAGGAGTTGACCTTGCAACGGTCGTTGGCTTACCAACGTGATGCTGCTTACCACCGTGAGGATGGTTGTATGGAGATTGGTGAACACCACGAGGAACAGGCCAAAGTCGGTTGTTTGCCTTCATCTTGTGGTATTGTGCACCAGCTTTAAGCATTGGTTTATCCATTCTTCCAGCACCTGCAATAACACCCAACTGAGCTCTGCATTCATTTGAAAGCTCAATAGTTGTTTTGGATGGGAGTCGGATGTAAACAATTTTGCCTTCTTTTGCGACGATGTTTGCATAAGAACCTGCGGCTTTAACTAATTTTCCACCATCACCTGGATTTCTTTCCAAGTTGTAAATGTATGCACCATCAGGAATTCTATATAATGGCAAAACACTTCCAAGAGAAAGTTTTGCTTGAGAGCCTACTTCAACCTTGTCTCCAACTTTAATTCCTTCTGGAGCAAGTAAGTAACCTTTCTCATTGTTTTCATAATTGACTTTCATCAAAATTGCAGATCTTGCTGGATCATCAACCAATGATGAAACAGTACCAGTCAAAACACCTGCCTTTTCGACATCATCATAAGTTCTGTAATTTAAATCAGTTTTGTATCGGTGGCCAGGAGATCGATATCTTGGAGATCCTGCACCCCGCTTTTGTTGCTTTAATCGCTTACCCATAAACAATACCCTTTAATGTTATGCAATAATCTTTAACTTTGTTGCAACATCGTCAGCCTTGGAAGATTTATCCAAGCGAACTACTGCAATCTTCTTCCCTTTAGAGTTGATCCTTGTTTTCACAGAGGAAACTTTGACTTTAAAAAGGGTTTCGATTTCCCTAGCTATTTCAATCTTATTAGATGGAAGAGAAACATAAAATGATAAAGAATTTTCTGCTTCGATCTTTTGAATAGCCTTTTCAGTTTTAATTGGAGCTAAAAGTATCATGCTTCAAACCTCCTTAAAAGTTCTGGCAAAGCTGCTTCTGAGAAGAGAGTCAATCTTCCTGGGTGAGCGCCAGGAGCAAGGTCCTTTACTTGTAAATCTCTAACACGCACTACATCAACGCCGGCCAAGTTAGAGGCTGCCTTGAGAATCTTTCCATCAGAAACGACTATGAGCGGAGCTTTTGATCCTAGCTTTTTGGATTTTTCAACAAACTTATCCAACTTCAAAGCAACAAAGACTTTCAAAACGTCTTTTGTTTTTGAGAGGGATTCGAATTTATTGTCCAAAATTGCCGGAAGAACGATATCGAATTTTGATTTCATTCTTTTTGAAACCAAATCAGAATTCGAGGACATTGAAATTGCAGCTTCAAGAGCCTTCAAGTATTCTTTTGAGTTAATTTCCTCGATATAGTTTTTCTGAGGCTTTGGTGGATGAGCCCGTCTACCTTTAACAGCATGTGGAACTCTTTTTACCTTACCAATTTGACCCTTTGGCAAAACTTCGTGAGGAAGGTGTGGAATACCCTTGTTCTTAACAGTACCAAAGTCTTCTTTTCTACCACGATATCTTGCAGAGGTTTCTAAACCTGCAAATCGGAAATTACCCTTTGGTTGTTTTTCTTTTGTCTCTTCTGAAAGGACAGCTCTTTTAACCAAATCATCTCTTCCTGGACTTTTGAAAAATTCAGGAACATCGATTTGTTTTAGGACTTTTCCTTCAAGTGAGTATACAGTTGCTTTCATTATGAACACCTTACTTTGCTAAGTGAGTTAAATTAACCTCTTTTGAGTTCCTCAAAGGTCTAACTGCCAATCTTAGCTTGACCATTCTCTTTGATGGACCTGGAATTGATCCTCTTAAAAGAATGTATTCTCCCTTTACTAAACCATAACCCCTAAATCCATTGACTGGATTAATATCCTTAGGATTTTGGCCCATTTTAAGTATTCTCTTATTTAATTCGGTTCTCTGATGATAACCAGTTTGACCAGCTTGTGGGACAGTGTAGAGAACGTATGCGGGGTGCCATTGACCCAAAGTACCAACGTGTCTTCTTTTTCCAGTTGCCTTTCTTCTTTGAATTGCAACACCGAATCTTTTTACTGCACCTTGCCAACCGTGGCCCTTTGTAACTGAAACCACATCAACATATTCGCCCAATTTGAAAACTTCGGAAACCTTAACTTCTTTTCCAAAGAGGCTTTTTGCGTGAGTAATTTTTTCTTCCATGGTTTTTCCGCCGCAACCTAGTTCCATTTTTTCAATGTGTTTTTTGGAAAAACCAGTGGTTTCTGGATTTGCGACTGCAAGCAAACGAACTTCATCTGCTTTAGAATGATCAGCGGTTGATGATTTTGGCATCTTGTTAAAGCCTGCACTTTTTAGGATTTTTTCATCGGAAGCAAAAATGTCTCCAATTGAATTGCCGTTTTGATATAAACGAGCACCATAAACGAGCATAGGAGGAACTTCGACGATTGTTGCACTTGAAACGATTTCCTGACCCTTTGTTGGAGAATCACTATCATCGACAAATGAAACATTAGTCATTCCGACCTTATAACCTGCAAAACCCAATACTCTTTTTTCAGCGACTTCTGGCCAAAATACGCGAGCATTTTCATTATAAGCTCTTCTTCTTGGCCTTACTGCCATGGAACCTCTTCGAGGCCTTTGTATGTCTGTCAAATTAACACCTTTTTACCACGTTGCCCTCAAAATCAACCTCAGAAAACGCTTTCCTTGGTTCAAAGCGGGACCTTTTTCAAGGCGCACAGTAGTGCCGTGTTTAAGCTATAGCAAGAGGATACTTTAACAACAAGGATTTATAAATGCGAGTATTGAGGAAAATGAAGAGAGAAAACAGTAGTCATAACATTAGATAGTTCAATTTTTATTTATGCTCTTAAAAAACAATAACATGACACAATATATTGGAACACTTGTTTTCTTTATTGAAGATAAAAAATTATATTTTCTAGTTCCATACAATTCAAAAAAAGAACTTGAAATACCACTAAGAATCAAAACAGATGAAGAAACAACAAGAGAATGTGCGCTAAAATCAATACCAAGTTCACTAAAAATCAAAGAAGAAGACATAGAATATAGGAAATCAGAAGAAAAGGACACAAAGAAAAAGATCCAAATTTCGATAAATCAAAGAGACAAAAATGGAAATCAAAGAACATACTTTCTTGCAGAATTGAAAACAGAGGAAGGTAAAAAAAGTCATAATCCCCAAGAGTATTTAATTATTGAAATAGAAAATGATTTTGCAATGTCGCTTTTGCCCAAAAAAACAAAAGATCTCCTAATTAGGATTAGCAAAAAACCAATAATATGCCCAAATACTGAAAAACAACAAAAATCATCAGATTAACAACATTTATAAACACAAATAAACACATAAAATAATGAGGGCTACTGAAAATGAGTTCTGAAAAAAGATCTAGTTATAGATTAAGCACAGTGCATGCACTACTTTCTGGAGCAGTACCCTCGGACATCATAGTTGCAGGGCCAAAAAGACCTCTTCAAAAAATACTGCAAGAAGAAGCGTATAGAGCAAAATTAAAAGCAGATAAAGAAGGAAAAAAATTATGGGGTCAGATAGTATTAACAGATGCAGGAAGCCAAAATGCGATAAATCAGATTGCAGGAGAAGCGGCAGGGGATCAAAATCTTAATGCATACTGGGATTTAGTTTCGCGAGCACTTGGGACAATAACAAAAAACGTTGAAAGAAACAACAGGTTAAGAGTTAGCGAGGACCAAGTTGAAATGCACTTTGTTTCGACAATAAGAAAGGCCAGATCGGATGAAGGCAAATTAATCATACTTGCAAGTTCCAAAACCGACGATAAGATAATCGAAGAACTAACTAAAACAGAAGGAAGAATGAGAGATGCGCTTAGAATTTTAAGAAAAATTGTCTATGGACAAAGGTTAGGGCGAGATGACCTGGAAAGAATTGAAAGCGACGAAGTTGCAAGATTAGAAGACTACGAATTTAGAATCAGAACAGAAATGGGCGAAGCATATTCAGATTTAAGAAGATTAGGAAAAATGATGCGCCACATAGAAACTCTTGCAGCAGTAACTTTTGAATGTGGCGATCCGTTTAAAGTTGATGAAGATTTGGGAGTTGTTGAAAGAAACATTGCAATAGTGGAATCTGGAGAAATACAATTTAGAGATAGGGTTCCAACACGACTTAGAATATTTAGAACGATGGGTGCAGTTGAAACTCCATTTGCACAGAAATTGGATGAACTTGAGGCATTTGGAAGCGAAAGAATAGTTAATGAAGGAAATTACGTTCAAATAAGATTTCAAATACCTGATGAAGATGCAGAAGAACTTAAAAAATACATATTTGATGGGTGGAATGGAGAAGACTCAAAAGGCACTCGAAAAGGCCACGCAGAACTTTACGGACAGGACAATAAGAGAAAAAAATCCCTGGGAATGCGAGGATTAAACACATTTTTAGGTAAAGACAGTTCAGACACTTTAATCTCAATTGCTGCGCGGGCAGTAAAAAAAGTTTCAGATGAATTAGAAATTTCGATATTTCCAGTTGGAAACAATCTTAGATACCACATTCCAGAAAAAGAAGGCTTGAGTCAAAAAGAAATAGCTGCAAAAATCAAGGAAGCCGTAGATAAAGAAATAAAAGCATATTCAAGAGATTTGGAATTTGAAGCGCAAGTTGACATATTCGCATCAAAGGAAGCAAAAATAGGAAAAATATCGGCGTATTTTGAATTGATGAATTTAGGAAGAGTAGAGGAAGGAATAGAGATCCTTGAGAGAGCAAACTTAATTGTGAGTGTAATAGAAAAAATTAAACCTGAAATTATTTTAGAAGTGCTAGAAGGAGTAATATTTGATACAAATGAGAGAGACGAAGTCAAAAATACACTTGAAAAACTAAGAAGAATTTTTGAAAACAGAAGAACCGTGAGAGATGCCTCAGATTTGATTTCCCTAATTAGAAATGATGCACAACTCCAGATTGCAGAGAATCAAGAAACAGGTTGGAGAGAAAACTTAGAAAACGAATTTTTCAGATTAGTAAAACAGTATGGTGAAGCGATAAGCAACGAAATTAGAAGAAGAATCGCAAGCGAAGATTAAAGGGGTTTTTCGACAGAAAAGGAATCGAATAGAGGAGATACGATAACCATAACTGAAGAAATTAAAGAAGCAGAATCGGAATTTCTTTTTGATAGAGAAGAAGATCGAATTTCGCCAGTTGCCCTATGATCAGTCATAAGAAAAAGAGAATCAGTATCGATTCCAGTAAGAAGAGTTTGGATTGACGCAGTTAGCATTTGCATATTAGGACCATCAGCAGACGGAATTTTTGATGCAAGAGCATTTGCAGCTTTTTGGAAGTCAATAGTGAATTTCAAAATACGTGAATTTGCATCAACAAAATCAGCAGAATTAGAGGGCATAGAAGAAAGTAAAGAAGAAGCACTCCTGCATTTTTCTAAAAGCAAATTGAGACAACGATCCAAATGAGCATTTGCAACTTCAGCAGTCACAAGAGGCAATGTAGTTGCTGTGTCTCGCTGCGGTGGACGAGAAGTTAAGCGCTTTACCATAACTAATTAATAAGAACATGAGAAAATAAAAATAGGAAAGATTAGGAAAAACTAATTTAGATAAGAGATTAAAAGGTTTATTTACCAAATTTGTTGGATGGAACTTGACTTTTTTTGGGTACTAGTGGCCCTAATTGCAATTATTTATTCTGGAGTTACTTTTTTCATACAAAACAAATTAGTAGATAGGAAAAAAGTTGAAGCGATTCAGGAAGAATCAAAACTAATTAGTAAGGAGCTTAGCGATGCTCAAAAAAGTGGAGATCAAAAAAGAATTGATGAGGCAGTAAAAAGACAATATGAATTCATGCCAAGATTCAATGAATTGATGATTGCGCAGTTAAAACCAATGATCTTCATAATCGGAGCGCTTCTAATCTTCACAAATGCAATTGGATATTTGGATCCGTTTGTAAAAGACGACAAAATAATTGCAAATTTTTCAGATATTGGAGGATTGTGTGATAAACAAGCAAACGACGGAATATATACATCATGCTTTACGTTAGATAAAACTCAGTTTGGAAAATATGCCAAATCAGTTATCCACATATACAGCTATTCAAATGAAACAAGTTTCTTTATTTTCCCAAGCCAGGGACAATCCCACAATTCAACAGAAATATTACTCAATGGAGCACAAATGGATAATTTGGTTGAAGGGGGCTGGGGTCCAGACCCAGCAACAAATATAAGTCAAAATTCAACAGAAGAAAATGGAAAAGTAAAGGTTCAAATAACAGCAATGTTCCAAAAACCAGTAAATAAGGCAGAAGTAGAATTTGATTCAGGAACAACATTTGGAGTAACGCTACCATTTGAAATTCCGCTTTTGGGAGTAAAAAGAATACACCGCCCATATTGGTGGTTCATATTTGTTTCAATAATCGCAAACCTCTTTATCGGACAGATATATAAAATTGCAACAAAAAAGAAGGAAGAAACAGAGGTGCCAAAATGATAATTGCAATAACAGGACTAAGCGGATCTGGAAAAAATACGCTTGGTGAATTAGTTGCAAAGGAATTTAATTTGAAAATAGTTTGTCCAACATTCAAAGATCTTGCAAAAGCAGAAAACATGAGCCTGATGGAATTTCAAAAAAAGGCAGAAAAAGATCCCAATATCGACTTCAAATTCGATAAGGTCCTAAAAGAGCAGGCAAAAAAAGATTGCGTTGTAACAACATGGCTTGGACCATGGATAGTTGAAAATGCAGACATAAAAATAAAATTGCATGCAAGTGCAAAAACAAGAGCGCAGAGAGTTTTGGGAAGAGATAAAATGGGCAACATAAGCGAGGCAATTGAGCACATAAAAAGCAGAGATGAGCAGAATAGATCCAGATACAAAAAAATATATGAAATTGACATATACGAAAACGATATTTTTGATGCAGTTTTAAGCAGTGAAAAATTTGGCCCAAAAGAACTTTTAGAAATAGTAAGGAAAATAGTTGAAGTGAAAACCAAGGGAAAAAAATAGGAGTGAAAATATGATGGAAAAAATCATCGAAGAAACATGCAAAAACATTTCAGAGATATACAAAAACGAAATTAGCGAGTGCAGAAATTCAATTGAAATTGGCAAAAACGGAGATTTTTCATCAAAAATCGCATTTATAGTTGCAAAAACGAAAAAAGAAAATCCTGCAAAAATAGCAGGAGAAATCGTAAAGGAATTAGAAAAAAGAAAATCAAAAAACATCAAAAAAATTGAAGCTGCAGGACCCTACATAAATTTTTTCCTTAGTGATGAGGCATTCACTTCAATAGTCAGGGAAATAAATGAAAAGAAAGAAAAATACGGGTCAAGCGAACTTGGCAATGGCCAAAGAGTACTTCTTGAATTTCCCTCAGTAAATCCAAATAAGCCTTGGCATATTGGACACTTAAGGAACGCACTTTTGGGAGATTCAATCGGACGAATTCTCGAATTTAACGGGGAAGAGGTTCATAGGATGGATTACATTGATGATTTAGGATTGCAGGTTGCCCAAAGTCTTTGGGGAGTCCTTAATCTAAATGATAAAAAAGAAGGCAAATTCGACCAATGGCTTGGAGAACAATACGTAGCAGTTGCGAAAAAAATTGCAGAGGATAAAAAAATCGAAGAAGAAGTAAGAGGAATACTTAAGGAAATGGAAGAGGGGAACAACAACATTGCAAAACTAGGGCGCAACCTTGCAGAAGAATGTGTTGAATCTCAATACCAAACCGCATTCAAATATGGGATATATCACGATAGTCTCGTTTTTGAAAGCGATATAATGAGAGAAGTATTTTCCAAGGGCCTTGAATATCTGAAAAACAACAAGGCAGTAGTTTTGGAAACAGAAGGCAAAAACAAGGGATGCCTTGTCGTAAAGATAGATAATGAAGAAGAATTTGGAAAAATGGAAAATCCTGATAAAGTCCTAATTAGAAGCGACGGGACAGCAGTATATACTGGAAAAGACGTAATATTTCATTTGTGGAAATTTGGCATAGTAAAAAACGATTTCAATTACAGTGATTTCATAAAACAACCAAATGGAAAAATAGCTAAGAAAACAGACAAAAAAGGGAAAAAAGAAAAATTTGCAAATGCAACAAAAGTCATAAACGTAATTGGAGTTGAACAATCATATCCTCAAAAAGTAATTGTTGAAGTTTTGAAAAAACTCAAAAACGAAAAAGAAGCAAATTCCCTCAAACACCTAGCATATGAGCAAGTTTGGCTCCCAGAAGGAAAATTCTCTGGAAGAGCAGGAACTTGGGTTGGTTACACTGCAGATGAACTTGCACATGAGGCCAAATCAAGAGCACTTGAAAAAATAAAGAGCGAATTTGAAGAGGGCGAAAGAGAAGAAATAGCAAGAATAGTTGGGATAGGTGCAATAAGATTTGCATTTTTGAAAATAAGCGCAGAAAAGAAAATAACTTTCAAGTGGGAAGATGCGCTTAATATGGAAGGAGACTCTGGACCATATGTCCAATATGCATATGTTAGAACAAAGGGAATACTTTCAAAAACAAAAATAAGCGGAGAAAGCAAAGAGATCGAGTTTAACGAAAGCGAAAGAGATCTTATAAAATCGCTTGCCAAATTGAGAGAAGTTTCGCAAAAAAGCGCAAAAGAGATGACAACCCACAACATTGCCCAATATTCAATTGAAGTTGCAACCAAATTCAGTAGCTTTTATGCAAACACACAGGTAATAAATGAGCAAGATTTGCAAAAAACCAAAGCAAGGCTTGCCCTAGTTAGCGCAACGGGAATAGTACTTAAAAACACATTGAATTTGCTTGGAATTGAATGTCCGGAAAGAATGTGAAATGAAAGTAAAAATAGTCTTGGTTGAACCTGAATACCAAGTAAATGTGGGAAGCGTTGCAAGAGTTTTGGGAAATTTTGGTTTTAGCGAACTTGCAATAGTAAAACCAAAGTGTGAAATAGGATTGGATGCAATAAAATTTTCCAAACATGCACTAAATATTCTCAAAAATGCCTCAATATGCAAAAGTTTTGATGAAGCAGTTGAAGATTGTCAAGTGATAATTGGAACAAGTGGAATAAAGGAGAGAAACAAGGATACCATTCGCGCGTGTATGGGGCTTGAAGAATTCACTAGAGACAATCTTAAAAAAATAGGCAATGAAAAAATAGCAATTGTTTTTGGGCGCGAAGGAATTGGACTAAATGCAACGGAAATAGATAAATGCGACTATTTAATCAATATAGAAAGCGATGAAAAATACCCAATACTCAACTTATCACATGCAGTTGCAATAATTGCATATGCAATAAGAAAGGAGATAAGTGCAAAAGAAGAGAATCCAAAAATCATGAAAAAAGAAGAAATGGCAAAGATAAATTTTTACATGAATAAAATAAACGATCAGATAAAACATAAACGAAGTGGAGGAGTAAAACTTGCAATAAAACGGATTTTATACAAAGGATCAATAACCAGTTTAGAAGCAGGATTTTTTATTTCATTCTTAAAAGAAATTGAAAAAAAATTGAATAAAAAATAATTACTTCTTTTTAGAAGGTTTTTTAGGGGGCATTTCACAGCAACTTGAATCGTTGCAGGTTAATCTGAAAGTTACAACACATGCCATCTTTGAAAGGCCAAATAAAAGCAAGCATGCGCCGCCAACTACATGAGTGGTTTGAAGGTCAAACATACCAAGACCATTTCCTAAAAATGAAAGGCCTGCAACAAAGGCTAAAAAGCCCATAATGCTTTTACATAAAAGATTTCCCATTTATATCACTGAATTTTGAAGATACAGAGAAGATTTATAAAGAGGGGGGAAGTTTTAAAACAAGGTTAAACGAGATAAATAAAAGAATACGAATTTTGAAAAGTTAAAAAATTAATGAGAAGAAGATGAGCCACTCCAAGTGTTTATCCTAAGAGTTGCAATCCCATAAACATTCATTGGGGGATCATGAGGACCATTTGAATCAAGAGTATCGAAATTGTCCATAAAGTGATTTGCAGGTCCTTCCCGACCAACAATACCACAAATGCCAATTGGACTTCTGCTTATGAAACAACCTTCAACAAAAGTATCCAGGATCAATGTTCGTGAATTTGCAATGAAATCCAATTTGACACCAAGACCACCCATAAGCCGACCTGCAGAAGTATCTACAGAAGCATATAGAGGGAATGATTCAACATATGGAACCCATTGATGATCCAAGTGGGTTACACCACCAGTAAGAACAGTTGAAAGATTGTGAGACCAGACTCTTTCTGCACCCAAATAAGCCATGAAGTTTGAGAGATTAGTAGTTGGAGTGTATAATGCTCCTCCGACTCGGTAGTTAAAACCTCTTCCAGTTACAACACGAACATCAAGAGTTGCAGGGCCTAAAGAGAATCGGTCTGATTCAAAGTGGACTGGAGTTCTTTGCCCATCTGCAAAACGAGCAACAGCATCTGCAGTGGACCTAACATAAGTTCCAAATAAACCAACATTAACAAGGAAATTGGTTCTTGCGGATCTAAAACCAAAAAGAGCAGAAGCTCCAATCAAACCAGTATCAGTGTTTCCGTAGAAACGAGCAGTTGCCCCATCGGCCCTTTCCATTACATTAAGGGCAGTTCCGCGAGCATATCCCAAAGTAAGATTAACATTTAACAATCTGGGAGCGCATGAACCAGAAGTTTCTGAGCAGTGTTCAAATGAAGTCCATGAATCAGTAAAACCATGAGACCAGATAAATCGGCCAGTAAAGTTTGCAAAATTTGCAGATTCACCAATAATGCGAGTTTCGGATGAGTGTCCGGAAGAGTGATGCTCAGGATGAAGAGGATCTCGAGGAATTAGAGGCATGTTGATATCTCCTTGCGCCCGGGCATCTTCACCTTCGCAAGTAGCTTCAACACGATCAAAACCATGAGCTCTTTGAGAGTGAGGAGCAGAAGGAGAAGAAGTGGCATGGGAAAATGGGGAAGAAGTTCCTAATTGAGGAAGAGTTAAACTAAGAGTTTGTTGAGCAGTAAGTTTTGGAGTTCTGTTTATTGCATATGCCGGATCAGGTGAAACCATAAGTGCAGTGGCTAGGGTCGCAGCTAATGGAGAAAATCTAGAAAAAGAGCGAGTGCTTCGCCTACAACCAATTCCAGGCCGATCGTTTTCTTGCCGGGTTCCAACCGATCCTGGGCCAATCAATTTATTTCCGGCTAAACCTTCTGATTTTACCATCAGGCTTCACCTAATTATTAATAGAGCCAAACAATTTATAAACACGTTTTTTCTGATCCTAACACAATTTAAGACCAGGCAAACTTAATAGAGCTAATAGCAACAGCAAAATATTTAAGCTTTACGCTTTCTTACACTAAAAAACACAGAATTAGAAAAAAGTAATATCCATTATCTAATACACATAATGGATTTATAAAACTAACCCAAAAAAATTACGCCTTAAAAAGAGATTCGAGCCGCTCAAGAGTTTTAGCAGGAGTCTCAATAGTATTAAGAAGGTAAACTGGCGCACGCGAGAAAAGATCCATAAAGAACTTTTTTCGATGCTCAAGCTTCTTTTTTGATCGAACCAGTTGATGAGGATTGCAAAAATCGTTTTTGAGTTGGAATTCGATTGCCTCTTTTGGAGTAAGACTTGAAAGAGGAGGCAATTTTGGATTTCGAGTTAAAAGAACAGAACCAATAAGATTTGAAGTTTGCCTTATGCGATCTTTTCCAATTAGCCGCCCAACATCCACAACCGCACGATCCTTCGAGTCACGTTTTATGCCGTTGAGCCGCTTTGCATAAATATCCCATACAGAACCTAAATCACCACGAATATAGGAATTTTTCTCTGAGGAATAAACAAGAGTATCATTTGAAGCAAAACGAACGAAAAACCAGTCATCTGTGAGGAAATTATATCCTTCTTTCATGAATAACCCGTAAGTAAGCGTAGTTTTTCCGCTTCCAGATGGACCAATAATTGCCAATCCTTTTCCGCCCTTATCAACAAATGAACCGTGAACAGAATTTCTTTGGTGTTCAGATGGAAAATCCTCAAAAAAGTCAGCCGCAAGAGCAAGAGCAATGCTTTTTACCCAACCATAATAATCGCAACCTTTGATTATCACAGTTTTTGTTTCAACTTCAAAAAGAACTTCAAGCTTTTTTCCAGCTAAGGAATAGATCCTCACATGAGGCCTTACCCACTCAGGCATTGCTTCGAAATTTTCCTCCCACATCTCCTTAAAATCAGCAGAATCAGTAAAAAACTTGACACATGTGCCATGAAGAGTTGCCTTTTTTTCAAAAAGAGGAACTCCTTTTAGAGACTCAAGAATCTTTTCCTTCTGAATCTGATCGATCAATTTAACTGAATATGATGCCATGGAAAGTGTAGAAAAACAAGCTATTTAAATTGATGCAAAAAGAGATAAAACAGCAAAATACACAAAAAAACACGGAAAATACCATTTATAATGATTTCAGATAATATATAGATACGGATGAGACAAAGATTAGCTCAAAGACCCAGAGATACTCATACGTGGGAAGCAATCGAACCCCTAGTTTCACAAATACAAGAAGGCAGATTTGCAAGAATAAAAATTCTTTTTGCTGGAGTAGATCGAAGAAGCAGAGATGAAGCAATTAGAAAACTTGAAGAAGCGCAGGGAGGAAACAAAAAACTAGAAATAGAAATAGATAGCGCCAATGACGAATCAAGAATAGCGCAAAGATTAGAAGAAAAATCATACGACATCATTTTCATAAACGGCTCAGGAAAGAGAAAAAAAGGGAAAAAACAAATACCCCGAACAACCCAGGAAATCATAAAGGAAAATGCCCAAAGAATAAAAGAGAAATCCCCCTCAGCCAAAGTAGTTGCAATTCATAACAAGCACGACTTTGCACTTGAAACCAGACTTCAGGGAGAATTTGGAATACATCAGCACATAACAAAAAGAGACATGCTCAATTGCACTACTTTTGGAGAACTGGCAACAACCCTGATGAAAGAAGTTTTAGATCAAAAGATAGGTGCAGGTGCACTTAAGGAACTAATAGAGATAATTCCTTTTGGATTCGAATTGAAAAGAAGGGGAGGAACAGTTCGAGGCGTATTTGATAAACTTGCAAGCCGAGAAAGAGAGGCAAAACCAGATGATGAATTTGATGGGCGAGTAAGTGTTTATGATGCGCACATGGTTGAAACAGGGCATTTCACTGCAATAGTCCATGTAATAACATTGATGGCAGAACACATACAAGTAGGAAATTTAATAGATCTTGGATCAGGGACAACAAAACCAGTTGGAAGAATAGTTAGAGAACTTTTAGCACCTAGAATACAGCATGGGGACACGGGAGAATTAAACATATTCAATGTAGATATTTCAGAAGAAATGCTTCGAGTCGGAGCAAGAAAATATGCAGCAAGAAAAAGAAGAATTTCAGAATTAGAAAGGATGAAAGTATATAATTTACTTGGAGATTTATCAGAATTAAAAGGAGAAGACCTCATTAAAGCAGGACTTGATATAACTAAACCAACAACAATATTTGCTTCGTATATAGTACACTGGAAAGGAATGAAAGAAACAGTTGAATTATTAAGAAGGATAAGTAGGGAACTAGGAAATCAATGCCCACTTAGAATAATAACAATAGATGAAATGGATCCAAAAGGAGCGCAGGTATTTACAGATAGTCGATATGTTCAAAAGCATCCAGGAATGTTTGCAGATATGAAAGCACACATTGGAAGAGTCAATATATTAGAATACCATGCAGAATTAGAAAGAGCAGGGTTTGAAAAATTATTTGCTCCAGAGCCAGTACTGATCACAGAAAATCCAAGACATCACATTTTCGGAGCCGTCTGGGAAGTTAGAAAATAACTATTTTTTAGTTGAAGTTTCAAAGGGATTGAAATCTGAGGGATTTTTGTAAGTGTGCAAAACCAGCTGGGAACTAGTTTTAAGTACAATTGGGTTTTTTCCAAATTCAGAAATCACTTCAAGTAAATGTGCGCGATCCTTAACTCGGCAAACAGCAATTAAATCCCACGAACCAGTAGTTGCATAAAGAGATTGGACTTCCTTTAGCTTAACCAAATCAGCAATCTGGTCATTATCCCCAGCCCTTCCCTTTTTGACCCTAATCATAATAATTACGTGGAGGTCGTAGCCAACTTTGGAATAATCGATCTCGGCAGAATAGCGCATGATAATTCCGGATTTTTTTAGTTTTTCAAGTCTCTGAACTAAAGTATTTGGGTGAACTTTAAGTTTTGATGCCAAATCTTTTATGGAAATTTTAGAATCGATTCTAAGTTCATTTAAAATAGAATAATCAACAGGATCAAGAACTTCTTGCATAAAAAAATAATGAAGTAGAGATTTAAAAAGAGTGAACGTTGAAAAAGAGTAAAGTGAAGCAAATGAAAATTCTGAAGGCAATTTGGAAATTGACCAGATTCGAACATGCGCTAATGCTGGCATTTGCGGTTTTTGTTGGAGCAACAATAGCGCAAAACAAAATTCCAATTTTTGATCAAACCCTGCTTCTTGCACTTTTGGTTCCAATTTTTTCAGAAATGGGATCTTTTGCACTTAATGATATATTAGATGTTGAAACCGATCGAAAAAACGGATTTAGCAAAAGACCATTAGTCAGTGGAGAGATTTCAATTGGTTTAGCGTGGGCAATTGCAATAAGCGGATTTGCAATTTCGACGCTTTTGGCGCTTTTGCTTGGACCAATACCGCTTGGAATATTAGTTGTTTTCAACTTATTTGCAATACTATATAATTACAAATTGAAGGATCTGCCATTACTAGGAAACATATACATTGGAACAACCATGGCAATACCATTTATTTTCGGAAATTTTAGCTACAGTGTAGAGTTGAATCAGATAAATATGTTTGTTGCACTTCTAGGATTTTTAGCAGGAGTTGCAAGGGAAATAATAAAATCAACTGAAGATATGGAAGGAGACAAAACCATAAGAAATTCAAAAACACTTCCAATTTTAATTGGAGAGAAAAATGCAATAAGAATTTCAATTTTTATTTACCTAATTACCTGTTTTCTTGCAGTTCTTCCTTTTTTTGCAGGCCTTGAGGCAAATCTATTTTCAATTGGGCTTTTAGGAATCTGTGAACTCATATTAATGTATATAATATACTTGCTTCTCAAAAAAGAGAAAAATTACAGAAAGGCAAGAAACTTAAGTTTAATTGCATTCGGATTTGGAATGATAGGAATATTATTGGGAATCGTGTTATAGCGTATGAGATATGGCAATTGTCGAAAAGGAATATCGAAAGATATATAAACCAATGAAGTTCTAATAACAAAAAAACTAATCAAGGTGATTTATTAATGGCAGGAATGAAAATGGAAAATTTAGGCGAATACGCATTTTTAGGCGGAATCGTAGTTGCAATAATAATTGGAATCTTTGCAACAATGATGATAGAATTTATCCCACTCTTGTTAGGATTGTTAGCACTTTTGGGTTTGGTTGTAGGTCTTCTCAACATCACAGAGAAAGAATTGCCAAACTTCCTAATTGCATCAATCGCATTGTTGTTGATCCCAACAGCACTCTCTAGCACAATTTCAAACCTCGCACAACTACCAGGAATCGGGGCAGTAGTCCAAGTAATTGCAGACTACATCTTGAGATTCTCAGGAGCACTTGCAGCATTCGTTGCACCAGCATGCTTTGTTAACGCAGTCAAAGCAATCTGGCTAATGGCAAAGAGCGAGTAAAAGTAACAACAATTTTTATTTAATTTTTTTAAATTTAATAAAAAAACGAATTTTGACAACCTTTTTATAGATATCGAAGCTAATTAAGGTAACTACATTTAGTGTGAGTTCTCAATTAACGAGAGCGAGCCGAAGGTGGCGAAGATGAAAAAGGACAACCCAGTATTAGCTTCTTTAATTGAAAAATTAAAGAAATCGGACAAACCAATTTGGTTAAAGGTAGCAGTGGAACTTGAAAGATCAAGACGCAAAAAAGTCGAAGTCAATTTGTCTAAAATCGACAGATTGGTCGAAAACAACAGCGTCGTTTTGGTTCCAGGCAAGGTTCTTGGTTCAGGAAACATAACTAAGAAGATAACTGTTGCAGCATTCAACTTCAGTAGCGGCGCAAAGAAATTGCTCGATCAAAATGGATCAAAGACATCCACCATCGAAGCAATAATGGCAGCAAATCCTTCAGGAAAGGAAATAATTATCCTGAAGTAAAAAAGGTGTTCATAATGAAAAAGGAAACTGCAAAAAACATTGTTGATGGTAGCGAAATGATCTTTGGAAGACTTGCAACAAATCTTGCAAAAAGATTATTGAACGGAGAAGAAGTACACTTAATAAACGCTGAAAAAATAATCATAAAGGGAAATCCTCAGGTCATTTTCCAGAGATATTTGACAAAAAGGGGAATTAAGCACAAGGGTACACCAGAGCGATCCCCAGTTTGGTCAAAAGTTCCTCACATGCTCGTTAAGAGAATGGTTAGAGGAATGATTCCAAAGGAGAATTCAAGAGGCAAAGCAGCCCTTGGAAGACTTATGGTCTATACCGGAAACCCAAAGAACCTCCAGATGAATTTGGATACAAAAGAAGCCAAATTTGACGGAAGAACAAGATTCATCACAATCAGCGAATTGTGCAGAAAGCTTGGTTACTCAGGTTGATATTTATGAGCGAAGACAAAAAAAGCGCAAAAAAGAAGGTAAAGGCGGATGAAACCGCAGCAGA
>CAZPWA010000008.1:21620-31787 GCA_964590665.1 Microcaldota archaeon
GCAAGAGCAAGATTCCAGAAATCATACAGATGAATTGAGGGGGTATTTGCTTGGAATTTCCAGTTAGATGTTTCACTTGCGGAAATGTCATAGGCCACTTGTACGAACAGTACAAGGCAGATTTGGCAGCCAACAAGAAATCCGAAGAAGTAATGGATAACTTGGGAGTTGAAAGATACTGCTGCAGAAGAATGTTCGTATCACATGTGGACCTTATGCCAACCCTTTTGAAATATAAAAAGTTTTAATTTTTCTTTTTAATATAAATCTATTTTTGAGTTGAAGACATAAGCTTATCCAAAAGTTCAGATTCAGTGCAACTTTTGTAATCAATTAAAGAAATAAAGGTCGTCGTTTTTAAAACATCTTTAGCAGTTTGAATTACTCTTAAAACACGAACCAAATCTTCAGTATCCTTTGCATAAACAGTTGCAATACAATCTTCAGAACCAGTAACAGAGGCAAGATTAGTGACTTCGGGAATTTTTGAAACTTCAGAGAGGAGATTTTCTGCAGAAGCCAAGTTTTTCCGAACCCGAATCATTACAAATGCCTTGACAGAGTAACCAACATCAGAGGGATTAAATGAAATAGTATAACGCTTTATGAACTTGTTTTGCTCAAGAGACTTAATCCTCTGAGAAAGAGTATTTGGATGCAATCGAAGTTTTTCTGAAAGTACTTTTACAGATTGAGTCGAATCTTTTGAAAGTTCGTGTAAAATAAGAATATCCACATTGTCCAATTTACTTGCCATAAGCAAATTAGAAGAACGAATTGATTTATAAAGGCGATTCTGAAAGAATAATCATGATAATTCTCAAATTCGGTGGCAGCATAATTACTAACAAAAAAGGCAAGAGCGAAGCAAGGATGAATAATATAAAAGAAATTGCAAAAACAATAGGAAAAATGTGGAAAATGGGAGTCAGAAATATTGTCATTGTCCATGGAGCCGGATCTTTTGGCCATCCATATGTAGTTGAAAATCAGATAAAGGATGGAATAAAGAGCGAAAAGCAAAGATGGGGATTTGCAAAAACGCATCTTGAGTGTACAAAATTATCCAATTTATTTGTTAATGCACTTTTAGAGGAAGAAGTTCCAGCAATTTCAATTGCACCAAGTGCAGTTTGCCTCATGACAAATAAAAAAATAGTCGACTTTTCATCGATTGTTTTTGAATATCTTGAACATGGATACTTGCCAATTGTTCATGGAGATATGGTTCCGGATAGTAAAATTGAAGGTGCGCCGCTTTCAGGAGACCAAATAGTCACATATCTTGGAAAAAATGCAAGAATAGTTGCAGTTGGTTGCGATGTTGATGGAGTAATAGATTCCAAAGGCGAAGTAATAAATCGAATAACCAAGTCAAACCTAAAGGAAGTGCTAAAATCAATAAAAAAAGTCGACGGAGATGTAACGGGCGGGATGGAAGGAAAAATAAGAGAATTGTTGAACCTTAGCGGAAGGTCATATATCTTCAATGCCTCAGTACCAAAAAGAATTGAAGAAATAGTACTTGGAAAAAAGACAGTTGCAACTGAGATAATTGGAAGAAATTAGAATAAATGATTATTTGAGAATCTAAGTCCTTCGCCAACTTTACAAACTAAAGTTTTTTCAACGCCATCTATTTCATTAACGAGTTTTTTTACCTCATTTTCATATTTTGAAGTTGTGTAAATGTGAGCATTTGGACCTGCATCAAAAGTGTATGCTGCGACAGGGTGACCATGAGAATCATTCAATTCCAGAACTTTTTCAATTATTTCAAAAGAGTAACGATTCATATAAACTAATGGTGGCCAGGAATCTAGCATAACCGCATGCATATTGTTACTCTCTTGCATTATAGTTTGAGCCATTTTCTCAAAATTACCTTCTTTAATTGCACTAGAAACGATTTCAAGGCGCTTTCCAACCCCATTTAAACGAGCACTTAGAAGACTTGAATTTTGAGCAGAGGTCTTCATTCCTGCAGCCGAACCGACTTTTTTCTCAGTGGAACTTGTAATTGCAATAACATTTCGTAAATCAGGCCATTTTGAAGCGGGAGAGAGTTGAATTGCAAAAGAATCAGAACCATCATCCTTTTTTCCCATCTGCCACCTAACTGCACCTCCATGAATAGACCTTGATGCGGATCCGCTTCCACGCCTTGCAAGGGCAGACAACTCTTCATTTGAAAGGTTTAGTCCTATGGCTTTTGAAGAAGCTCCAGCAAGAGCAGCAAATGCCGCAGCGGATGAAGCAAGACCAGCAGATTTAGGAAAATTATTTTTAGAAACTACTTTTGCAAAAACGGATTTTTTTGCCATTTTTCGAACAACATCAAGAAATTTTACTACTCGGGAAAGTTCTTTTTCGGTTGCAATTTTTCCATCTAAAACCAATGAATCGGATTTCAAGGTTGAATCAAACTCAACACTTGTAATCGTTTGAAGCTGATCATCCATAGTAAAGGAAATCGAATCATTTAGAGGAAGAACTAATTCATCATCTCTTCTTCCCCAGTATTTAATTAAAGCAATATTTGCATTTGTGATTGCAGTTGATTTCATAAAATAGATTAAATTAGAGATGTTTTTAATAGCTAATTATATGGAGCTAAAAAAAATAGAACTGCAAGAACTGCAAATGATTTTAGAAGAAATGGAAAAAATTGCAGTCAAATTAAATGCCCCAGTTTTCGAACTAGAAAGAGATAGTGCAAATGACCCTTTCAAGATCCTCGTTTATACAATGCTATCAAGCCGAACAAAAGATAAGACAACAATAAAGGTTGCGAAAAATCTTTTTTTAAAATTTCCAAATGCAAGAGAAATTGCAAATGCAGAAGTAGGAGAATTAGAAAAAATACTTTACGGAGTTGGTTTTTACAGAACCAAAGCCAAAAACCTCAAGAAACTCAGTTTGCAGGTTTTGGAAAAAGAGATACCCAAAACAATTGAAGAAATGACAAAACTAAGCGGAGTTGGAAGAAAAACCGGGAATATAGTTCTTGCAAGAATATATGGAAATAGCACAATCGGAGTAGATGTTCATGTGCACCGTATTGCAAACAGGATAGGTTGGATAAAAACAAAAAAACCATTTGAAAGCGAAGTTAAATTGACTAAAATAATACCAGAAGAATACCTTTCGAAAATAAATCGGATATTTGTTGCATATGGACAAGTCAAGTGCAAAGCAAAAAACCCAGAGTGTGTAAGTTGTCCCATAAATAAAATATGCAAAAAAATTGGAGTTTAAGCGAATTTTTTTGAGATCTCTTTTAATTTTTCCAAAACAAAATTGGCATGTGCAATTGGTTCGACATTCTCCCAAATAAAGACAATTTTGCCATTTGGATCAATTAAATAAGTCGTACGAGTTGTTCCCATATACTCTTTTCCGGCAAATTGTTTTTTACCCCAAACGCCATAATCAGTTTGCATTTTACCATCAGGATCTGAAAGCAAAATCACACCAAGATTGAAGAGTTTGGAGAAATTTGAATGGGATGAACAACTATCCTTACTTACGCCTAAAACAACACAATTGAGTTTTGAAAAATCTTTAGCCAAATGAGTAAAATCAACTGCCTCGATTGTGCAACCAGGAGTATTGTCTTTTGGATAAAAATATAGAACT
Source organism: Microcaldota archaeon (assembly GCA_964590665.1). Taxonomy (GTDB): domain Archaea; phylum Micrarchaeota; class Micrarchaeia; order Anstonellales; family Bilamarchaeaceae; genus Bilamarchaeum. The sequence goes on from CAZPWA010000008.1 coordinate 25,260, forward strand.
ACCCATTTTCCAAGCAAAGAAGAGAGGGAGATGTTTTTGCCATTTGAATCAGGAAGGGAAAAATTTGGAGCAGAATCATTGATTTTTAGAGTCACAATAACACCCACAAGAAGAACATAAAGTAATTTTATAAAGACCATATGCGCATACGAAATGGGTCATGATACATATGGATAAGAATCAGCCTAAAGACAAAAATCAGAAAAAGGAGAATTCTCAAAACCAGGATTCTAAATACGTACTAATCGCAGCAGTTGTAATAGGAGTTATACTCTTAGGAGGATTAGTGGCGCTTTCAATTGGATTTGGAAAACCAAGTGTGAATAATACAAATAACGCGACAATTAAAAATGAAACAATAAAACCAATTCAAAACAATTCAAGCGTCTTGATTCCAGTTTTAAATCAAACTCCTATCTGTGACGATAGGTGCAATTTAGGCAACGCAACAGTGCAAAATTTCCAGACAAATTGTGCCCAGATAAATAACATTGCAATAAAAGATGAATGCTATGGCAAATTTGCAAATCAGAGTTTTGATGCGTGCAAGATGATATCAAATACCCAAAATAAAGAAAGCTGCATAAGCGCATTTGCATATAGAGAACAGAGCAACGAAAAATGTTCAGAATTGAGTGATTCGCAAGCAAAAAACAGATGCATTGCAAAAGTCGCAAGCTGCAATGGAAACACGACATGCATCGCAATTGCCAAAAATGATTTATCAGTATGCGAAGGCGAAGATTCATGCATTTTCGAATTTTCATATAAAACACGAAGCAACTTATCATGCACCCAAATAAGCAACACACAAATGAAAGCCGCATGTACATATGCAACAACAAACTCAGATGCATGTACCCAGCTCCAATACCAAGTGCAGCGCGATTCGTGTTACTCGCTTTATGGAGAAAAAACAAAAGATATTAGCGCATGTCAATTAATACGAGGAGATAGGTATCTTGGAACCTGCTTTGGAGCAGTTGCAGCCCAAAGAAATGATGCGACAGTTTGTACAAACAGCGGAATAGGACTTGAAGAACTATGGACCTGTTACACAAAAGCAGCATTAGAAACCAAAAATGCAACAATCTGCGCAAACATAGACATCCTAGCATCGAATGCAAGATTCGAATGTGCATTTGAAAGCGCAAAAAGATTGGGTGATCCAAGCGCATGCCAAATAATTACAGATTTAGGCCCAAGAATCCCCTGCTACCAAGCGATATTGATACATGATCCAAGCAAACTAGACCCAACCAAATGTGATTTAGTTACACATCCAACATACAAGAATAAATGCTACACCGAAGCAGCCAAAAAGACAGGAGATAGAAACTACTGCGATAAAATTGAAGGTGCGGATGAAAGATTAAGTTGCGTTGATGCATACCAAAGAAGCAGAATAAATTAAAATAAAAAAATTAATTTTTTTGTTCTTTATTTTCAACTACTTTTTCAGAAGAAGGTTGTACTGAAGCTTCTTTTGTTTCCTTTTCAACTTCTTCTTTTGGTTTTTTAGCTTCTTCAACCAAAGTGTGCTCAAAGAAGTTCAAGTCGTAGGTGAATTCTTCATAAGAACTGATCTTTCCTTGCGCTAGCATCATTTCCCGAGAAAGGATGTAGAAGATCAATGCAAGAGATTTCTTACCCTTGTTGTTGATTGGAACAACCAAATCAATGAATTTGGTTTCATTATCAGTATCGCAAAGTGCAATTACAGGGACACCGTTTTTAGCACTTTCAACAATTGCTTCTCGTTCACCTTTTGGATCGCAGACAAAGATCAACTTTGGTTCTGTGAAACTTGCGCAGGTCATGTTGGTCATGGTTCCTGGGACAAATCTTCCTTTGATAATACTAGTTCCAGCAAGTTGTGCAAATTTTGCAGCAGGGTTACTTGAATACACACGTGATGCCACGATTGTGATGTCTTCTGGTTTGTATTTTGATAAAAGCTTTGCAGCTGCCATCAATCTTTCGGAGATTTTTCTCAAATCCAAGATGAATAGTCCATCATCTCTCTTTTTGAAAACATAAGGAGTCATGTCGTTGGTTTTGATTTTAGTACCAATGTGTACTCCTGCTTCCAAAAGAATTTCCTGTTTTACTGGAAATCCAGTCTTTTCTGTTGTTTCTTTTTCAGTCATTTTTTCACCGTTTTTTCCTGCATATAGATACGCCCTTCACATTCGTTCAGGTCGTATCTAAGTGGGGCCGCTGAGATTAATTCCCCTTAGCCGCAGGTTTTTGTAGCTAAGAAGTTGAATTTCTGGAAACTTTTAGGAAAAGTTTCAACAAAACTTTTATTCCAAGTTTTTGATTGAACTTTTTTACTAAAAAGTTCACTCAGATAACAAGCATCCAGGCCCAGAATCGACATAACATGTTGATGTCTGCGTCCCCAAGCTTGCAGGATACCAGGTTACCTCACGGCCCCTTCTTTAATTTTATCATTCCATAGGTTTTTTATACCCATTATGTCGAAGGAAAACTTGAAATACGACGAATTTGAAGATAAGAAAATGGCAATTATTCAACTTCCTGCAGATAAGGGGGTATTTTAAGGCCTTCTTTGACAGCAATTTTATCAATTTCATCTGCCAGTTCAAGTGCGTTTCTATATCGATCCTGCCAGGCTTTTTTCATTGCACGATTAAGAACTGGCCAAAAGGGAGTGTCCAACAAATCCAAAGAATTGCTCACAGATGGACGCAATTCGCAAAAGGGAGCTTGCCCAGATAAAAGATCATAAAAAATAGCTCCTAAGGAAAAAATATCCCCTGATGAACCAGAATCAGGAGCTTTATCAAAAGTATATTCTTCAGGAGCAGCATAGCCCCAGTAGGTTCGTGGAACTGAACCATAAACTATTTTGCTTGTTTGCCTAAACCCTAATCTACTTGAAGCAGAAAAATCAATAAAAGTTAATTTTGGGCCAAGGACAAAATTGCCCGGATGCAAATCATGATGAGTAACTCCTTTTTTATGCAGTTGCAAGTGAAGAGTGCGTGCAATTTCCAAAACAAGAGCAACTTGGGCTTCCATGGAAAGTCGAAATCGTATTTGATGAAGAGTTTTATAGGGAATGAATTTTTCGATCAATACACCATTACATGAGTCCAAACTTAAAGGCTTTGGAACAGGGGCGTCTTCAGAAAATAGATATCCTAAAACATCAAATTCATTTTTTAGTAAAGAGAGAAGAGGAAAAAATAATTTTGGGTCGCTTTGATCAGAAATGCGCTTTATTATTTTTCCGCCTTTAAGCTCCAATCTATACCCATCGTCCTGAAAAACGCGGTCAGAGATAGATTCTTTATGAAGTTCTATTGAGGCGAATAGAAGTTTTCTTTTTGCCATTAACAGACATTATTTATCAATAATAAATATAAATAGATAGAAGTGTTGAAAAAGAAAATAAACACCACAAAAAACCATAAATAACAAGCTTTAAATACACGAACGATGACAAGAAATACGTGGAATATTACTCAATTTTTGATAAAATTGAAGATGCTAGTGCTCAGAGAGACGGAAGGAAAGTCTTTGAGGATTTTGGCCAAATGAGATATAGCGGAACACTTGAATCAGTATTAGATACTTTGGAAAGGGACATTAGCCAAACCACTCCAAATTCAAAAACATTAGTTAGAATCGCGTTTAATGCCGCAAGAATCGTAAGAGCAGCGATTGACAATAAAGTAAGCGAAAAAAGCGCAGAATCAGAGCTGCTTTTGGTTGAGGCTTTGGATCTAGCAATAGAAATTTACAAAAATTCAGATCGAGCAGAGGATAAAATAAGAGAATTTAGGAAAAAAGTGAGTAAGAATTTATTAGGCCAAATAATATTTCAAAGACATGACACTGCAACATGGGAAGCAACAGCACCGCATAGATCGCAAGAAACTGCGAATAGAATTGCGGATAGGCAAAAGGGATCAGACATAATGATGATTGCACTTGCACATGGAGGAGTTGCAGCAGGAATTGACGTTTATTTAAGATACTGTGATATAACTAAAAGCGAAGGATCGATTTTATACACTGTAAGATTTTCAACTCAAAAGCTTGGAGATAAAGAGCCCAAATTGACAGAGAGAGAAAAAAGGGCATTGAAAGGATTGGGTGAAGAAAGAAACGTTATAATATTTGATGAAGATACCTGTTCCGGAAACACAATTACAAGCGCACAACGATTTTTCAGGGAGAAAGTTTTTGGGCGAGAAGTAGAGGCTCAAGTCAATTTAGAGATGGTCAAAAGCTACCTAGAAGGCTTTGATAAAAAAACACTTGGTGGACCAATAACATATGCGGTCCAAAATTACATACTTGATTTTAAAGCACACACTGGATCGTTGCAGATAACTGACCCGCATGCAATCGAAATTTCAGATATGTTCAAAACGGGAATGGCACTAGGACCTTCGATTGGGGAGATAGGCAGTAATAAAAAAGAGGGATTAAAAGTTGGAGAATCACTGGAAAAATATCAAAACTTTTTATTCGAACTAAACAACAATAAGAACAAACCGCCCAAATACTTTGAAAAAAATTTATTGAAAATATAAACTTATTTTTTCCTTATTTTATTGAGAGTTTTTTCTAAATCAACCAAAGTACAAGCTCCGTATTTTGAATAATATTTCATAACAACAGAAACATCTCTTTCAAAAAACTTATTGGCGGATGGATGAGCCAAAATAACACCTTGACCAAAATCAATTAGATATGGAGTATCATCAACAAGAAGGATATTGTATTCGCTCAAATCGGCATGAACTAAACCGGCAGAATACATTTTTTCAATATCAACCAAAAGAGATTTGAATTCTTTTTTGGGATCTTTTGAACCAATTAGATTCAATGTAGGATAAGGCAAATCGTCTTTCCCCAAAAACTCCATTACAATAACATTATTCAGGTGATAAAAGGGTTTTGGAGAGTGTACTCCTGCTTTTTCGCAAATCTGCAAATTTTTGAATTCCTTTCTTGCAAATGCAATTACAATATCCCGAGGATTTTGCTTTAATTTTCCAAAACGAGGATCTCCTTCTAAATATTCTTCTTTTCTAAAAAAAGGAGCAGTATCAACCTTGTAGATTTTTATTGCAATAAATTGACCAGAAGGAGTTGTTCCTCGAAAAACATTTGCTTCTTTTCCTGTTGAAATAGGATAATCAACAGTTGCAATGATTTCTTTTTTGATTAATTTAGAAAGATTTAGAAGAGTAAAGCGATCAAATACCTCAGATTCGATTTTTGATCTTTCTTTAAGTTGAAAATCATCCTTACTTGGCCGCTTTGTCATAGTAAATCAGATTTTTATACAGTTCCATCTTCCTTCAAAATTCTAGCCTGTAAAGGAGAGTATCTCCAAACAATATCGCCTTTTTCATCCCCTTCAATTTCCCAGGGCTTAACTACAACGACATCTCCGTCTTTGACCCAAATTTTGTTTCTTAGTTTTCCTGGAATGCGGCACATTCTTTCCTTGCCATCTTTGCAAGTAACTTTCATTCTGGATCCGCCCATCATTCCAATAACAAGACCCAAAACCTCGGGAGGTCTTGGAAGTCTCATCTTTCGTCTCTCTTCCTCTTTATTTACTGCAACTGGAGCATATCCAGATGACTTTCCGCCTGCTCTTCCACGATTAAATGCATTATTTGCCAATTCATCACCTTATTGGAGTTCGAGCGCCGCAACTTTCACAAACTAGTTGCTTTAAGCCGTGCCCCAATTCTGCAACATTAGTATCTGGTCGGTTACACTGCTTACAAATGACAAACTTAAGAATAAAATCCTCAAGCTTTCGATTCAGAATGTCTCCGATTATTTTTCTTTGTAAAATTAAACGCTCACCTTGAGCATCAACAGGAACTGCAAGTTCTTTTGAGAGAACTTTTGAAAGGAATGCGGGGTCTCTTCTAATTTTATCAGAAACTGCCTTGAAGTTTTTGATTATTGTTTTGTTTCCTTCTGTGAAAAATTCAAATTTAGGCATTTCAAAACGCTCTGTTTTTGTGACTTTTTCAGGAAGGGAGGAATAAACACTATCTAGTAAACCCTCATAATCAGAATTACTCATAGAGATAAATAACCTACATTGAATTTAAAAGCACGCTGATTTTGCAAAAGGGCGAAGATATTTATTTCTTAATAGCCGAATTTTGGATCGGTCTTATTTATGGAGTATGAAGAACTAATAGTTGCAGAGAAACCCAAAGTAGCAGAAAAAATTGCAGAAGCAATAGGAGACAAAGTGACAAAAAAATCATACAAAAATGTTCCTTATTACGAAGTTGAAATGGGTAAAAAAACAAGCGTTGTTGCTCCAGCAGTAGGCCACGTTTTCACATTAGTTGAAAAGGAAAAAACAAGAACATATCCGATTTTTGATATTGAGTGGGTTCCAGCTTATGAAGCGAATCCAAAGAAAGCGGCATATACAAAGGAATATGTTACAACGCTTGAAAAATTATCCAAAAATGCAAAATGTTTTGTTTCAGCATGCGACTATGATGT
>CAZPWA010000008.1:31887-40416 GCA_964590665.1 Microcaldota archaeon
GTGAAGGAAGTTGAATTTCAAAATACAAAAGGAAGATTCAAGGAAGCAAATGAAGCAGAAAATGCATTAAGCAGCATAAAAGAAAATGGAGTAGTTAGTGACATTGAAAAGAAGGAGCAAAAAATTGCACCATCACCAAATTTTGATTTAACAAGTTTGCAGGTTGAAGCATATAGACTATTCAAATTCGATCCATCAAGAGTCTTATCACTTGCGCAGAATCTTTACGAAGCATCATTAATTACATACCCAAGAACTTCTTCGCAAAAAATACCACCCTCGATCAATGTTTCGCAGATAGTTCAAGCATTAACGAAAAGCAGTGATTATGGAACCAATGCCAAAAAGGCAGTTCAAAACCAATGGTTCACACCAATTCAAGGTAAGAAGGAAGATCCGGCTCACCCTGCAATTCACCCAACAGGACAAATCGGAAAAGTGGATGATATTAGCGAAAAGAAACTTTACGATTTGATTGTTCGAAGATTCCTCGCATCCCTTGCTCCAGAAGCAAAAAGAGAAAGAATGCGAATCGAAATTGAAAGCGGGGGAGAAAAATTCAGCGCCTCAGGTGGAAGAGTAATTGAAAAAGGCTGGATAGAATTCTACGGAGATTATTATACAACTGAAGATGTGGAGCTTCCGAAATTCGAAAAAGGAGAAAAAGTCAGAATCGAAGATAGGAAAATAGAAAAGAAGGAAACAAAACCTCCAAAAAGATATACACAGACCTCTTTGGTTTCAGAACTTGAGTCAAGACAACTTGGGACCAAATCAACAAGAGCAGTAGTCGTTGACACATTATTTAAACGTGGATATGTTGATGGAAAATCATTGGAAGTTTCAGACTTTGGATTGAAAATTTCAGAAGTTTTGCAAAAATATGCACCGGAAATTTGCGATGAAAATTTGACAAGAAAAATAGAAGATGATATGGAATTAATTGCACTTGGCAAAAAAGACAAGGAAGAAACAATAAGAGATGCTCGGGAAATTTTAACAAACACACTTGAAAAGTGGAAGAAACACGAATCAGAAATAGGAGACCAATTACTAAAGGCGCTAAAAAACACAGAACATCAGGAAAGCATAGTTGGCCAATGTGACAAGTGCTCAAACAAATTAAGATACATAAGAATGCGCGATGGAAGGCAGTTTATTGGTTGTTATGGATATCCAAATTGCAGAAACACATACCCGCTTCCGCACCAAGCCATAATCAAAACAACAGACAAGTTGTGTCCAGATTGCCAAAAACCAACGGTAAATGTTAAAAAAGGAAAAATGAGATACACTATGTGCATAGATCCAAAATGTCCATCAAAACTAAAGTGGAAGAGAAGTGAGACCAATGAAAAAAATATCTCAAGCGCAAGTCAAGTCCAAGAGAGTACTAATTAGGGCAGATTTAAACTGTCCAATTAAGGATGGCAAAATACAGGGAAGCGCAAGAATAGCTGCGCATGCAAAAACAATACGAAACCTCAGTGAAAGAGGGGCAAGGGTAATTGTACTAGCGCATCAGGGGCGAAAAGGATCCGAAGATTATACCACTTTGGAGCAGCATGCAAAAATACTTCACGATTTGGTTGGAAAACCAGTCCACTATGTAGATGATTTAATTGGAAATAAGGCAAAAAACGCAATAGAGAGCATGAAAGATGGAGAGATAATAGTTCTTGAAAATGTAAGAAGCCTCGATTGCGAAACTGATCACCCAGAAGCTCAGGGGAAATTGGTCGAGAACTTGAGCAAAATTACAGATATTTTTGTTTTGGATGCTCTTTCAATTGCACATCGAAAACAAAGCTCGGTTGTTGGTTTTACTCACCACATTCCAAGTTATTTTGGAGATGTTTTAGCAGACGAAGTTGAAGCACTTGAAAAAGTGAAGGATCAGAAAGAGGTTACATTTATTTTTGGCGGATCAAAAGTTGAAGATTCTTTTTCAGTCATGAAAAAATGGCTTTCAGAGGGGAGAGCCAAAAAGATACTCGTAGGAGGAGCTCTTAGCGTTCTTCTTTTGCATGCAAAAGGCAAGAATGTTGGAGATTCAAAAGAATACTTGAAAAATTCCAACCTTTTAGGCTTTGTTGATGAAGCAAAAAAAATACTTGAAGCATATGGAGAAAAAATAGTTCTCCCAGTTGATGTTGGACTATCGCACAAGATGATTAGAGCAAATTGCCATGTCGATAAGATTCACAGCGGCGAAATATACGATATTGGAGAAGAGAGCGTTAAAGAATACATAAAACACATTCAAGAGGCAAAATGCATAATCATAAATGGCCCTATGGGAGTTTATGAACTTGAAGATTTTGCATACGGATCAAAGAATGTTCTTAAGGCCGTTGCAGACTGTGATGCATTTTCATTAGTCGGAGGAGGACACACAATAACAGCAATAGAAAAATTTGCAATAGATAAAAAATACTATAGCTATGTTTCTCTTTCAGGAAAGGCGCTCATTGAATTTATATGCGGAAAAGAACTTCCGGCAATTGTCGCATTAAAGAAAAATGAGGAAAAATTTCATAAAAACTAGGCGAAAAAATGGATAAATTCGATAACAAGGTAATAATCGTTGATAAGCCTCCAGGATTAACAAGCCACGAAGTTACAACTTTAATAAAAAAACTATTTAAAGTTAAAAGAGCAGGGCATGCGGGAACACTGGATCCTGAAGTTTCAGGAGTTTTACCAATTGCACTTGGGCGATCAACAAAATTAATCCAATACATTGCATCAAAGGATAAAACATATATCGCACTTGCAAGGTTCAAAAAAGAAATGACCAGAGAAGAAGTTGAAAAAATATTTGCAAAACATATTGGAGTGATTACCCAGACCCCTCCGAAAATCAGTGCAGTAAAAAAAGTTGCAAGAGAGAGAAAAATAGAAAAATTACAAATAATTGAAAAAAAGGGAAGATTGGTTCTTTTTGAAGCCCAGGTGCAGGCAGGAACATACATTCGAACGCTTTGTGAAGATATTGGAAAGGAGACAGATGGCGGACGGATGGAAGAGTTAAGAAGAATAAAGGTCGGAAAAATTGCTGAAGATAAAGTGAATAGAATGAGTAAAATCCTCTTTGCACTTAGCGAGCAGGAAATGGGAAATCCAAAACCAATTCTTGAGATTCTTAATGATCCACAAGATTTGATAGATTTGCCCAAAATACTGATCAAAAAAAGCGCAATTGAATCAATTAGAAATGGAGCTCAGATAATGATTCCGGCGCTTGAGAGAATATATGGAAGCCCAAAAAAGGGAGATAATGTAAAAATATATTGCGAAAAGGAATTTATCGGAATAGGAAAAATGGAGATTAGCGAAGAAGAATTAAATAAAAATAAAAAAGGAATTGCAGTAAAAGTGGAAAGAATGCATTACTTGCAAACTTCACTTTGAACTAATTTTGTTTCAGTAATGTTTTTGCACTCCTCGCGAGTTCTTGTTTCCTGATGGCAGCCAAAAGTGGTTGGACTTGAGATGACAAAAAGATTGCAGGAAGCGGCCCTATTGAGGCTTTTTGAACCATAGGAATAGTAGAAGTCGAATTTTTCAGAAGAGTTGAATTGGATTCGTTTTCTTAATGGCTCTCGCGAAACATTCAATCCATTTGATTCAAATGAAGCCCCTATGATAAATTCGCCAGAGTAAAGTGGGTCTGTGTTTGTAACAACCACACTGCAACGAGTTGTTGCGCTTTGGCAAGGAGAGCAGCGTGAGAAATTTTCACCAAAGCAGTTTCCACTATCAGTACATAAATCAGATTTTTCTGTTGGAGACAATTGATATGGTATTGCAAGGTTTTCGCAAACCTGCTCAGTATAGGAAAAATTTCCACATTGAACTTTTTGCTCTGGAACAGATTTAGTAACAATTGTACAATCGAGTTTTTTGTCGGTAGAGGATTGAGATTGATTAACACAACCAAAACCCAAGATCATGACAAATACAAGACATAAAATAAAGATAAGTTTCATTTTTTCACCAAGATAAGAGTAGATTCTAAAGTAGAGTTATTAATCCAATTCATTTTGGAGTTTTTTTATTAGAGGCAAATCAGCAGTGAGAAAATCAAAAGAGGAGAGCGATTTAGTTTCAACAAATGCAAAATCATTCACTTCCAATTTCTTAAGTGAGCCTCCAATAATTGAACAAAAATAAGTTATGAGGATGATGTGGGCACCGTTGGGATATAAGTGCGAAACCACATCAAAAAGACCATCAACAGAAATTTCAAGATCCAATTCTTCTTTTATTTCACGCTTTAGGGCATCGATGGGGGATTCGCCAAACTCAACTTTGCCACCAGGAAACTCCCATTTTAACGATCCAAATTTGGAATCGTTTTTTCTTTGGCAGATTAGAATTTTATTGTCTTTTTTTATTATTGCTCCGACAACAAGAATGGTTTTATGAGGCATATAAAAGAATAGTGCAGTGCAGAAATAAAAAGAGATTTGAAAAATGAAAAGAAAACGCCGACGCCAAGATTTGAACTTGGAATCCACGAGGGACACGCTCACCGATAAGGAAAAAGATCAACTTATTCCAGGCTTACGCCTAAAGTTTTCATAAGAAAACATAGTGTGCGCACTACCGGGTTATGCGACGTCGGCATAAAATTAATTACTTATTATTACCTAAAATAGATAATAGTTTATTTAACTTTTTCTTATGATTAAAACCAATATACGTACTAAATTTAATCCTATCTTCTTTTTTAAGTATTTGAAGAATATAAACTTTATTCCAGTTTTTTTGTTTAGGCTGATATTCAAAAAGTTTTGAAGCTATCCCAAAATCCAAAAGCAGGCGATGAACACCTAAAATGCCCAATTGATTTACACTTTGAACTTTTATATGATTTTTTCCAACATACCCTTCTGCATCAAAGTAGGCACGCAGCCATTCTCGCTTTGAATCTAAATCAGTTAAAAGAGAAGTGGGTACCGACCAAAAAAACAACCCAAAATCAGAATAGTTGAGAATATGATTTACAATTACTTTTGAATAAACTCTGAGTCTAAAATAGTTTTTGTGTTTTTCAACAACCGGAATTTTTGAATATATTTTCTCAAATGCCTCGACAAATGATTTTAAGATTGAAATATCATCTGGAAAAAATTCGAGAGTGTGGTGAACTTTGCCGCTTTTTTCAGTTCGAATTTTTACAGACCCATCTCCAGCTAAAAATCCGCACAAACGAGCCATCATCAATCGATTAAAATTTATTTTTTCAGACTGTTTTTTGTGTAAGTTATTCCAACGAATCAAAACTTTTTGTCGATTAAGGTCGCTAAGATCCACTAACAATTAAAGAAAGCAAAAAATATTAATGTTTCTAGATTGGAGCACTACCAATCAAACATGTTTTTAATTCTTGTTAAGATATTTTATCGTGGGAAAAATTAGCGAATCTAGTTTTACCCCTGGGAGGTCTTTATATGCAATTAAATAATACAGATCCGGAAGTTTATGGCTTAATAACTAAGGAATTGGATTATCAGAAGAAGACACTAAGACTAATTGCCTCAGAAAATTACGCATCAAAGGCAGTTATGGAAGCAACAGGCTCATGCCTTACAAATAAATACTCGGAAGGTTATCCAGGAAAAAGATATTACGCAGGAAACAAATTTGTAGATAAAATAGAGCTTCTTGCAATAGAGAGAGCAAAAAAACTATTCGGAGTAGATCACGCCAACATGCAACCACATGCAGGGGCAAGTGCAAACATTGCAGCATTTTTTGCATTTTTGGAACCAGGAGACAAGTTCATGGGCCTAGATCTTGCAAATGGAGGACATTTGACACACGGCTCTCCAGTAAACTTTTCGGGAAAATGGTTCAAACCAACTGCATACACTTTAGATAGAAAAACAGAAAAACTAGATTACTCGGAAATTAGAAAAAGAGCAAGAGAAGAAAAACCAAAGATGATTATTTGCGGATACACTGCATACCCACTTCAAATAGACTTTAAGGCATTTAGGGAAATTTGCGACGAAGTTAATGCAACAATGATGTGTGATATTTCCCATTTTGCAGGTTTGGTTGCAGGTGGGGCATATGAATCTCCAGCAAAATATGCAGATGTAATTACATCCACAACACACAAGACACTTAGAGGCCCAAGAAGTGCAATGATATTGATGCCTGAAAAAAATGCACAGAAAGTGGATAAGGCAGTCTTCCCAGGAATGCAAGGAGGACCTCTTGAAAATGTAATTGCCGCAAAAGCAGTTTGTTTCAAAGAAGCATTAGATCCATCATTCAAGGATTATGCAAAACAAGTAGTCAAAAATGCAAAAGCGATGGCAGATCAATTAGCATCAAGAGGACTGCGGCTTGTTTGTGGCGGAACTGAAACCCATTTGGTTTTAGTAGATTTAACTCCAAAAGGAATAAGCGGGAAAGATGCACAAATTGCACTTGAAGAAGCAGGAATAATTACAAATAGAAATGCAATTCCATTTGATCCAAAACCGCCATTTGTGACATCGGGATTAAGAGTTGGAAGCGCAGCACTTACAACAAGAGGATTTAATGAAAGTGACATGAAACAGGTTGCAGATTTGATTGTTAAGGTAATTGAAAACCATCAGGATCAGGCAATTAAGGAAAAGGTTTCAAAAGAAGTCGAGGAATTATGCGCCAAATATCCAATATACAAAGATTTGGTTATTTAGAAAAACCAGAAAAAAATTATTTTTTATTTAACATTACTTTTTCTTCTTGCCCTTTGAAGCTGCCTTCTTTGCTTTTGGCTTTGCCTTCATTGGTTTCTTTTTTGCTACCATGATATTTTACACCTCGATAGAACAGAGAAAACAGGGAAGATATTAAAATGTGCTTGAAAGAAACGATGTCTAAAAGTGAAAGAGAAACATAAAAAGACAAATGCAGAAAAATAAAAAATGGAAAAACTTTATTTTGGAACAGGAGGCATACCTCTTTCAACAGAACCAAGAAATACAGAGAATGGAATTTTGAAAATAAAAGAACTGAATCTTGGATCAATGGAACTTGAATTTGTCAGAAACGTAACGGTTTCAAAAGAAAAAGCTCCGGAAATTAAAAGAATTGCAGAAAAAGAAAATGTGAAATTAACGGCACACGCATCATACTTTATCAATTTGAATGCGCAGGATTTGGAAAAAAGAGAAGCTAGTCGGGGCAGATTAGTTGCCGCAGCACAAAGACTTTTCGAGTGTGGTGGATATTCAGTTTGCGTCCATGCAGCATATAGATTAGATTCGTCAAAAGAAGAAGTTTTCAGAAGTGTTAAAGAGCAATTTGAAAAAGCAGTTCAGGAGTGCAAAGATTCAAAAGCAAATGTTTGGCTTAGGCCGGAAACGGCAGGAAAACATGCACAATTTGGAAATATTGATGAATTAATAGAATTTTCAGCAGGTTTTGATCAGGTTCTTCCATGCATTGATTTTTCACACATAAGAGCCACCACAAATGGCGAAGTAAATAATTACGATCAATACTGCAAAGTACTCGATAAAATGGAAAAAGGATTTGGACGAAAAATAGGCTTAGAAGAAATGCACCTTCACATTCAGGGAGTTAATTTTGGAGATAAAGGAGAGAAAAATCACCTAACAATTGATGAGGATCCCAAGTGGAATTATAAGGATTTGATGAAGGCACTTAAAGATTACAATTGCAAAGGCTGCATAACAGTTGAATCGCCAAACTTGGAAACAGATGCACTAACTTTGAAGAAAACATACGAAAAATTTTAGTAAAAAATGCGGCTGCCGGGGTTTGAACCCGGGTCGCGAGCTTTTTCCAAAGCAGTTTGAAAAACAGATTTTTGCTGAAGCTTTTTTCCAAAAAGATTCTGGGAAGCTCGAATCCTACCGCTAGACTACAGCCGCAGATAACGAAATTATTGAAAGTTCAAAATTTAAATGTTTTTAGACAACAATTTATCATGTTTAGCGAACTCCAGTTTTTACTCAATTACCCAGGAGGAAAAATAACTGCATTTTTAATTATTCTTATTGTCTCGAGTGTGGCATTGCAGCTTTTACTAATGCTGATAATAAGAATAATAAAATTCATTGCAGGAAAAACAGAAACAACTTTAGATGATCGACTTCTTGCAGCAGTTGGACCGTATTTGCCAATAATTGCAATAATAGTTTCAGTTTGGTTTTCAGTTTCACAAATCTATCCAGGACAAACGATTAATGGAATGAGCGACTTTGAAATTCTAGTAGTTTTAATGCTTGCAATTTTAGGATTAATGATTGGGTCAATTGCAGATGCACTACTCATTTGGTATGGAATAGAGATAAGATCAGGTGAGAAAAAAGTAAATGAAAAAGATGTATTCCCATTCGTCAGAAACGTCGTGAGAATTGGAATAACTGCAATATTTATCGTATTTATTTTGCAAAGACTTGGTTTTGACACAACGGCAATAATAACCGGTTTAGGGGTTGGGGGTATTGCAGTCGCACTTGCACTTCAAGACACATTAGGAAATTTCTTTGGGGG
>CAZPWA010000009.1:0-24006 GCA_964590665.1 Microcaldota archaeon
TTTTAGATATAATTGCACTGGGGTTTGACCCAAATAAGACATTTATTTTCAAGGACAGTGAATATGTCAAAAACGTCTATCCGCTATTAATGAAAACTGCAAGAAAAATAACCGGATCAACAACAAAGGCAGTTTTTGGGTTTGACGATTCAACAAATATTGGGTCTCAGTTTTATCCAGCATATCAAATAGTTCCAACGTTTTTTGAAAAGAAGAGATGTTTGATTCCAGCTGCAATAGATCAGGATCCTTATTGGAGAATTCAAAGAGACATTGCAGAAGGTTTAGGATATTATAAAACTGCGGCAATTCACAGTAAATTCCTCCCACCTCTTCAGGGAAGCGAGGGAAAAATGAGCTCAAGTGCCGGAGCGGAAACTGCAATTTTACTCACAGATGATGAAAAAACAGTGAAAAACAAAGTGAATAAGTATGCATTTTCAGGAGGAAGGGCAACACTTGAAGAGCATCGAAAACTCGGGGGAGATACAAAAACAGATGTGCCTTTCCAGTGGCTTTCGATTTTATTTGAGGAAGATGATTCGCGATTAAAACAAATTCATGACGAATATAAATCAGGCAAAATGCTTAGCGGAGAAATGAAAATGATTTTAATTGAAAAGATTAACGCATTTCTTGTAAAACACAGGGAAAACAAAAAGAAGGCAGAAAAGGAAATAGAAAGTTTCATGTATAGCGGAAAACTTGCAAAGGAAATGTGGACAAAAACTTACGAGTAGTTTTTAATAGTTTGCATGCACATATGTATGCATGGCAAGTAAAAACATAAATGTCGAAATAACAATTTACGAAAAACTTCTTGCATTAAAGGGGGAGGGGGAAAGTTTTAGTCAGTTATTTGAGAGAATACTCAGAGAACAAAAGAACATCCGCAGTTGCTTTGGAATAAATAAAAAATTAGATTTTACATATCAAGAAATTAAAAAAAGGCGAGTGAGGGATAGAGATGTTGCTTTTTGATACATCTGCAATAATAGAATTGATTAAGGGAAATTCAAAACTTGAAAAATACCTTGATGAACCAGTTGTAGTATCCACAATTACAATACACGAACTCTATTACGGAGCTAATAATTCGAAGAACTTTGATCAAAACATGCATTCAGTGAGGCAGACTTTGGAAAATGTTGGTTATGTTGAAGTCAAAAACAACATAGCAATAATTGCAGCACAGATTAGAGCAAAACTTGCAAAAAAGGGTAAGGAAAAAGCACTTGCAGATATACTAATAGCAGCAACGGCAGTGGATGAAGAATTAGAATTGATAACTTTTGATAGGGATTTTGAAGAAATTGCAAAAAACAGTGAATTAAGAGTTAAAATATTGTAAAGAGGCCAACAACAAATGAGAGTTAGAAGGATGAAAACATTTGAGCCACTTCCAAAGGCGCTTGCACTTGGGGCAATTGAAGATAATGGAAGATATCTCTTCCATTTAGTTACGGATAAGTATGGGGTCACAAGAGTGGATTTGCCTTATGTTTTAGTTAAAAGCGGGGAAAGTATTGCGGCAAAAATTAAAGAGCAGATTCATCAGATAATTGAAAACAATGTGGAAATAGGAGAGCCGATTTTTCAAGTAACATATAATGCAGGAACTCGAAGAAAAAGAAATTTCATACCTGCAATAATTTTCAAGGTTGAAACATTTGGAAGAATTCAAATGAAAAAGGAAAAAATGCAGGAATATAAGTGGCTGAAATTAGATGAAACAAAAACAATTTCAAAAACAAAAGAGTCAGAATGGTTCTATAAGTGGATAAACCCAAAAACTAGTCAATAATTATTTTTGAACCGAATTTTTTCTCAAATGCAATCTGGCAGATCTCTTTTTCAGTAACCTGTAAAATAGAGTAGAAGTGAGGATTAGAAGATTTAAGGGAAGAAAAAAAGGAATTGCTTTGAGCGAGAATTTGATCACAGTTGAATTTTGTCGATTTTTTTATAGAATTAAGAAATGAATTTGCCTTCGATTGACATGATATGAAAAGAGGATCGGTAAGAGTTGATTCAAGATCCAGATCCAAATCATTCAAGGTTTTCATAATAAATTGACAAAGACAAGAAATAAAAACAGCTTCATAGAAGAAAAAGGTGAGATAAATGAGAAAAGACTTTGAAGAATCGAATCGCCCTCGAGCCGTTTTGATTGCAAAATTAAAAAACAGCGAAGGAAAAATTCTCTATTTGGGCAAAGAAAAAGAGGGAACGATAGAATTTGAACTTCCTCATGCATTTTGCTCACGAAGAAGCGAACCATTAAACCAGATAGTTAGTGCACTTCATGCTCAAGCGGGAATTTGGGCGGAAGTTGTGAAAATAGAGGAAAGAGGAAGCAAAAAAACAACATGGAATGAAAGTGAAATTGAAATTCCGTGCCTGGAAATAGAAATGAGAGCTAATGAAACGAGAGTTTTTCTTGCAAAAGGATTTGTTGAATTTAAATGGAAAAAAGAATGATGGTTATTTTCAATGGTCGAAAGTGTTTAAATAGGTTATAATAACAAAAAAAATGTGGAAAAAATATATTTTGATAAAAACGACATCGTCGGAACAAAAAATGGCCAGTACAAAATAGATAAGGTAACTGAATCAGCAAATGCAATTATGGCAAAGGGACACCGAACTAGCGATGGATTAAAAGTCATAATAAAAAGATACCAGCCTTGGAAAGAGACCTCAGAAAAAATGATTCAGAGAGAAACGAAAGCGCTCCAAAAAATTAAAGACAAAAAACACAAGGGAGTGGTAGAGCTACTTGATTTTTCAGAAGACAGCCCAACTCTCGTTTTAGAAGATTTGGGGGAAATAGAATTAGCAAGAGTTGTTAGGGA
The DNA here is from genome assembly GCA_964590665.1 of Microcaldota archaeon. Taxonomy (GTDB): domain Archaea; phylum Micrarchaeota; class Micrarchaeia; order Anstonellales; family Bilamarchaeaceae; genus Bilamarchaeum. The sequence continues at coordinate 2,856 of CAZPWA010000009.1, forward strand.
CAGAAAATTAAAGGCAAAAACTGCGATGAGAATAACAAGAGAAATTCTAAAGACAGCTGAATTTCTGGCAGAAAATGGAATTTTTCATAGGGACATTAAACCAGAAAACATTATTTATGTTCCAAAAAGAGGACCGGTCTTGATTGATTTTGGAATAGCGACAGTAGATGGTCGGCATATTACAGAAGACAAAACACTGGCATTTGGCAGTCCTTTTTATATGGGAAGAGAAACATTAATGGGAAATTTTGAGTGGGAGAAAAGTGAATCACTTGCAATTGCACTTATGATGATTAGGCTTCTTGAAGATGAGAAGGCACTAGTTCCAAAAGAAATCTTACTAACAAGAGAATTTTTCGAATCAAGAGAAATAAGAGTAAAGAAATTTATGGAAAGAACGACTCATCAGGTGCGTAGTGCAATTGGTCCAAATTTAGAGGAAAACGAATTTTCCAAAAGAGATACGCTTCGGGGATTTAGAGAAAGGATCGAGAGAGTTGAAAAAGAAGAGAGGCAGAAACTTTTGGATGAAATAGAGGCAGTGCAAGGAGAACATAGGAGAAAGGAAATGACAAGAGATTTTGGATTAGGAACAATTTTTGGCGCAGGATTAGGGACGATTGTTGCAGGAGTTCAGGAAATAATAAATAGAATATAAATAAGAAAAAAATTAGGCAACTAAACGGAACTTGAATCCGTAGTGAATTAAACCTTCAGGATCATCTTTTTGAATTACCCTAAAGACCTTTTCAACCTTATCGCCGATTTTAACATCCTTAATTTTTGCATCAACAATTTGTGCAGTAAGTCTTGCTCCTTCATCCAATTCGATAATTGCAAGAACATAAGGGACTTGATCCTCAAATCCTTCAGGAGGAGAAGTGACCTCAGTAAAGGAAATAATTTTGCCTTTTCCAGAAAACTGAATATCGGACAATTTACCTTTTCTTCGACAGTGTGGGCAAACTATTCTTTTTGGAAAGAATGCGCTTTTGCAACTTTCACACTTAACGCCCAAAAGTCTGTATCGCTCAGGAATTCTTCTCCAATTTAATGGGATTGCTTCTTTCATGAATATTACCTAGATGAAATTGATCTGCTTGGATATTAAAAGATACCGATCAAAAGAAAAAAGATTCGACAATGAACGAGAGAGTGGAATAGTGGGACAAAGAAATAAAAATAGCAATCTTATTTTGTTTTACATGATCGACACACATTATCGAAAAATGGAATTTCGACCTCCAAAGGAACCTCAAAAACCCAGAAACATGAATAGAATGATTGTAGGTGCAGCAATTGCAATTGGAGCGTATGGAGTAGCAACTTATATTCCAGTAAATAGAGAATTGGAAAGAGCAAAGGAAAAAGTTGAAATGATTAGAGAAGGGGCAAGCGCAGTTGCAAGTGAAAGAGAGGAAGTAAGAAAAGTAGGTGCACGAATTCAAAGAGATTTTGAAACCACACTTGGATTTGCAGCATTATCAGGAATGCATAGAAGTTGCACAAGATACGATTCAAAAGTTTTGCAACGGTTGGGATTTGATATAGATGCGATCAATAGAGTAATTCAGATTAGAAGAGACTTGAGAGAAGTGGAGATAGGGCTAAGGCAAATTGCAGATCAAATAGAAATGCGTGAAGTTGCACCACTCCAAAGGGAATTGGGAAATAGTATGATTTACATTGGACTAGCAGGATTAGTCGCATGTGGAAACCAGATTAGGAGAAAAATTAGAGAGGGAGAGTTAGATCATCAATAAAAACCTGCTCAAAGTAGGTAGATAATGCTCAAATTCGAAAAGGGAAGATCCAAAAAAAGCGGGCTTGCACCCGGAACCCCAATTCTAATTGGAAAAACACTAACTCAGGAACCGACAATAGAGATAATTGAATATAGTGAAACAGAATTCATCAGATTGAAAAATGCAGATTTAACAAAAATAAAAAAGCCTCATGAAAAAGACCGTAGAATTTGGGTAAATGTAAATGGAATTGAAATAAATACATTACAAAAAATAGGAGAGATCTTCAACATACATCCACTTGTAATTGAAGACATGGTAAATACAGATCAGAGACCCAAGTGTGAAGAGTATGATGAAAATATTTACACTGTTTTGAAAATGATAAATATTAGCACTGAGGAAGTTGAATTTGAGCAATTGAGTGTGGTTTTTGGAAAAAACTACGTAATAACCGTCCAAGAACAAGAAGGAGACATTTACGAACCAATTAGAGAAAGAATACAATTATCAAAGGGAGAGATTAGAAAAAGTGAATCAGACTATCTTGCATATGCACTAATTGATTCGACAGTTGACCACTATTTCAAATTCCTTGAAGATTTAGGGGAAGAAATTGAAGAGTTGGAAGAGGAAATTGTTGGAGCTCCAAAAATGAGCACCATGAGGCAGGTGCATGCACTCAAACTTGAATTAATTATGCTCAGGCGAGTTATTTGGCCCCTTAGAGAAGCAATTGGAGCACTTTTAAGGAGTGAAAATAAACTAATTAGTAAAAAAACTAAAATATACCTAAGAGATGTTTATGATCATGTAATATATACGATAGACCAGATTGAAACGTACAGAGACATTGTTTCTGGAATGCTGGACATTTATCTTTCTAGTTTAAGTAATAAAATTAATGAAGTTATGAAAGTTTTGACCGTGATCACAACAATCTTTATGCCACTTACATTCATTGCCGGAATATATGGGATGAATTTTGAAAATATGCCAGAACTAAAAAGTGAATTTGGATATCCACTGGTTTTGGTTTTTATGGGAGTCATTGGGATTTCAATGTTTTTATACTTTAGAAATAGGAAATGGATCTGAAATTCTGGCACTAATAATATTTATAAGCACAAGCAGTTCTGTTTAATTTGTGGCAGCACAACAAATTTCATTGGATTTGGAAGAAAGAGAATTGATAACACCTAAAAACATCACAAAAGTGGAGCAATATTTGCTTCAAAACGCAAATAATGCAATAACATCGATATCCACTGCAATTGCAAAATGGGAAAGCTCAAAAGATAAAGAACGAGCAGCAACGGATTTTGAAAAACACAAGAAATTTCTTCAAGAGATTGAAAACTGGACGAGAAATACACTGATATTGATAAATCAAGAAGCGCCATTTGAAGAAAGGATCAAGAATCTGCAGGATTTTGCAGTTCTTTGTTACCAAAAAAGGTGAGAAAATGGTTGGACCAACACAACGACCGGTAGAAGAAATTCACACGGCACAGGAAGAATTACGACAAGCAGTTGCTCCAGTGACAAGGGCAATGACAGCTGTGCCTCAAACAAATCCAACAAGAGATGCAGCTGCCGCAGAAGAAGCCGTTTTACTTTCAGGAAGACGACTCATTGCACATTTACCACTAAATCCTCAGATGGTTGAAAGAATAATACGAGGAATGTTAGATACAAATCAACAGCAAGAGTATTCTCAAGAGATAACGGCATTGACAAATCTCGCAGCTCAAGCTAACACTCCACAAGCGCAACGAGCATTAAGAAACGCAGTTGAACAACTGCCCGAACTGCTTCAAACCATAGATAGATTACGAGAAATGGGAGTGACAGACGGAGTAACAAGTTTAAGAAATTCGTTTAGAAGATCACTAAATACTCGAGAGCCTAACGAGCAAATTTTCAATAGTGCAATGCAATTTTGCCAAAGCGTTTTGGCAAATAGAGAAATGATAAACCAGGATCCGCAAATGATAAGAGAAATAGGAGAAATATTTAGAAGATCGAATAATCCGAATCTGACAAATGAATTTATAACAGATGGATTTTCCCAATCAACAAACAGACTCCAAGAAAGAATACAGAATGCAACCGCAATGCTTGCTGAAAGAGCAGAGAGAGTTGCAGGCAGATGCGATGATCTAATGGAAAGCGCGCAGGATACAAACTTAGTTAGGGCATTAAGTGAAATGAGAGATAGGGCCAATGCGATTCAAAACTCACTAACAGGGGGCAGACCAATATCCGCAGAAACAATCCAGACAATCCAGAGCATGGAGAGAGTAGCGGAAACAACAGCAGACATAATCCAAGGTAGACGAGTAGAGAACCGACAAGTTCTATCACTTTGTGCAAGAGCAATAAGCTTATCCAATAGTCAAAAAGAATACGGAGCAGAATTTTGCATATTGATGGCTAGGGCAGTAGTAACCGGACAAATAAGAGCAGATAGAAGCACAATGGCAGAAATTGAAAATGAAAATCCAAACTACCCGGCTTTGATGAGAAGAATATTAGCAACACTTCCAACAACAAATCCAGAAATGGCAGGCGCAATAGCAAGAATACTAAATGGAATGCAAGACATGCAAACTCCAGTAAGATTTTTTGGTCTTATTGAAATGACACAACGAATCAGGAACGACGCACCAACAATACCAAGAAACTTCACGGCAGAACAAAGAAACCAGTATCAGCAAATTGTTTCAAGAGTGATAGGAATTTTTGCAGCAGCAAATCTGGATCTTTCAAAAGCAATGGAAATATATGAAGTGTCGAGAGAATTCTTAAGAACTGGCCAAAATGAACAAAGAGCGCTAATTAGGGCAGTTGAACAGGGAAGCGAATCAATACAAAACGTAATTCTACTAATTAGAGGGAGAAGACAGTTAGGGCAAATCCTTGGAAATAGAACCCAATGCGGAGAATTTTTCAACAGTTACAGAGAATTAAACAACCAAATAGAAAGAATGATTAGTAGGTATGCTGCGGGAGAAATGGTAGGGCAAGGAGCTATTGAAAATATAAGGATTGTCTACGCGCTCTTCTTTGGCAATCAAAATGAAATTGGTCAAAGTGTGATAAATCCCCAAAGAAATAATGGAACTGGAGCAATTTATGCAAATTATCAGACCAGATTAAGAAATATCAATGATTCGATTTCAGGATTAAGAGGCAGCCAAAGAACCACTGCAATGAGAAACTACGCAAGAGCAATAGAAATGGTTTTTGCTCAGGGAATAGATGCCAGTACGGGTGCATTGCTGCTTGCTCAAGCATATGCAACAAACACCAGAGACAGAGAAGAAATACAAAATGCGATAAATAATCAAGCACTTAACCCTCAAATTCAAATGGACATAGGTCTTGCATACATAAATAGAGGAACATCAATTCCAGCAATAAGAAATGCAAGAGCACGGGAAGTTTATGATCAAGTTACAAGAATACAAATATTAGATATTTACAATAATGCAGGCAGAGGATACTCAAGTATTGGAACACTAGCAGATTTAGTTTCACTTGCAGCGGAAAATAGAGATTCTGCAATGATTGAAAGATTTGCAAATGGATTCACAACAGAAAGTGGAGTAAGAGTTCCTCCGTTACAAACAATAATTAGGGAAATGCAAGAAGGATCTCGAGGATTTTCAGAAGTATTACTTGCACACAATCAAGAATTCAATTACAGAGGTGAGAGAAGTGCGAGCAGAACCCAAAATGTTCAAGGAGAAAATGCAACTTTTGTTGATCGACTTAATCCAGCATCACAATTAGTAGCACTATTTACAAGAGACATATCTGCAGAAGAATTTGGACTTGAAATAGGAAGACTAAATACAAGAACAACTCAAATGAGATTGGATTCTAGAGGAGTTCAGAGTAGATATGATGCAGAAACAAGAAGGCTTCGAACTCTTGCAGGAAGTGCAAGAAATCCAGCACTAACTCTTCTTTATGGAAGAGAAGCGGAAATAACAAGTAGTGAACGAGCAAGGGCAAGAATTGAAACAAGCAGAAATGCACTTGAAAGGGCAAGAACACTACTACAAGAAGCTGCAAGATATGAAGTTGCTGCAATTCGACTAAGCGGAAGAGAATATGAAGAAGCAAGAGAAGAGTGCAGAAGGACAACTAATAGAGAAGAACAACCCATAATAATTGGGATTTTGAGAGCAAGAGCTGCAGATGCAAATGCAAGAGCACATTTATTGCACCAGGCATCGCTTCAACTTTCAAATGCAACATACTTTATCCACAGAGACGTCATGATTTCAGGAGAAGCACACGCAGGAAGATTTGCACTAAATAGAAGTGCAGAAAATAGCGAACAGGTTATTTTGGAAGTAACCCAAAGTCAAGGGACCAGAGGTCAATCATTTGTAAGGTTGCAAAATAGCAGATTGGAAATAGCATCGGCAGATTTTGTATATGGAACAAATGCAGTAAATAGAGCAATTGCAATTAGAAATGCAGTTAGAATAATTGATCAAAATGCACAAAGAATCAGAAGAAATATCGAGACAGTTTTAAGTGCCATAACAGACTCTCAAGGAAGAATCATGAGAGATAGAATAGTTAGACGAAATGCAAATGGAACATTTACGGTTGTTGAAACAAATAATGAATTACTTGATTCGAGATTACTAAATGAACAATTGACAAGAGCAAGAAGACTTGCACACTCAGGAAATGTAAATGGTGCAGTTGGGATGTTGCGCGAAACCAGCACTCAACTAAGAATTGCAAATATAAGGGCAGTCGTATTTAGAAGCCACGATGGACTTTTACAACGAGCAAGTAGAACAGAAAGAGAAGCAGGACGAATGGAAGAGTTTGACATCCACAGCATGATAGGAGTAATTTCAGGAGCAGAAATAGATGCAAGAGAGAGGAATTTTGGAAGCGCCAATGAAACACTCGAGGTGTTTGAGCAAGAAGTAATACCAATTGCCCAAGCACGCCAAAATCAATTGAATGCGGAGAGCAGCGAGAGAGATTTGGAGAGACTTCATAGAACAAATGCAGTGAACTTAAGAGATGCTTTTAGAGGAACCTCTCTAGGACTAAGGGCAAGAAGAGATAATGCACTAGATGAAGCAGCAGCACAAGCAGAACAGGATGCACAAAGAGCACTTGAAAGAGCGGAGCAACTAAGAAGATCAAGGCTCGCAATACAGAGAGTTGAAGACATACCAGTGGCAGAAACACCAAACATGATTTTAGATGCTTTAATTGAAGCTGGTCCACAACGAGGAATCGGAGGAATTGATAGATCATATGCAACGCATATGAGAAATCTTGCAAGAGCAAGCAGAGAAGGAGGAAATGCTGTTTTTGAATATCTTTCACAAAATCCAGAATTGCTCAGACGAGGACTTGGAATTCTAAGAGAACAAGGAAACATTACTCAGCAGGCATTTGATTACATGAGCGCCCAGAGTACGCATTATCAGGAACATCCAGAAAGTGCCCACAGGATGAGAAGAAGGAATTTTGCAGTTAGAATTGCGGAAAGACAGATAGAAGCAATGGAAAACATAGAATTACTTAGAAGAAGCGGAAGAATTGCACCAATTGAAGCAGATGCGGCAAATGGAAATATCTCAAGACTTGGAGAGATAGGAACATTCATGATTAGAGCTGATCAAAGGCAGTTTGACCAAGAAATGGAAGGGGGTGCGATCGCACAAAGATATACCCAAATAACTGCAGAAGCAATTGATGTTTCAGAATCTTCAATTAGAGGAAGAGGACCAGCGCTTAGAACGCATGAGCTTTCATTAGGACTTGCAAGAAGAAGAACTGCACTGGATTTGCCCATTTTAGGATATGAAGAAGTTCGAAATGGGGGATCAAACTCATACCAAAGAAGAGAATTTAGTGCAGAACAAATAAGTCAGATTGAGAGACTAAACACAATAAATGATAGAAACATAGCGCAAGTAACTGTAGTTGCAACAACACTTACGCCGCAATTTTCAGCAACCAATTTGACCGTAACTGGAGCAGTTTCAGAGAGAAATGCCAACGAAGCACTAGATGCAATTGGGCGGAGCAGTTCGATAGTGCAAAATGCACAATCATTAATAGCAAGAAGACAGACAATTAGTGAAAGAGACAGAACTCAACTTGACAATTATGCAGAAGCAGCGCGAACCCAATATTATGATTCTCAAGAACACGTTGAAAGAGGAACTAGAAGAGAAAGGAACTTTACACGGGTTGCATCTGCAGCAGAAGTATTGGGAGCAGGACTTTTGAGCGCAAGTGGACTTGGAACCCCGGTTGGAATATACTTTTTATCAAGATCAACATTTGGATTTTTGGACCAGGCAAGAATGGCAGGAGGATTTGACAATCTTAACGAAATGCAATGGGCAATGGGAATAGGAGGGATAGGCCTTGCAGGACTTGGGGTTATGGGTTCCTGGACAGGAGGATTATTTAGCGAACTAAGTGGAAGCGGACTTGCGAGTGAATCGTTTTTACTTGGACTAAACAGAGCAAATCTCCTTTTAGGAAGGAGTATGATGGCAGGAGGAGTAGTACTTGGGGCAGGATCCATGTATGAGATGTATCACTCAGATCCAAATGCTAACTTATTTGATTATGGATTATCATTCTTTATGGCAGCTCAACCTGGACTTGCAAGAGGATTTGCAATGGCAGGAGAAGTAAATCCATCATTGATTTTTGGAACCAGTTTTAGAGCAAGAGCATATAGGGCAGCAATGACAGGATTCTTTGGAATGGGCCAGCATGAGATGGTTCAACAATATACTGCAAGACTATATGAAAGAGTTGGAGCACTTAGAGAAGCACTACCAGAAGAAGTTAGAAGAAACGTTGCAATAGCACTTGCAATTTCTGGAGTGCACCCAAGTTTAGAAGCACAACACGAAGTATTGAGATTTGCAAGTGAAGGGGGAGCGCAGGCAACTAGAGATCCAATAGAACTGGCAAGAGCAATAAGAGCATTTGATAATCATGCAGAAAGTTCAATTGATGCACTTGGCGAAAATGCACAAACTTTAATTGGAGGAGTTGAACATGCACTTGGAAGATCACTTTCAGCAGGAGAAAAATTATTATTAGCAGAGCAACTTTCAGCACATCCAAATATGAATCCGCGAGAGATGATAATTTATTTGAATGATAATAGGGCAGCAACACCAACGCTCGAAGGATTTGTACAAAACCACCCGGAAATTGCAAGAAGACAACTTCCTGAAGAAACTGAATTTGTTCAACGGCCGCAACAGAGAAGAACACGCGAACAACCAAGAGATTCACTTGCAGGATTAAGACGAGCTTCAGAAAATCGAGATTTGATAATTCCAGAATCAATAAGCACATCAGAAGACATAGCACACCTAGCAAGAGCAGTGGTTAGGGAAGACCCAAGGGCACAAAGACTAATTGAGAATCTTACACAAGAGCAAAGAAGAGCAGTTGAAACCCTAATTAGAGATCCGGCATTTATTTCGCTCTCTGGAAGAAACACGAGAGAGTTTAATGCGTTTGTCAGAGGAAATGGATTGCAGGTATTTGGAGAAGAGTTTGCGGCATTCCAAAGCGCAAGACCAGAGGTTCAACATGACCAAACTATTCAACCGGTCACAGGAGAGGCAAGAACAACTCGAACAAGAGAGGAGTTGGTTGGAAGAAATGAAAATGCACAGGCTGCTGCAGAAGTAGGAAACAACCTCAGAGACGAAACAGTTGCTCAAAATGCCCAAACGCTTGCACGAGAGTTAATGTTTGACAATCAAGGAAGACGACGCGGAGATAGACAGCTGCGCTCAACTCTTAACTCGGAAGCTTTTGCACATAGAGCAACAGAATTACTTGGAGAAAGAGCGGGACAGATATTGAATCTTCTTAGAAGATATGAAAACGAGCCAGCAAGAATAAGAACCATAGGAATTGGATTGATGGAGTCAAACCCAATAATGAGAGAAAGATACTTTGAAGATTTGGTTTCCGGACTAAACCAAGAGGGAAGAGTCAGAATAATTAGGACTCCATTTAGTGAACAAAGACGAATAGAACAAAATTACACTCCTGAATATGCTGCAGAATTGAGAGAAGCACAGGTCACAAGAGGTTTTGATGCTGCAGAAAACAATTTACATGGCTTTGGATTTAATCCGCAAGAACTAAGGGAGACACACAGAAGAGAAGGGTTTGTGGGATTAGGGAGAGAGATGGAATCAAGAGCCCATGCTTTGGAAGACACCATGACGCAGGCAGGACAAAATGCAAACGTTAGTGAAATACGCCAAAATCTTTCATTTGCAACTGCAGAACATGGACCGATAGATGCACAGATTCAGGAGAATTTGATTAGAGGATATGCATTTAATGGTGCAGAAGCAGTTGCAAGTAGAATCAGGCCAGAAGGAGAACAAAGAAACGCCCTAAGGGCAGAAATACAAGAAGCGTTTTTAAGAGGAGGAAATTTTGATTCAGTCTTGCCAATTCTTTCAAGAGAAGGAGTTGGAGCAGAACAAATCGCACAATTAAGAGATGCTTTTATTTCAGGAGGAACTCAAAGCCTTAGACACTCAGTGCAAACAGCACGAACAGAAGCAGTAAGAACAATAGAAACAGAAGGACTTCGAGGATTTTTACAAAATAGAGGAATTGAATATAGGATGCCTCCAATAGATCAGACTCTTTCGGCAGAAGCAGCAACAAATGGGCTTAGAAATTTTGTTGATTTGGTAGCCCAGGGCAATTTGGAGCAAACAATAAGAAGAATACCTGGAATGGAAAATGCTAGAATCACAAGAGTTGGATATAGACATGGATTAAGTGGGGCATATGGAGTAAGCGTTGAAATTCCAGGGCCAACAGGACCCATTGAAAGAAGAGTGTTTGTAAAAACAGAAGATTTGGCACCAGCAGCACTTGGGGAAGAGTTGGCAAGAAATGCAGGACTGCTCACAGCAGGTCATCATGTTGCAGAGCCATTTGAAAATGGAGCAATTTACGCAAATGGAGAGCGAGAGCAGGTCAATTACGGAGTCATGCAGGATATTCATGATTTAGTTGGAACGTGGCAACGAGTTTCACACCCAGTTCGGGAAGCAGATGGAAGAATACGCATGATTGAGGAAGAAGTGTTCATTGAATCAGTTGCATTAGTTGCAGATGAAATAGTAGATGGAGAAGTAACTCCAAGGGGGCAGCAGGCAGTTAATGAATATTACGATCAGATGAGAACGCCAGAAGGACGAGAAGAACTTTTTGGGGGAGTGTATGGATACCACAGAGCCGCAATGGAAATAGGACTTGGAGATAGGCGCGCACCAAATAGCGGATACGCAGTTGGACACACTAGAGACGGACGACGAGTTAGAACTTCATCAGTTGCAATTGATATGGATGCAGTTGGAATGAGAATTGAGCCAGTTATTAGAAATGCAACTCACGTGAGAGATCAGAATGGAAACATTGTTCATGATTTGAGCGTACTACACAGAGACATGGGAAATGCCACGGCAGAATATCTTACAGGAGATTATGTTGAAACAGGAATTGCAAACTACAATAATGCAAATCCAAGAAACCAAATTGATGTCACATCAGTCGAAGTTGCACATTCTGCATCACGAGCAATAAGAAATTTAGAAGATGTACCTGCAGTTAGTCAAGAAGCGCAACAACGAAACGCAGAAGTTTTAGAAAGACACAACGGGCAAGGATTTGGACTTGCAACACCAGGAAGACAATTGGGAGTCAATTCAGCACTATCAAACCAGGGAGAACTTGCTCAACGTCCTGCCCCAAGAGCAGATGGAAGATTCACAATGCGTGCAGATGAAATGCAGGCATTGCATGGAGAACTAAGATCGGCAGAAAGTGTTCAAAACCACAACAGAACAGAAAGAGATGCAGCAGACTTTGCAGTAATCTACAATGGAATGTTTGCATCAGAGCAACTGAGTGCAAGCGATGCAAGGAATTTTAGAGAAGTGGTTGCAACACTTTATGGTTCAGAATCATCAATATCATGGGTTGGTTATGGAATTAATGACCCGACAATCGAAGTTGAGGGAACCCGAATCAACCCATTGGGATATATGATAATAAGAGGCAGAAATATTAGTCAGCAAGAAATGAATAGAGGATTTGACACAGCAGTTGCAAATGGAACATTTACTCCAGAACAAAGAGCGCAATACGGAGAAGGATATAGAGAATATATACGAGCAAGGTTGGATATTGAGGTTACTGCAGGAAGACTTAGCCGCGAAAACGTAGATTCATTCTTTAGAAGCGCAGATCAACTTAGAGGAGAAGTAGGACTCGATATTTTCGATCCAAACTATGTTGGAAGAGTTTCTGAATCATTAACAAGAAGAACAAGAACAATTCCGCCAGAATCGGAAGTATTAGAAGCAACACCAATAATAACCAGAATGCCAACTCAAGCAGCACCAAGAAGATCAGAGCAAGCGCCAGTTATGGAGAGAGTTGAAGAGTTGGGAGCTGCTCTTCAAGTTGCAAGAAGAGAAGAGGCTACCCCTCCAGCAACAAGAATTGCAGCTGCAACCGAAGCAAATGAAATTCGCAGAGAACAAACAACAAGCACAGCAACCATACTTCTAGAACTTCCCCAAGGAGCAACCAATGTTGAAGGTAGAGGTAGAAGCCCTGCAGCAGTACTTGGAAATGACATAACGCCCACCCAAGTCAGAGTTGATTTGCCTGATGGATCACAATATAGATTCGATGGAGCAGTCAGAGTTGGAGAAGAAACATATGTCAGATTCACAAGAAAAAAAGGAAATGAAACCAATTCGGTTTATGTAAGACAGGTAGATCCTGCAACAACCCAAGCTCAGCAAAGAGTTGCCCATTACCGAGAAGGGATCACACGAGCAGTAGAACAAATTGCACAAAGAGAAGCGGCGGCCCAAACACCTGAACCAACACAACTACAACAGCCAACCCAAGGAACAAGCACTCAACCAAGAATAATAACTAATGAAGAAATAGTAGGAAGAGTTTTAGACATGACTCTCGCTCATCACGAGGAAGAAGAAAGAGTCCAGGTTAGGCAAATGGTGGAAACTAATGATCCTGAGTGGGACAGAGTACGAAGAAGGGCGGGAATGGAAATAACAGACGATAACAGCACCGTATTTAGAATGCTCTGGAATCTTGCAAGAGAAGTTCAATTAGGAACACTAACAATAGAAAGAGTCAGGGAAGTATATCCAGATTATGCTGAAGCTATTTCAAGACTAGGCAGATATAATAGTGATCAGATAGGAGGACAGTTAGCACATGAAGCAAACCTCATAGTAGAAAGAAGAGGAGGGCCTCAAGTAATTGCAATGAGAGAATTAGTTAGAAGAGCAACCGAACGTGGGATGTCTGCAGAACTTGCAGCCTCACTCTATGCACCCGCAGTCAGATATGCACAACAACATGAAAACAATCCACATTTCCAAAATTTAGTCAGAGATGAAATATTTAGCAGTAGATTCCATGGAGAAACGATATCAATAAATGCAAGAGTAATAGAAGTTGCAGCAGATGTAGTACATCGAGCAACTGAAATCCAAAGAGCGGCAACTAGAAGTGGAGAAACTGAAGACTTGAGAATCGGAGGAGTTTTTGCAACACGAGTGGCTAGAGAAAATGGTCGGGAGAGACCCAACACAGAAGATTGTTTAAGAGCAGCGCCAATCTCACTTGCAATATCAAGAGAAATAGTTAGAGAAACTTCTTGGGGAATCGGATATTCCAGAGATGCACGAGCATTTGTTGAGGGAGCACGAGAGATAATTCAAACCGCACCAATTGGGAGAGTAGAGGAGGCATTCGATACATATTCTAGCACAGTAGCATATGCAAGAAGAGCGCAAGATGGGTATGAGTTTTTTGGAAACACACCAGAACAAATAGCAAGATCAAACGAAGCACGGGAAGATATTTATTTCATCGCAGCAAGAATGGCAGTTGCAAATCCAGAAGCAGCAAGATCGATATTGCACGGTGACGGATTTGGACAGGTTTCATTCAATATTCACAGCCTCTTCCCTAGGCCCCAATTTGCAGCAGAATCAGTAAATGAAGCAACAATAGCAATAGCACAGATAATCAGAAATACTCCAGAACAAGATCAGGCAGCAGCAGGAAATTTCATTAGGATGATGCTTGAAGATGCAAGAAGACTTCCAGAGGGACTAAGACAAATTTACATAATGGCAACTGCAAGCAACTATCATCATTCACCGGAGTTGATGGGAGCAGTACAAACATATGATGCCCAGGCAAGAGATAATGGGGCATTAGTCAGAGCTACTCCAGGAAATGACTTTGCGCCAAGAAGAATAAGAAGATTACCAATGCTTGCAGAGGCACTTGGAAGAAATCCGGAAATTGCGCAAGGTAGAGAAAACCCATTTAGGAATTTGGATGGAAAGTGGGCAAGGCAGGCAATGCCAAATGACCAGACATATGCGCAAATTACAAACATGTTAATTAACTATTCCCAAGTTAGAGCAACACATCAGGCAGCAATAGAGGACGGACTCTTGAACGAAGGAGTACCCGCAGATGCAACCAGAATTCAAATGAGACCAAGAGAAAGTTTGGCTAGAATAGGAGATGCCGCAGCGTTAGGTCGAGCTTTTGGGTATGAACACCAAGGATATGCACGCAGAGGAGGAATAGACTATGCAATATTCAGAGAAAATGGAAGCACACGAGAAATAATGGTTCAGATGGTTCAAGAGGGGGCACATCAGCCAGGCGAAGTCATGACCTATTATGAAAGCGTGTTTAGAGTAGCAAACGTGGAGAGAATAAATAGAACAACAGAAGAAACTTTAGCACAGCTGGGAACCACAAGAGGTAGAGAGGCAGAAGGAGTAAGAAGCGATTTCCTTGGAAGAAGAATGAGGATCATCAACAGCGTATATGAATTTGCAGGAGCAGGCACAATAACACACGAACAATTAAGAGAATTTGTCACTCAAACAACGATGCATCCTGAGAGATTCAACGAAGCAAGTACGCAATTATTCAGAGCATTAATACCGACAGTCCAACTAAACGAAACTTGGATCGGACAAAACGTGGATCTCTTTTTGGATTTTGTTTCGCATAGGATCAATTTGAACAGGCTTGCAGCAGGAGGAGCAGAAAGAGTTTCTGGACACACGGGAACATCTCCTCAATATGAAAGAGCAGTACAGTTATTAGATCGAGCAATTGAAGCACATGCAAATGGAAGATTTGCAGAATTTAAATTTACTCCAGAATTCAGAGCAGAATTGGAGGAAGTATGTGCCATAGCACATATCGATGTCAACAGATTGTGGAATACATGGACAGCAGAAGGACAATTTAATATACAGATTGGAGAAGGAGAAAATAGAAGAACAATGAGGGTTTTGGAAACGGGAGGATTTGAAAGATCATTTAGATATGGACAGGTTGCAGGAAATGAAGCATGTCAAGTAATCAGAAATGACCACCCAGTAGTTGGGGGGGTTGTCGGGTCAATCGCACAGCCTTGGATAAGACAGATAGTAATACCTATTGAGGGATCCAATCAAAGTGCATTTAGGCAGACACTTACGATGGTAATTAACCAAGATGGAAGACCAGTAATAATCGCCCAGCCCGCATATGGATTAAGAGACATGCCAGCAGAACAAAGAAGTGCGATACAAGCACAGGTAATTGATTATTTAAGAACAAGATATGAAACAATTGGAGTAGAAGTGAGATTATTCCAACAAGAAAACGCACAGATACTGCCTGGAAGTGAAATGAATCCGGCATACATTTCAGCAGAAGCAAGAGAGCTTCCAAATGGAACAAGAATAGAAGCTGGAAGACCTATCAACCATGGATTCATGACATTTAGACTAAGAGCTCCGTTTGTCTATATGGATAGTAATTCGAGATCTTTCCCAGGCGGAGGCAGAAATGGATTTTATTCAGGAGAAATAGGAGAGCGGATAATGTTCCCGTTCAGATCAGCACAGTAGAGGGATGAATATGAACTTTGACGAAGCGGCAGAAATTTTTGGAGAAATAATAAACGATTCAGAAAATAGCACAAATCAAAAAATGGACAGACTACTGAATTCTCCAAACCAGGAGATAAGAAGAGCAGGACAAATAGCTCAGACAATTAAACAAAAAAAGATCGGAGGAAATAAAATTAAAGAATTGCTTTTTAGAGAAACTTTTGATTCTTTTTGGCAAAAAATTGCAGGGTTTTGCATATTAAAACTATTGCGAGAAGAGAGAGAAACCTCACTTGCCCTTGACTTGTGCGAACGTTTTATTGGAGATGGAATACCACTACAAGAAACAGTTGAAGCAGCAATCAGAAAGCTTTCAGGGGAAAAGAAAGATGAATCAAAAAGAGCAAGTGCAATATTAATCAGAAATCCAAAAATTGTGGACCGGGCAAAATTTGAAAGAATTGCAACCCCAAAACCAACACCCGCAGTAGATGCAACAGGAAACAAAGCAAAAAAATAGGTTTTTTAATTGTTGTAAAGAATTAATATTTATGGGTTTATTGAAAAAACCAAAAGTAATTTTTTATTTTGGAGAACATGCGGGAAAAATATACAATATACCCTATGGTCCAGATAAAAAATTTTTCTCACAGATAGGGGAAAGGACAAAAGAGAGTAAAGGAAGAAAACAGATAATTGTGCCAGAAATATTCACAGAAATTGAATCGGGCGAGAGAGAAAGTGCAATTAGTAAAATAAGAGAGAACGCAGAAGACTTCAACTTATTAGTTAAAGAGCAGTTTACCAAAAGGATCAATCGAGGACAAGAACCATTAGAATTTGGCGAGTGGTTTGATTGGGGATACCTTGAAGAAGTTAGAAAACAAAATGAACATAGAGCAGCAACAGTTGAAGTATGTCCAGAAAGGATAAGCTGTCTTGCAAATTGGATACCTAAATTTGGAGTAGTTAAAAGAAACATAATAACAGGACTAAAAATATCTGCAGTAATCTGTTATCAAAGAGATTTGGTCGTTGCGGAGCAAATAAAAAGAATAATTAGTGAGCGTGGCGCAGAGGTTGATATATATGTTCCGCGAGGGTTTGCGCATATTGAGATGGTTCGGTTTTTTGATAAAAACGAAATAGAAATAGAAGTGAATGAAAGAATGAGGGGGGCACCAAAACCATCAACAGATATAATAAGAGAATTTTATCGAGGGGAAGTTAATTTAGAAAGATGGAGAGAGGCAGCCCAAATTCAGAGCAGGTATTATGAAGAACTTGAGAGACTAGTTTCCAAATATCTCCAAATATCGATGGATGGAAATAATTTTGATGAGGAGAAGTTTAGAAAAATCAGCACAGAAGCAAAGGAAAGAGCAATTGAAAACTATAAGAAAACAAGGGCAGAATCTAAACTAGGCAGATCTGATTGAACCCCAGATAAGCGAATGCATTTTTGGAGATCCCTAGATGGATCATTAAGAATGAAGTATCGATTAGAAGAGTTTCCGTAAAAAGCAATAAAATAATGAGGAAACTTGATATTTTCAGAAAACATTTTCTCAAGAACCGGAAGAGTAATTGAAATTCTGCTTGAACTAAAAACAGTTGCAGATGATGATCCATCAGAAAGTTCTAAAACAAAAACATCAGAAGGGAGATTTAATTTGGCAGCAGAAGAATCGCTTAAACGATAATTTCTTCTTAATGAGGTAAGAAGCTCAGATTTTGACCGGACATCTCCCAAAGGAAAACGAGTTAACCCGGAAACAGGAGACTGGTCATCAGTTGCAGGAGCAGATTTTTTTTTCATCAATAAAATTTCATCAGGAAAATTAATAAACCTAAATAAAAACAAGGAAAACTAAAAAAGCAGTTAGGAAAAAGGAAAAAACCTAAATTTATAAATACAACTTTACAACAAATATAACATCTAATTTACAGAAGGAGAGTTATTCATATGCAGATAACCAGAGAAAAAAATAATGGAGTATATAGAGTCACTAAAGCAAGAGAAGAGCATTTAACAGATGTTACACTTCCAGCAAAATTTATGCTTCCTCCACAAAGAGCAACAACTCAGGTGGGCAGTGAAGGAGTTTATGGAGTTGGAAGAGACAACATTACATTAGATAGAAAATACGTTTACCAAACAGCAGTAAAAGACCACAGAGGGGGAAAAATTGAAATACGCACAAAAAGAATTGCAAGAGAATTGCTAATTGAAGCACTTCCAAACATCAAATTAAGTGAAGAGTATCTCCAAATATTAGAAGGAAAAATTGGCGCGGAATTGAGAAGAAGTGAAAATGATCGATTAATTGGCCCAAGTTTACCAAAAGTAAGCGCAAGAGCAGTTGGGCAAATGGTAATCCCATGCTCCAATCCTAGAGAAGAAGTAATAATGGCAGGAAGAGTTGCAAAAACAGGAATTGAATATACTGCCCCAAGAGAAGAGTATGATATGGCGCAATTGCGAGCACTTGCAAGAGTTTCTCCAAGACCACAGGTTTTACCAATACCAGAAGCAGATCTTTTGGAAACGATGATGACCGTTCCAAGAGCAGGCGCACGAAAAGAGATTCCAGTTGAAAACCTTCGAGCACTTCCAATACCAGAAGCAGATTATTTTGGAGAAATGAGAACACAGGTACGAATTGGGGCAAAAAGAGCAGGAGAAAAAGTTGCAAGGTTCGGAGCAACACTTTGTGAAGAATTTTTAGGAGCACATGCATCACCAGCCCAACTAAATATAGAAAATAAAGGAAGAGAGGGATTGCTTACTAAAGCAATGAATTGGTTAAGAAAAGAAATCAAATTTAGTTTTGGATTTCTCACAAGTAAAGAACCCAAAGTAGAGCGGATGCCAACTTCAGCTTGCCCAACATATGAAAGATTCGTTTCTGCATCAGTTGGAACAAATCAAAAGAAATCCCCAATTCCAGAAAAATTCTGGAAAGATAAATATAGTAGATTCCAAGCTTCAGAAAAACCAACATTTTTTGAAGAGTTGGGAGAAAAAATAGGGGAAATTTTTTCTAATTTCTCGACTCAAAACTAAATAAAATTATTTTTTTAATTTCATAGATGAAGAAACGATTTTTATGATTCCAGTGGAATCAAGCTCGTATTTTTTTAGAAGATCATAACCTTCACCAGATTCACAGAATTGATTGTAGACTCCGTGTCTCTTTAGAATGCAGGAAGTTCCAAGTTCTGATAAGACTTCTGAAATTGCAGTTCCAAGGCCGCCATCAATTTGATGCTCTTCAACAGAAACTATTAGGCCGCATTTATTTGCATATTTTTCAATTACAGTGCGATTAATTGGCTTAATTGAATAGCAATCAATAACAGCAACATCAAGACCTTGTTTTTTTAATTCGTTTGCAGCTTTAAGCGATTCATAGACAGGAATTCCGCAGGCAAAAATTGCAACATCAGATCCATCTAAAAGAACATTAGCTCCGCCAATTTCAAAGGGAGTATCTTTAGTTGTAAAAGCAGGCGATTTTTCTCGTGCAGATCGGATATAAACTGGACCGTTGTGAGCGTGTGCCGCAAAAGTTGCTTTTTTTGTTTGCTCAAAATCAGAAGGTGCAAGAATCACGATATTTGGAAGGGATCGCATTATTGCGATATCTTCAAGAGCTTGGTGTGTTGCGCCATCAGGACCAACAGTAAGACCAGTGTGAGAAGCGTGAATTTTTACAGGGAGATTATTGTAGCAAATTGAAACGCGTATTTGGTCCCAGTTTCTTCCAGGAGAAAATACCCCATATGCAGAAATGAATGCAATCTTATTGCATGATGCAATTCCTGCCGCAACACCTGCCAAATTTTGCTCAGCAACGCCCACTTGGACAAAGCGTTTTGGGAATTTTTCAGAGAACCAATGAGTACGGGTTGATTCAGAAACGTCAGCAGTTAGAACCCACACATTTGGATCCTTTTCACCAAGTTCAACCAATGCTTTTCCAAAACCATCACGAGTTGGTTTCTTTTCAAGAGGCTCTTTTGCCAAAAATAAAGAATCAGACATAAGTTTCACCCTTCCTCCATGATAGCTTGTTTAACCGATTCCAAGCCTAAAATAGCTTCATCAGCCTGCTCTTTTGTTGGAGGTTTTCCGTGCCACTCAAACAAATGTTCCATAAAGGGGACGTCTTTTCCAGGGATGGTGTGTGCAATTATCACAGTCGGTTTATCGAAAACGGCTTTTGCCTGATCGCAAGCATCAATTATTTTTTTTATATTGTGACCATCAACTTCGATAACATGCCAGCCAAATGCACGATATTTATCGGCTAATGGTTCAAGAGGCAAAACTTCTTCAGTGTAGCCATCGATTTGGATATTGTTTCGATCAATTATTGCAGTGAGATTTCCAAGTTTGCACTTTGATGCAAGCATAGCAGCTTCCCAAACTTGGCCCTCGTTGTGCTCTCCATCACCTAAAACAACATAAACACGCCATCGCTTCTTTTCATTTTTCGAAACGATTGCCTGGCCAACGGCAAAGGAGAATCCCTGGCCCAAAGGACCAGAAGAATTTTCAACCCCAGGAACAGTTCCCATATGCGGGTGTCCCTGAAGATGAGATCCCATTTTTCTTAGGGTCATTAATTCTTTTTTATCAAAGTAGCCGGCATTCGAAAGTGCAGAATATAAAACAGGACAAACATGTCCATTTGAAAGAATAAGACGATCGCGATCATCTAATTTCGGGTTTTTGGAATCGTGTTTTAGAATATTGAAATAAAGAGCAGTGAAAATATCAGCAAGCCCAATTGATCCGGCAGAGTGACCGCTTTTGGCTTCATAAAGCATGCGAACAACATCCTGCCTTATTGTGTTGGCGATTAATTTGAGCTCTTTTAAATTTGTGATTTTTTTATTGACCATAAAACTCAACCCGAAACAGCTTTCTTTTTAAGTTTTTCAATTGCCTCAGAAATATTTTTTTCATTAAAGATTGCAGAAGCAGCCGCCAGATAATTTGCCCCGCTTTTATAAGCATGATGAATAGTTTCCAAATTTACTCCGCCATCAACTTCAATGTTTATGTTTGGATATAGTGAGCGAAGAGTTTTGAGTTTTGATTCCATTTCAAAAATATATTTTTGTCCAGAGAACCCAGGATGAACAGTCATTATTAAAACATCCCTAACCTCACTTAGTTTTTTGGAATTGCTCAAATAAGGAAGTAAATTTGTAAGAGGAGTTTCGGGATTTATTGCAAGGCCCAGCCGGCCGCCCTGTTTCTTTATTTGAGAGAGAATTTTTTCAAATGAAGATCGATCAATCGTTTCAACGTGCACAAGATGCAAATGATCTCCAGGAAAATGAATTAGCCAGTTTATTGGATCTTTTACC
>CAZPWA010000009.1:24106-34784 GCA_964590665.1 Microcaldota archaeon
AAGATGCAAATGATCTCCAGGAAAATGAATTAGCCAGTTTATTGGATCTTTTACCATCCAATGAAATTCGTATTTTGCTTTTGGGAGATTTTTAAGTTCATCAAGACCAACAGTCCTATTGGGAACAAAAATCCCATCCATAATATCAAGCTGGATGAAATTAACATAAGGAAGAACTGCGTTGATTTTTGACATCAAGTCTTGCGAAGTTTTTGATAAAATTGCTGGTATTACCTCTAACCTCAAATCAAACACCGCCGACTCCTAATTTATAATAAATGGGTAGATAATATAAAATTATGTGCAGAAGGCACAATGAAGTGATTTGATGAAAAAAACCATAATGATCATACTTTTGATTTGCGGGTTGGTTGTTTTTGGATGCTTAGGCAGTCCAAATGCAGGCCAAAATAACGGGGCAACAGGAGGAAATACAAATACCGTGAGTAATGGAGGAACAACCGGGGGCGAGAGCGGATCGGGAAATCCAGACTATGTTGTAAGGCCAAATCCAACAGTAACAGGAACGGCAGTAATTAGAAATCCAGTTCAAGATTATAACAGATGCCTTGGCGATTGTCAAATAGTAACAGGGACGACAAACGGGGCATGCAGAGTCGGGTGCATAATGGAATATGCAGAAGGAGATAGAAATGTTGGGCACTGTGCATTGATAGATCAAGTAAGCGGAGTAGAAGATATGCGCGACACATACTACAATGGATGCCTTGATGTTGTTGGAAGTGCAATGGGATCAATTGCACCATGCGCACAAATTAGAGGAAGCACAGGAGTTGGCGCAAGAAAGAATGCATGCATAAGCGCAGTTGCAGCGGAATCAAGACAACCAGCACTCTGTGATTCTATGCAGCAGGATAATACAGATCCAGACCCATTAATCCAACAAAGATACGATGAATCGCTAAGACAAATAATACAAGATTGTAAAGAGAGCGCAGAGCAATAATCAAAAATATTTTCTTTTTTCAATTTTTTCAATATAGAATAAAAACAAAATGGACAAATAACTAATTATGGGAGACTTTGTAAAAAATATAATAATATTCATAAGCGTTGGATTAATTTTAGGAGTTGTTGGGATTTTGATATTGAACCAACCCACACAAAAAACTCCAATTCAGTTGCACAATAGCACAGCAAATCAAACTAATCTGAGTCAGATAGAAATAATACATATCAGATCAGTAACATGCACGCTTTGTAGGGACACAGAAGGATTGAATTTATATTTTGAGCAAAGTGCACAAAAATACGGCTTTGCCGTAGGATCAAACAGAATAATCAATTACCCGGATTCAGAGAGCAATGAACTAATAAGAAAATATAGAATAGATAGACTGCCAACAATAATAGTAAGAGAAAAAAGTGGAAATTTAAGTGATGCATTCAAAGGAGAATTTGCGCAGTATTTGGGAAGTGTTGAAGGGGATGGAACGCTAGTTATGAGAAACGTAGATGCGCCATACCTAAATATTTCTGAAAATAAAATAGTTGGCCTTGCAAAGGGAATTGCAATATACAAAAAAGAATGCGCAGAATGTTTGAATGCAAGCAAATATTTCCAAGCACTGGAAGGCCAAGATATTGGAATGGTGTTTTTGGATAAAAAAATACTTGAAGCGCAAGATACAGAAGCCAAAAATCTCATAATGAAATATAACATCACAAAGTTACCCACACTGATTCTTGATCAAGAAGCATATGAGTATGGAGCATTCAACCAATATATTGCAAATTCAGGAGAAAAAATAAACAACACATTTGTTATAAAAGAGCCAATTGCTCCGTTTTTTGATTTGGAGAAAAATGAAACAGCAGGACTCGTAAATGTTACAATAATTAATCCAATCAACTGCGCAAACTGCACAAACATAAGCAACTTAGTTGGAGCAATAAGCGTGCAGGGAGGAATAGTGATTGATCAAGTGCAGGAAATTTCAGAAAACGAAACAACTGCAAATGAATTGATTGGTCAATTTAACATCACAAAACTGCCGACAATGATTTTCTCAAAGGAAATGAAATACTACAGCAATTTGCAAGAGCAGTGGATTCAATATGGAAACAGCGTTGAAGAAGACGGAGAGTATGTTTTGAGAAGTCCTGAGGGACTTTCATTAAATTGGACATATGTGAATTCCAGTTTAGTAAACAGAACAAATTAAATTTTTCTTTTATAGTGAAGAAGAATATCTTCTTTGAATTTTTTTATTTTTATGAGAGAGAATTTTTTTGAATCCGAAATTTTTGAAATGCCTTTTCCTCCAATGCAGGATTTGGCATCAGCGCCTCCAATTACAATTGGAGCGATAAAAAGGTAAAATTCATCAACCAAATTTTCATCAAACAGAGAACCAAGAAGAGTGGATCCGCCTTCAAAAAGGATTTTTTTGTAGCCCATATTACTCAAAGTAGTTATGAAAAATTTGAGAGAAAAATCATTTGGGAGAGCTATTGTTTTTGGATATTTTTTCTTTGCCAAAACATCATTTTCAGAATTAGTAACTAAATAAGTTAGAGCAGAAGGATCAGAGAAGATTTTTGAATTTGGATTTGTTTTTAAAGAACGATCCAAAACAAAACGATCAGGAGTTTTTCCAATCCCAGAGCGATTAGTTAGAAGGGGATCATCCAGAGTTACAGTTTTTGAACCAACAACAATTGCATCGCATTTTGAGCGTAATTTATGAACAAATGAACGAGAAATGTCGTTTGTGATCCATTTTGAATCATTGGTTTTTGTTGCAGTTTTTCCATCCATAGAGCAGGCGATTTTTACAATGACTTTTGGTTTGATTTTTTGATTTTTTAAATATGAGGAAATCAAGGAACCGCATTGTTTTTTTAGAACATTTGAAAAGACTTTTATTCCGCAAGATGAGAGAGTTTTTGAACCACTGACAAAAGAGTTTGGGTCAGTAAATCCATAGACAACACACGGAATTTTTCTTGAAATTATTTCTTTTGTGCAGGGAGAAGTTCTTTTGAATGTGTGGGAGCAAGGTTCCAAAGTCACATATAAAATAGAGGAAGAAATTTTTGATTCAAAGCCATTTTTTATAGCATCATTAATTGCCTCAATTTCCGCATGAGAAGAACCAGGACCCAAATGAAATCCTTTCCCAATTATTTGGTTTTGATGAACTAAAAGCGCACCAACACGAGGGTTTGGATGGGGATTTGATTTTTTTGCAAGCGAAATTGCAATTTTCATAAATTTTTCGTGAATTTTTGAAGAAGCCACAGAAAAAGAATAAAGAAGAAAAATAAAAAAGAGATGGTTTTAGCCGCAGTAGCCGCGACCGCCAGAATCAGTCAAGCAAGTCATGGAAACCGCGATAGGTGCCCCGCCTCCAGGAGGAGAAACGAAGTGAACTACAGAGGAGCAGTCAAATTCACGGGAACTTGGAGTACCCGTTGAATCGGCACAGGTTTGCTCAATTAACAGATCTGGATTGGTAGAGCTGCAAGTATCGAAGGCAACCGAAGAGGAATAATGAGTCTCACCTGCAACAGTTGGATCAAAACCAGAATCAGTGTCTCTGCAGCGACCAATACATCGGCCAGTAGAGGCATCACAATATGCACCTGAACCGCAAGACCAATCAACAACAGTTCTTGATCCATCAGCAGCACATGCGATTTTTCTTACAGTATTTGCATCAATACACGAATCAGGAATTGTTGCAGAACCATAATAAGTAACCCCGCGAGTGTATGCATCAGTTGCAGAAGAATCCGGATCTGGACGCTCACAAGAGGAAGTACAAGCCCCATTCCTACAAGGATACCCTAAGGCGCAAGTTACAGTAGATTCAACTGCACTTGTTCCAGAGCAAGACCACTCTTTGACGTTTCGATCAGTACACGAATCAAGATAGGTGAACGGACCAGATGCAACATAACCAGAAACATTTCCAGCTACAGAGGCATAATCACTTCGTGAACCATCTGAATCGGTGCACATTGGAGCATAGGTTACGCCAACACATGCACCAGAATCGCAACGGAAACCAGGACTGCAAGCAATATCCCGTGAAGTTATAATGCCAGTTGAGGAACAGGAAAATTCCTTAACAGTCACTCCATCGGATCTGCATGAATCAGATTCAACTTGAGACCCTCTAGTTACAGAAGTTGCCCGATATACATCTTCTCCTCCATCAGGATCATTACAAGTTGGAGAAGTTGATGCGCAAATTCCATTTGAGCAAGAATATCCTGATGGGCAATCAAGATTTCGAGAAACTATAGATCCATTTACATGACAGGAAAATTCCTTAACTTGAGCACCTGCACATTGATCTTGTTCACGTGCACCAGCAGAATTTGTAGTATTTGATCTCATAAATAAGTTTTCTCCATTATCTTGATCAGTACAGGTTATGGTTGGAGAAGTTGAAGTGTTTGTTGGAGTTGTTCCTGAAGATTGACATCTGCCATCAAGACAAGACATTCCGGATGCGCAACTAAATGACTGGCTTTGCATATCCGAACCAGAGCAGTAATATTCTATTCCGCCAGTTGCAGAAGTGCAAGTATCAGTTCCTCGTGCGCCATTAGACAAGCGAACTACACCTGCAACATTTGGAGAATTTGCAGCATCTGAATCAGTGCAAGAAGAAGTTGATGAACCACCTGAACCAGAAGTGTTGGTTCCGCCAATTACAGTTGAATCGATGCATGCTCCGTTTTGACATGAACCAGGGCAAACGATCTGTGCAGACTGAATTGAATTTCCAGAGCAGAAAAATTCACTAAGAGTTGTTGCAGAAGAACATACATCTTCGCTTGCTGAAGTTGAAGAAACAGTCTTTCCAAACACAGAAGGATTATTTCCGCCATCAGTGTCACCACAGGTTGAAGCAGTGGTGTTTGAAGAAGTCGATGTTCCGCCAGAACCAGTGGATCCGCTTCCAGAATTACCGGAAGAAGAACCGGGAGTCGTTGGACACTCACCCCTAGAAACTACACTAACTCCATTTGAAGCTGCAACACAATCATTAGAGTAGGTTGTGCCATCAGAGCCGCAAACAGGATTGTAATCCATAGTACATGCAACAGGAGGCCGGGGGAAAATTGAATCCCTAAAAAGATAGACTCCGGAAGCCAGCAATATAATAACAACAAAAACAGCCGCATAAGGACCGTATTTTTTTATCATCTCATTTGATTCCATAAAAAACAAAGGAAGTACAAAGTATATATAGTAATATGATTTCAAAAAAGAGATTAGAGAAGATGACTCATTTTTTCTTTTTTGGTCTTAAGATATCGCTTATTGAAGCGATTTGGTTTTATTGAAAGAGGTTTCCTTGAGACAACTTCAATCCCATGACGAATCAAATCCTGAATTTTAAATGGATTATTGGTTAGAAGATGGATTTTTTTAATTTTGAAAAATGCAAGGATTTTTGCAGCAACTTCAAAATCACGCATGTCTTCGCAAAAACCCAAAGCCAGATTCGCTTCAACCGTATCCATGCCTTGATCCTGAAGAGAGTATGCCTTGATTTTGTTTGCAAGGCCGATTCCACGCCCTTCCTGATCAAGATAAATTAACAGGCCGGAATTCTTTGCAAAATATTTTAAGGAGGATTCAAGTTGATCATGACAATCGCAACGTTTGGAATTTAGCGCATCTCCGGTTTGACATTTTGAGTGAAGACGCACAAGAGAACCATCGGCAATTTCCCCACTTGAAAGCACTAGATGCTCTTTTTTATCAGAATCAGTAAAGGCCCAAATTTGAAAATGGCCGAATTTAGTTGGAAAATCAGCCTTTGCAACAAATGAAACGTCCAAAAACACACCTTAAGAAGTAAGAGTTTTAATTAGGGAAAAAAGTGAGGAAACTGCATTTTCTGCATAAGAAAGCTGCCGATCAACTGCACCTTCCCAGCTAACATTGTGACCAATGATTCCAAGAGCAACAGGCTTATTGTGTTCCATAATTAAAGATCCAACTCGAGAAACGCAGTCTTTAGTAATTACTTCATCATGGGAAGTGTCTCCCTTTACAACCGCCCCCAAAACAATCGCACCTGAAATTGATTTATCCAAAAGGGATTTTTTTAGAGGAAGAGGAATATCAAAAACACCTGGAACGCGAACAAGAGAATAGTCAAGATTCAGAGATTTGCATTTTTTTATTGCCGCCTCTTCCATTTTCGAAGTTATTTCTTCATTGAACATTGCACGAATTATTGCGATTTTTAATTTTTTCTCGCCCAAAGAGAGACTTCCTTCATCCGATTTTCCCTGGCGAATACCCTGACCGGCACTGTTAGTTAAAATAGATGGATTTGAAACTAAATTATATGCATTATGAGCATGCTTGCGGATTCTTGAATCAAAAATTTCAAAAAGCTCTTTTTCGCTCCAAGCCTCATTTTCATGAACAAATACTTCTATGATGTGTTTGTTTGTCATGAGCTTTGCACTTTGGATTCCCAGGCTTGCCTCATGGGCACATTGTTGATCAATTGGCATGGCGCCAACCATACCCAAGGCCAGCACAACATCGCAACCAGAATCAAGAAGAATTTTGCATTCAACTGCAAGATCTTTTATACCTGGAACGGTTTTTCGAACAAGATTTGAAAAATTCAATTTCGAAAATTCATCAAGAGCAATTTGTCCCATATTTACTTTTGAAAAAGTAGTATCAACAATTCCAATTTTCATTTTAAATCACCAAAACATCTTTTCCTTCGATAAAAATAAAACCATTTTTTTGAGCATAATTTCGGGCCTCTTCTTTTGAAAGAGCGCCTCCAGAGCCAAGCATCTCGCACAAAACAACAGATTTTAATCCAGCTTGCCTTGCAAGTTCAACAGAAAGTTCAGTGTGTCCCTTTCTTTTTTCAAGACCAGAACTAATTAAAAGAAAAACATGACCTGGAGAATAAAAACTTTCCAAAAAATGTTTCTTTGAATCAGAATTATTGAGAATTGAATCAAAAGAAGTAATAGTTAAGGAACGATCAGAGTCTGGAATTCCAGTATAAACTTTTTTACTGTTTATGGAAATTGAAAATGCAGGCTTATCTCCATATGCAGCTTTTTTGCACTCAAGAGATTTTAAAGAAGGAAATTTTTCAAGTAACTCGTGATAAAAAGGCAAGGAAAGAGAAGAAGCAAAATCTTTTGAAATTGCAACACAGATTAATCCACCTGCATCCTTTCTAATTTTTTCAATTACAGAAGGAGTTGCAAATCCAGAACCAATTATAAGATCAGCTTCACCTTCCCTCTCATCTCCATCATAAAGAACAACAAAATTACCTTTTGAAAGGGCTAAAATTGCAGACTTCATATTAAGATTAGAGATTGGCATGCCTGAAGAATCAGAATTCATAAAGAAGAATAGAGACTTTACCTATTAATTAGTTGCTACTTAAAAATAAGTAAAATAGAGACAACGGAAGAAAGACCACAATTAAAAACATTGGAGAAGTAGAGAAAACGATCAACATGACAATAGTTGAAGATTTTAAACTACTTGAAAAAAATGGCTTCAAATTAATCCCCTATAAAATAGCGAAAAACCAGGAAGAGGCAATAGATGCTGCAAAAAAACTCAAATTTCCAATAGCCATGAAAATAATTTCCCAAGAAATAGAGCACAAATCTGATTTTGGAGGAGTCAAAATTGACATCAGATCTGAAGAAGCGCTCAGGATAGCATACCAAGAGATGATTGAGAGAAACAAGGGTAAAAAAATAGAGGGAGTCATTGTTCAAAAAATGGCAAGAAAAGGAGTTGAATTAATCATAGGTGGAAAAAAGGATCCGCAATTTGGACAGATGTTGGTTTTGGGACTTGGTGGAATTTACGTCGAAATATTCAAAGATGTGAGTGCGAGAATATGTCCCGTTGAAGCCAAAGATGTTGAAGAAATGATTTCTGAATTGAAATCACACCCTCTTTTAGAAGGAGCGAGGGGCAAAAAACCAATAAACAAAAAAGAACTCGAAAAATTAGTCATAAGAGCAAGTCAGTTCATGATAAAGGAAGACATAAAGGAGATGGATTTGAATCCGGTTATTTGTGATGAATTTGGGTGCGACATCATAGATGCAAGATTTAGCAAGTAGGTGAAGAAGATGAAAAAAATAATCAAAAATCTAGACAATATATTCAAACCAAAATCAGTTGCAATAATCGGAGCATCTGCAACCCCCAATAAAATAGGGAATGTTTTGATGAAAAATTTCCTTGAAAACAAATATCAGGGAAAAATATATCCAATAAATCCAAAATATCCGCAAATAATGGGACTAAAATGTTATAAGAGCGTGGTAGAGGTTCCAGGAAAAATAGATTGTGTAATAATTGCAACCCCCGCAGAAACAGTTCCCTCAATAATGGAAGAGTGTGCAAGGAAAAAAACAGGAGGAGTAATAATACTATCAGGGGGTTTTGAAGAAGTAGGAAGAAAGGATTTAGCAGAAAAAACAAGAGAAATAGCAATTGCAAATGAAATCCCAGTGGTTGGACCAAACTGTCTAGGTGTTTTCACCCCTTACACGAAAGTAGATAGTGTTTTTTTACCAAACTATAAACTTCAAAGACCAAAGGCAGGAGGAATTGCATTCATTTCACAAAGCGGAGCTGTCGGATCAACAGTCATGGATCTTTCAGCTTACTATGGAGTGGGGATTTCGAAATTCATATCATTTGGAAACTCGACAGTTTTGGATGAAAGCGATTATTTAGAATATTTGATGAATGATTCTGAAACAGAGGCAATAATTTTGTACATGGAAGGAGCAAAAGATGGAAGGAAATTACTTGAGACGATGAAAAAAGTAAATAAGAAAAAACCAATAATTGCACTTAAGGCAGGAAAAGGAGCAGGTGCTCAGGCAGCTGCAAAATCACACACAGGAAACATTGCAGGAGCATATATGGCATACCAAGCAGCATTCAAACAAGCAAAAGTGATTGAAGCAGGCGGAATAAACGAACTATTCAACTTCGTTAAAATATTCAACCAACCCAAGGCAAAAGGAAGAAGAGTTGGAGTAATTACAAATGGAGGAGGAATAGGAGTACTCACAGCAGATGCAATAGAATCAGAAGGATTAGAATTAGCCAAGTTTTCAGATCAAACAAAAACAGAACTGAAAAAAATACTACCAAGCTATGGAAATGTCGGAAACCCATTAGATTTAGTTGCAGATGCAGATGTGAATGGATATGATAAATCGATAGATGCCATGATGAGAGATGATACAATAGATGCAATAATCGTAATAGTATTATTGCAGACGCCTCCAGTAGATGAACGAGTAGTTCATGTTTTATCAAAATATGTTGATGAAAAGAAAAAACCAATAGTAACTATTTCGATCGGTGGCGCATACACCGAAGCATATAGAAAAATAATCGAAGGAAAAGGAATACCAAGCTACAACTCAGAAAAAGCAGCAGTGAAAGCACTTGAAAGATTCATTACATATTCGAAATATATTGAAGAGTTGAAAAAAGAAAACTAATTTTTCCAAATTTTTTTAAAATCCAGAATTAAAACTAATTCCGCGGAAATGAGGTCCTAGTTTTTCTATTTAAAGGAAAGAAGAGCCAAGAATAAACGTTCAAGTATTTGTGAGAAAGAGGGATTGAGACCCCCCACTTCCACTATTTTTTAAAAAACGACTGTTTTTTATTTTTTTATGTAACTATAGATACATAATAATAAGAAATAACAATTAGGAAGTGAGAAAGTGTCAAGTAAGGATTCTAAAAAAAGAAAAGCTGATTTGGAAAAGTTTCTTTCATTATTAAAAGAGAAAAGATTGGAAAAACAACAGAAAGAAAAGGAAAAATTGGCTTTAGTATTGACTCAAATTATTGAAGAAAAACCTCGAGAACCTATCAGTTTATCTGAGAAAAAATCTTCTGAAAAAATAGTCAAAAAACTTCCTAAAAAACAATCTGACTCAGCAGTTTCTCAGATCTCTATTTCTAATGATGAAACTGCGGTTTTAGATGCAATTGTCCCAACTTCTGATCTTCAATCAAACGTAGATATCTCTCCAATCACTTCTCCTAAAAAACCAATTATCTCCTCTAAAAATGATTATCTCTCTATTGTTTATATTTATGATATTTTTGCAAAAGATAAAAAATCATTCAATAGAACAAAACGTCTTTTCTATTATTATTTAAACAAGCTTCCTCTCTCGAAAAACGTTTGGAAAACCAAATCAACTATTGCTGTTTCTCCTTCTCTTGAAAAAACTATGGATTCATTTTTTTCCCGCTTTGGTTCGCGCTTGATTGTGTATAAAATCTGCGCTCACACTATTGAACAATTAGAATAGTGGAAGTAAGGGGTCCCCCTAGTCCAAATCAATTTCGCAAATCATAACCTGGAAATCTATTTTTCTTTTACTGAGTGCTTGTTGATCTATTTTTCCAACTATTCCTCTATTGTTTCCATTTATTTCTATTTGCGCGCATATTTGCTTGTCAAAAGGGCTTCTTGATGTTTGTCTTAATTCAAATACAAATCCTATTTCGCGAGATAATGTCTGCAAATATCCTCTAAATTGGGAAAACTCCACGTCGTTGTTCATAATTCCGAATATTAGCTTCTTTTTGTTTGTTTTTCCGTTGTGTGTTTCTCCTATTTCATATACTTTTTGA
>CAZPWA010000010.1:0-31523 GCA_964590665.1 Microcaldota archaeon
TAAATTGAGAACCTTCTTTTGTATAAAAAAGAGCACCATAGAAATAACTGCCTTCTGAATCAGGTTTTTTGAATCTAAAGCGATAGCAATAGTCAGAACCGTTATTTAGAAGGTCAACCAATTCAATTTCCTTTGGATTTGGAAAAAGTTCCAAAAGAGCATCAGAAACTTCCTTAGTAAACTCAGATTCATCCATTTTTTTCTTAGTTGGAGAATCGACAAGTTTTTCCATGGATTTTAGATCCCGCTTGGAGATTGCATCCCTCAAAAGAGCATAATTCTGAATTATAGTTTCCGAAACAGAGGACTTTGCCATAAAAACCATAGGCAAAGAAAATTTATAATTTGGATCATACAGAGATTATCATATGAAAATAGGAATAGAAATTCATCAAAGACTTAATACTAACAAACTATTTTGCAATTGTAAGAGTGAGATTGGAGAAAACGAAGCTCCGATTATGGCAATACAGCGAAGATTGCATCCGGTTTTATCAGAACTTGGAGAAATAGATGAAGCCGCAAAAGCTGAAAGTCAAAAAAGAAGAGAATTCGAATACCAAGTATTTTCAAATAACTGCCTTGTGGAACTAGATGAAGAGCCGCCACACAAAATAAACCAGGAAGCACTGGAAGCCGCATTGCAGATTGCACACCAACTCAATGCAGTGATTGTACCTCAACTTAATGTAATGAGAAAATTAGTCATAGATGGAAGTAACACCTCAGGATTCCAAAGAACTGCGATAATTGGCTATGGTGGACATATTGAAACAAGTAAAGGAACAGTTAGAATAGAAACTATTGCAATCGAAGAAGAGAGCGCAGGAATCGTTGAAAACAAGGAAGGTAAAGCAACGTACAGATTGGATAGATTGGGAGTTCCATTAATTGAAATCACAACAGATCCAAGCATTAAAGACGCAGAGCATTTAGAGGAAGTTGCAAAGAAAATAGGATTAATCCTAAGAGCAACAGGAAAAGTTGCGCGTGGAATTGGAACAATAAGGCAAGATTTGAATGTTTCAACAGAAGGATCAAATCGGGTTGAAATAAAAGGGGCTCAGGATTTGAAAATGCTTGGAGAAATAGCAAGCGGAGAAGAAAAAAGACAGTTGGAATTAATCAAAATAATTTTTGAACTAAGACAGAAAAATGCATATCCAATTGAAGCACAAATTCACGATTTAACCTCAATTTTCAATAACACCAATGCCGCAATGATCAAAAAAGGAATTGAAAGTGGATCTGGGATTTTTGGAATACGGATGAAAAATCACCGTGGGTTTTTGGGACTAGAAATCCAAAAAGGCAAGAGATATGGAACTGAATTGAGCGATTATGCAAAACTTGCCGGAGTTAAAGGAATAATCCACTCAGATGAGGATTTGACCAAATATTCGATTAGTGAAGAAGAAATAGAAAAAATAAAAAAAGAACTAAAATTAGATGAAGATGATGCATTTGTAATGGTGGTTGCACCTCATGAGAGGGCAAAAAGCGCAATCAAAAATGTCTTAGCAAGGGCAAATATGGATTTTGTTCCTGGAGAAACAAGAAGGGCAAACCCTGATGGAACAACTACATTTATGCGACCAATTCCAGGAAAAGCAAGAATGTATCCTGAAACAGATATTCCTCACACAAAAATTACCCAAGAATTGATTGAAAAATCATCAAAAGGAGAAAGCCTTGATCAAAAGAGAGAAAAACTTGAAAAAATGCTCAATAAGGACATGGCGGCAAACATGCTAAAATCAAGGAACTTGCACCTTTTTGAAAGAATTATTGAGGAAACACATGTTGATCCAGTTTTGGTTGCAACAACCCTTGAAAACACAGTAGTTGCACTCAAACGAGAAGGCTTTGAATTTAGCGACCTTGAAAAAACAGTAATGGAACTCTTTAGAGAATACAGAAAAGACCTCTTTGTAAAAGCAGCAATTCCAGAAGTACTAAAATACATGGCAAAGGGGGCAAGAGTGGATGCAGTGTTGAAGGTATATCGGCTTCAAAAAATAACTGGGTTGGAGCTTGAAAAACTCGTTTCTGAAAATGGATGCAATATGCCAACAATCATGCAAAAATACAGATTGCAGGTCGATCCATCAGAAGTTAATGAAATAGTAAAAAAACAAAAATGCGAGAATCCTGCATACCGATGACTAAAGTTTTATTCCTTCTTTAAGGGAAACTAAAACACCCAAAGCCTCATGCATAGTATTCACTTCAATTGCATCAATTCCAATGCTTCTTGGAGTCACATTGAGATTAGTTTCGATTTCTTTTACTGCAATTATTGGAATTTTTCGTGAAGCAGCTTCAAAAACACTTATTCCACCGCAAGAGGAATATGGAATCACAAGAGCGCTTAAATCAGAAACGCTAATTTGCGAATTTGAAACTGGAGTTATTCTTGGAGATCTGCTAAGGCCATAAAGAATGCATGAGAGATAAGCTGGAGAAAGCGCTTCAGCTCCAGCTCGCCAAAATACCTCATCTTTTCTTAGATTAAGGTCCCAGTCCTTAGAAGGGACAATTGGTGCATGTGCTGCCATGATTTTGAATTTATCAACAACATAGTGAGAAATAACTGCTTCCAGCGCACCAACAGGATTTGGCTTTTTCCCTTTATAATAATCCTCCCAAAAATCACGATCGGCCTGAACATTTGTACTTATTGCGATAGTGGTTGCGCCTTTTGATAAAAGTTTTCTAATAGGATCATCAAGTGCGCTTAAATTTGAAACTTCTCCGTGGGCAACATTGTGTGCAAAAAATGCCCGTGGATTGACTAATGAAGAAGTTTCCTCTAATCCAACAACTTCAACTCCCCCAACCGCCTTCATTGCATTAATAGTGTTTTTCGTTAAGGCCATTGCCGCAGAATCGTTGGTCTTTTCAACAACAACTCCAATTTTACTTCCTTTTGATAAAGTAAGACCGATTTTGGAGGAAAAAAACAGGTCTAAAACAGATCCTTCACAGTAGATGATATTGGGACTCATCAAATTGAGGATTCCTCCATTTACGACATTTGGATTAACGATAACGCCATCAGAGACACTGGAAATCAAATTAGCAAATGGAGTTGCATCACCCAAATATCCTCCAACAGAAGCTCTAACTCCAGTTGGAACAATAAAGGAACTTATGAACTTTTTGCGCATAAAGCCACAACTCCGTTTTTTTCTACCCTAACAATTCCGCACCTAAGACATTTTTTCTTCTTTAATTGAGAGTATATCTCATCCCACTTTAGGGATTTTATGAAAATAAATTCGGTTTTTGCCCCAACTTTTGCTGCCATAAATGCCTAAGAAGGTTGTATTTTAAAAAGCCTTTGAAAAAAACTGGAAAAATAAGCTAAACTAACGAGGTAAAAAATCCCAAAAACAAAGCTTTTTATTAACTATTATAATTTGATAGATGTTGGTAAAAAGTGGAAGATATATAAAGAACAATTGAGTAAAATAAATATGGATGGAACCGGAGCTGCAATGAAAAAAGTCCAAAGCGTTCAGATAGCTACGTTCATGAGAGCAACCAAGGAAAGAAATAGATTAGAACTAGAGAGAACAGCAAGAAAATTAAAAGAATTACTAAAAAATGAGAATCTTTCGGAAACTGCCATAACAATCACAGGAAGTGATGGAAGATTAGAAAAGGGATTCTTTTCAGAATCTGAAATAGTAATATTTGCACGCAACGAACTAGATCCTGCAATAGCGGGAAAAATAAAATCTCACGGTTTAGATGTGGAAATTAAGAGAATTGAATTAGATATACTAAGTTTTTATGAAGGTAATCGCAACACAGTTTTTCCACAGAGAGTTTACGATTCAGTAGTCGTGTTGGGAGATAACCAAATATTCTTAGAGGCAAAAAGGGTATTAGTTGCAGAGTGGAAAACGGTCCGAGGAGTAAAGGAAGAAATAAAACGCAAAAAAGCGGAATATAAAGGAACCATCAGAGGCGAGCAAAACTGGAAGGGCAGAAAAATCAAAAACTTCGACTTGGATGCAGGAGAAGCCCACTATCACACAGATGAATTGGGCGCAAAAATAAGATCATTCAAAAACGGACCTCTTAGATGGGTTCAGTTTGTAATTGCAAACTCATTAATTAGTACAGTAAAGGCAAGGACATTAGACGAAGGAATAGAAATACTTCAAAACATTCCAACACCAACAGATGAAAAAATAGAATTTTTACGAGCGGCACGAGTTTTAGATCTTGAAGCTGGAGAAGCCAAAGAACTTGCAGAAATATACGATTACTTCTTGTGCCTTTATCATAAGAGCGAAGCAGAAGCAAAAAAAGGAAATAGCATGACCAAATTCGAACCAAAGGAGGTCAAAGAAAGAATAACTGACCTTGAAAAAATAATTGAAGGGATGGGTGTAATTCAATGAAAATCAGTGCAGCATATTCAGAACTTACTAAAGACAGAAATAGATTCATATTGGACAAACTAAGAGATGAGATAAAGGATGAGACAGCCAAAAGACCCCCAAAGAAAATTGCAGTTTTAATTACAGGCAGTGATGGAAGATTGGAGAAAGGATACTGGTCAAAACCAGAACCAATAATCATAAGAGAGAAAAGAGATTCAGAAGAAGCAGGGAGAATCAAGGAAACCCTAGTAAAAATAAGAACTAGAGATCCATTTATGGTCGCTAAATTCGAATTTGAAACAAAGACACTCTTAGATAGAGATGAGATATTTGCATTTGCATTCTGTCAAAGAGGAAGAAGTTACCCACAAAGAGTTTGGGATTCGCAGGTCGTTTTTGGATCGGACGAATATTTAGAACGGGCAAAAGATAGAGTAGTTGAAGAATTGAAAACGAAAACAGGCCAAAGAATAAAATCTGATATTAAAGACAAAAAAGGCGAATTTAGAAAAGCAATGATCAGTGGAAGACAGTTAAGAAAAGGATCAACAATAACAAACTACAATTTGGAAACTGGAGAATCATTTTTTGAAGATTTTGAAGGGTCAGAAGCTAGATCATTTAAGCACGGACCATTAAGATTTGTACAGTTTTGCATTGTAGATATAATAGTAAGCGCGGTGAGAGAAGCAGAACTCGAACAAGCCAAAAAATTTCTCAAAATGCTCCCAACTCCAACAGATGAAAAAATGGAGTATTTATATGAAGCAGGAAAATTAAGAGTTGAAAGCAGAGTACTTGAGGAACTCAAGGAATCATATGCATATTTCCTGCTAGGATATCATAATAGCGAAAGAGAAATACTACAAGGTACAAAAGTTGTTCCTTTTGATGCAAAAGAAGCAAGGGAAAGAATCGAGTTTTTAACCCGCACCATTTAACCAATAAATAGATGATAAACCCCTGCTCACTTTGCGATGCCAAATGCTGCAAAACATATACAATAACAGTAACTATTTTTGATGTTTTAAGAATTTGTAAAAACAGCGGGAAAAAGGCTGAGGAATTTGTTTTTCTAAACCCGCTAAAAATCCTCAGTTATGATCCGGATATGGTAATAGATACAATTGATCAGGAAGGATCATATTTGCTTGCAATAAAATCACACCCGTGCATTTTCCTTGGAAAGGATAATTTGTGCACAATTCATGAATTTGCACCTCTTAGTTGCAGAAGATATCCATATCAAATAAATGACAAATTAAATACCAGATTTTGCCCTATTCCAAGCGCAATAGTTTTCAAAATAAAGGGACCAGATAAACCACTAAATCCATTAATTGCAGAACTTGAAGCGCATAAAAAAATAGTGAAAAAGTGGAATAGTAAAAAAGGCAAAAAAGAAGAAGTTTTGGAATTTTTAATTAATGAAGCAAACCAAACTCAATTTGAAAAACCGGCAGTCAGACATTTTTCAAAAAATTCATCCTTAAAAGAGGAATAAGCCTCACGTCGCTTGGAGTCTGGATCGGTCGATAAAACAAAATCAAAAACGCCGCCATTTGCAATTGGAGAAGTTGAATTTGCAATAATGTATGCCCTTGCATAACTTAATTGAGGAAATACTCCTGGCCAAAGCATAAAATCAGTAGTTCTAGAAATAGAACCCCTTCCCCTTCCGCCATAAACATCAAATTCCGCTTTAAGAACAGAGATTGATGGATGAATAACCAAAGAACCTGAAGAATGCTTAAGTGCAAATGAATCAGGAAGGAAAACGGCATCATCTCCACCATACGGAATTGGACCAACAGAATCGTAGGTCAAAAGAATGAATTTAAGAGGATAAAAAGAAGCAACATCAAAACTTATCCTTCCTTTTTTAAAAAGAAGATTTTTATCGCGAACAGAAACAACATCCGAATTAGGAGAAGATACAACTGGACCTAAATCGTCAGGTTCTGGTTTTGAAAACCCTGCTGCCCGAGCTATTGGTGGAGGCAAATGCTCAGTAGTTTTTCTTTCTGGACCTCGATAATTGCAAATTGCAAAAGGATTAATAATTCGTTTTTCGCTCACAAAAAAACTCTAAATAAAACACTTTATAAAACATCTTTTTACACAAAATATAATTATTTTTTGGAAGATAATTCTTCCAAAGTAGAAACAACTAAACGAACGCCGATTCCACTTGCACCTTTTTCAAGGTAATTATGAGGCCATTTGATCGTATCAACTGCCGCAATGTCCAAGTGCGCCCATTTCATTTCACCAACAAATTCTCTCAAGAAAGCTGCGGCAGTGATGGAGCCAGCTTCATCAAGTTCAGAAATATTTTTTAAATCAGCAAATTCAGATTTCATCAATTCTCCATATTCGGGCCACAGAGGAAGCCTCCAAACCCGCTCATGGGTTTTCTCACCACAAACATTGAGTGCAGATGCAAGAGAGTCATCATTTGAAAACATACCGATTGCAAAGCGCCCAAGAGAAACAATTATTGCACCAGTTAAAGTTGCCATATCAATTGTGTATTGCGGCTTGTGCTCGCTTGCATAGGTGAGGGCATCAGCTAAAATAAGCCTCCCCTCTGCATCAGTATTTAGAACTTCGACAGTTTTTCCTCCATAAGTTTTGATTATGTCTCCAGGCCTTTGAGCCGTTGAAGAAGGCATATTTTCAACCATCGGCATAAGGCCAAGAAGCCGAATTGGAAGCTTTAATTTTGAAACTGCATGAAAAATCCCAAGAACGTTCATTGCCCCGCTCTTATCATATTTCATTTCATGCATATTTTTAGAAGGCTTAAGCGAAATACCGCCAGTATCAAAAGTAACTCCTTTTCCAATAACACAGTAAAGAGGAAGATCCTTTTTTTCAGAATTGTATTCCAATTTAACTAAGGCAGGGGGGTTTGCGCTGCCTTGACTAACCGCCAAAATTCCACCCATTTTCATTTTCTCCAAATTTTCCTTTTCAAAAACAGTGCATTTGAAACCTAATTCTTTTGAAAGTCGCTTTGATTCTTCAGATATGAATTTAGGAGTTGCCACATTTGCAGGCTTTTCATCTAAAAAGCGGGAATAGTTTTGAGATTCTGCCAAGATAACTGCCTTGGAAATGATTTTATCAGAATTTTCAATAGGGCCCTTGGTGAAAATATTTGCAACTTTTGTGAAGAAAAAATCATCGATTTTGCTTTTGAATTCAGTTGATTTGTAGCTTGACAAAACAATGCCTTCGCAAAGGGCAGAAAGCGCAGAGGCAGAGTCACTCATTTCGCACATAGCTACAGAATAAGTTTCTTCCTTTATTGCACAGGCATAGCGATTTGAAATTCCACCAATTCTGCGCATATTTTCATTGCGGTATTCTTCTTTCTTTCCAAGACCAATAATAAGATATTTTACATTTCCAGTATCAAAAAAAAGAGTTGAACCGATTTTAAAGTCAAAACGCTCTTTTTTTACATTTTTTAAAAGGGATGAAATTTCAGAAGTTAAAGAAGAATCAGAAAACAGAGGAAAAACAACTAAACCCGATGAGGGAATTTGAGAAATAATCTGGATTTTCATAAATAGATTTTGCTAAATATAGGATAAAAACATTACTAAAAAAGATAAAAAGAAAAAAATTAATTTGGAAGTGGTGGAAGCGAATCCGATTCAGAACCCAATTTGCAGCTTGAATCAAATTTCACAAAGTAACCATTTCCTTCACTTAGAGTGTTGGATCGGACCCATTTGCCATTTTCAAATGCCCAAGGACCGCTGCTAGAAGTGCATGATCCACGAACATCAGAAAAGGAAATTGAACCTTGTGTGGAACCCAAAATAACCCAGCCGGAATTCATATTAGACTGGAATTGGTTTGGTTTTCCATCAACGTCAAAAGTCAATTGGCAATCAGAATCACTCTTTAGCCAAAAGCCCATATCCAAAAGAGATACAGTTGAACCGACGCCTAAATCAAATTTCTCATATCCATTTGAGTATCTAAATGCAGAAACCGCATCACAGGTGCTCTTAAGCAAAGTTGCCTTTGGATATGGAATTGATTTTAAGTTCCATCCTTTTGAAACACTCAAAACAAAAGTATTTTGAGATGATAGAGATGGAGGGATCGGAACTTCTTGTGTTGAAGAATCCTTATTGACATATTCCTCTTTTTTCACATCCTTTGCATAGTCCTTAGTTGAGGAAGATGTTCCATCACAAAGGGATTTTTTATACAAAAGAGTGTTGTAGGAACCAGATCCGGAATTTGTCAAATAGTATCTAAGTTCACCATCAACATATGCTTCAACAGTTTCTCCGCTTCTAATTACATAGTAGGAAGCACAGGAGTAGAGAGTCTCCTCATTGCCACCAAACTTCAATGATTCGTAGTTTGATTCAAAATAAACTGGAACGCCATCAGGAAGGTCAAATGCTGCAAA
This sequence comes from Microcaldota archaeon, assembly GCA_964590665.1. Classification (GTDB taxonomy): domain Archaea; phylum Micrarchaeota; class Micrarchaeia; order Anstonellales; family Bilamarchaeaceae; genus Bilamarchaeum. The sequence continues at coordinate 8,836 of CAZPWA010000010.1, forward strand.
GAGCACATTTGGATAGTAGTTGTAGTTATCCTGACCATCGTAAGTGAATTTAGCGGTTGATTCTGCAATAACTTCACCAGTTTTTGCATTAATCATTCTTGCAGTAAATGGCTTATTCAAAAACATGTCATATGAAAGATCAAGCTTATCTCCCATCATCGAGAAAACATCAATTCGGTGCTTCAAATTTGGCGCACTTTCTCCAGTTTTCTTTTCTTCTTTAACTGAAGAGTCAGAAGCGATGCATGCTCCATTTGAACAGGAGTAACCATCAGCACAAGTTTTAGTCACTTTGCTTTCAGTATTTGCTGCGCAGAAATATTCAACAACAGTTGAAGAATCAAGGCAGTAATCGCTGTTTTCAACTTTTACTTTTTCGCCGTTTTTAATATATACTCCTTCAACAGTGCCCTTTTTGGCGATATCAATGGAATCGGAATCAGTACAGTATAATGATTCGTAAACTGAAGCAGCTTCGGTTTTTGTCTGAGGCTCTTCTTTAACTTCATCCTTCACGCAAGAACCTTCTTTGCACGAATAACCTTGAGTGCATGAGAAGGTCTTAGAATTAATTTGAGAGTCTTCAGAGCACCAATACTCAACAACAGTTGAAGAATCAGTACAATAATCAGTTTTTGATGAAGAAACTTGATTTTCACCCTCGTATCTTAGAGTTACTCCTTTTTCAAAAAGATCGAATCCTCCATCAGTTTCCTTGCAAGTAAAAACAAGACCATTTTGTTTTGCAATTGAAACAGAATCAAGAGATTCTTTTCCTATATATACATCAGCTTTTGTGCTAACTTGAAAGTTGGTTTGTGCAAAGACAGAACCAAAAAGCAAAAGCACAAGCAAAAATGCCGTTTTCATAGTTTCACCTTCTTTTATACAAAAACAAATTGGGACTCATATAAAAAGAAACTTTCAAACGGGAGAAAAAAGAATAAAATTAAAGCATTTCTAAAGTATTTTCAACTACTTAAATAGACAGATTGTAACAAAACAGGACAAATAATAAACCCAACCCGCAAGAACATATAATGGCAAAAAAGATAATTTTGCCGCTTCTGACACTACTGATGATCGGAATCGGATTTTCCCAATTATATGGAGACATATACGAAGGAGATCGACTAACTCGATTAGACAATGTCCTAATTAAAGTAAGCGGACCAAGCAGTAGCCAGTTTTTAACAAATAAAACATATTCTCTTGATCTTGAAAGAGGAAACTATACCATAAAGGCAACGCATTATACCGAAGGCAAAATAGACTACATAAGCGAAGAAAGAGTTTCGTATGATGGAGCTGCCAAAAAATTTGACCTGCTCTTGATTCCAAATGACCTTTTTGAATTGACTCCAAAGCAAAATAGCACAGCCAACCAAACTCAAAGTATTCCAAAAGAAAGCCAAATCATGAAAACAGAATATCTGATAATCGGAGCAATGGGAATAGGAACTTTGGCAATAATTGCGGCAGTTCTTTTTGTATATAGCAAAAGAAAAAAGACCATGCAAAATACTAAAGACGAACTTCCCCCGCTAAAACAAGAAGAAAGGGAGGTTTTGAAAATAATTAGTGAAAATGAAGGAAAGATATATCAAAAGGAATTGAGGGAAATACTCAATTATTCAGAAGCCAAGATGAGCATTTTGATTGGAGAATTGGAAAAAAGAGGAGAAATAAGCAGAGAAAAAATAGGAAGAGATAACTTGCTCAAAACGAAAAACCACTAAAGCCTTCTTTGTAATTCAAATAAATGAACCACTTCATCAGAAGTGCTAATTTCAGAAATGGATTTATCCTCTCTCAATTTAACTAACCTAGGAAAACGTAGCGCAAGACCTTTGCCGCTTTTGAAATTACAGGTGTGATTTGGAGACTCAGTAATTTCATCAAAAGCAACTTCAACAACAACTTTTGGATCCACCCAAAAATCAACTTCAATCTTATAATCAAGATTAATCGAAGGTTTTGGAATTTTTATTAAAGAGAGCTCCTGGGCAAAAGATTTCATCTCTTCTTCAGAAAATCCGCTTGCAACTTTTGCAATGGTTTCTAGTTTGGAAGTATCTGAATTGTAAACTGCAACAAGAACTCCGCCAAATTCAAACTCTGCCCTTTGGCCCTGACCAAGATAATAGCCCACAACAACAGCATCAATAGTATCAACGGATTTACCATACGATTTTTTGAGTTTGATCCAAGCAAATTTTCTCTTTCCAGCTGCATAAGGAGCATTAAGATCCTTGGCAATTATCCCCTCTAAACCACTGGAGATGGAAGTTTGAAAAATGGAGTCTAATTCCAAGGGGCTTTTAACGCGCTTTGCAGTGCTTGGAGAAATAAGAGAAGTCTTTGCAAATATTTTTTCTATCATCTTTCTTCGTTTTTTGTATGGTTCGGAGGTTAGATCCGTCCCATCAAGATAAATTAAATCGAAAACAAATACAGAAAGAGGGAAATTTTTGGAGGCTTCTTCAATTCCATGCTTTCTCCGTCTTTGAATTGTCTGCTGGAAGGGAAGAAAACGATTGTTTGATGTATCAAATGCAAGAGCTTCTCCTTCAAAAATAATTTCAGAATTGGGAAGTTTTCTAACTGCCTCCACAACGTCGGGAAGCATAGCAGTCATTTTTTCAAGCTTTCTTGAGTAGAATTCAACCTCATTGCCTTTTTTGTGAATTTGCAATCTAAATCCATCATATTTCATTTCAACTTCGCATTCGCCGATTTTTTCGATTATTTCTTCTGGAGAATTTAGCCGCTCAGCCAAAGCAGGCATAAGAGGTTTAAACGGAGTGACGCTGAATTTTTCAATAGAAGAAGGGTTAGTGAAAAATGATTTTGCAACAAAGCCCAAATCAGAGCAAACATTATACGCCCGTTCAAGTTTTTCACGAAGAGATTTATCGCCAACATTCGAAACAGAAATGGAATCTAAAATGGTAGGATCCCCAACTCCAAGACGCAGACTTCCATTAACAAAGCGCACAATATATTTGGATTCTATTGGTTCCGAATTATTTAGAAGCTCAATTAGAACTTTGATCTTTGATTCCTGACTTCCGGATCCAGAAGATTTTGCAATTTTTAAAAATGAATCAAAAACATAAACCAGCGAAAGGTCATTTGAATAGAGAGACTGCTGCCTCTTTTTGGATGAATATGCTTGAGCAGTGTCTCCTAAATCACCGGATTTTTTAAAGTGCTTTTCAACCTCAATTTTTGAATAACCCGTTGCAGAAGCAATTGCTTCCAGGGCAAACCGTTCACCCATCCCCAAGTCCAATCCTTCATAAGGAGGAGCAATGATTCCCTGAATCAAATAGCAAAGTTTAGATGCTTCGAGAGGAGTGCATTTTTTGAAAAGATCAGCAAGAATATCAGTCATTTCGAGTCTGCCTGATTTGGATTCAATTTTATCAAAAACAGCTGCAACATCCCTAAAAAGAAGCATGAAAAAATAAGGAAGTCGAACTATTTAACTCTTACACAGAAAAGGCCTCTCAATAAGATAATTAAAACAGTAAAACAGAGAAGAACCATATATAGAGGATAAATATAGATTTCAAAATTCCAGTTTTTTATTGCAAGTAAATTGAACGAATTTCCAAGAAGAAATAAAATCCAGGTTATTTTATCTTCATGAACTGGATCGACAAATGATTTTTTTATTGTGGGAAGAGCGCCAAATAAATCAGTAAGAATTCCAAATAAAAGGGCGTAGAGCGGATTGCGCGATATAAACCAAACCAAAATAGAAACAAAAGCTCCAAAGAGACAATAGATATCGAATTTTGTGTATCCTCCTTCGCCGAATTTTAATGAAATAAGAAAAATAATGCACATCCCAAGCTGATTGACAATCAAAAGAGGGATTGTTTCTCTTGCGCCTCCAGAGTAATAGCTAAAGAGGAGAATGAAGCCTAAAAACGCCCAGATGAACCAAGTGGCTCGGTTTGGCTTGTTTTTATCTTTTAGAGTGGAATAAATATAGCGGCTAAATGCCAAAACATAAATTAAAGCGCCAATTATTGCAAAATCCACAATAAATCAACAAAAGCAGAAAATAAAAAGAGACTTTAATTGAAAAGGCCGGTTGCGCCCAAAACTCTTGCATATTGTCTTAATTGTTCGGCATTCAATGAAGCTCGAGTCATCCAGATATCTTCTTTTTCTTCTAATGAAGGAGAAACTTGTCTAAATGCCTCTGCTTCAACAAGAGCGGCAAAATTAGTCAAACTCTTTGGAGTGTTTGCGCTAATTAAAGAAGCAACTCGAGTTGGAAGATCATTCATCGAAAGACCCATTCTCGATAAGGTTCGATCAATAATTAATCTTGGACCTGCAACAGCAGCACCATTTGAAACTGAAGAATCTCCAACAACTTCCCCAACAAATAATCTGGATCTGCCAAATTGCTTTGATGAAAGAGCAACTGAAACAGAGTGAGAAGAACCTAAAGATTCGACTTTCACAAGGGCACTTGAAGGGGTAGTAGTTGTAGATGTGGATCTTGAAACATGATGTCTTGAGTGGGGTCTTCTTGGAGCAGATACCTCATCAAGAGTGAAAACCATACTAACAGGAGTTGAAGCAACCAATGCAACTTCTCTAGAGATTTCAAGAGGAGCAGTTGCAGAAATTGTAGGTTCAACGAGATTTCTTTGCGGAGATTCAAATGAAACGGAAATTGGAGCAGCTGTTGAAAGTGATGCAACCATGCTCGAGGGAATCGTTTCTTTTACTCCAAAGGGGTTTAGTGCAATTAATAGAGCGCCAATAGCCGCAACAGAACTAAATGCTGCAGTTAAACCAAAACCAACATAGTTTGGTTTTTGAACATAACCAAGTTCATCAGTTGTTGGTTTGAATGCTTCACGAATTTCATCAACAACATCGCGAACTAAATCACGAACATTCTGAACAAATTCAGAAATGATTTTTCTTGGAGCGTTGTATCGAGCAGAAGCCAAAAGAACATCAACTTGTGCATCAGTTAATAAAACAACAGAAGGTTCGGCTGGAGCAATAACTTTGCTCGCACTTGGAAGAAGAGGCATTGGCATAATTGGTTGTGGAACTTGTGGAAGTTGAACTACAGCAGAGGAAAGAACTGGATCTGGTTCGAGTTCTAAAATTGCAGCGTCAATTGCAGCAGTTGCAACTTTAAGAGCGGCGCTTTGAGCAGCAGTTAAAGGTTTTGGAACTGGTGCAACAGCCGGAACCGGAGGAGGAAGTCCTTTTCTAGGCGCAACTCGCTTCAAAGGTTCAGGAGATTTTGAACTATTAAGACCAAAAAATTCACTAATTGGAGCAAATCTTGGATCAATTGAATCAGACAATCGGCAAGCACCTGTCAATTCAATAGAATTGATTTGGGCCCTTGGAGTAAGTACTGAGGGATCTGCATCATTAATGACCGTATCTCCAAAAAGATCACGATTTGGAAGCCTTCTTTTAGATCCTGTAGGTGGAGAAACTTTAGTAACTTTCATAAATATCACCAGTTATAGTCAATGGAAGGCTATATAAACCATACTTAAACAGCAACTAGCACAGAATAATGGGAAAAAAAGGAAATTTATCGATTTGGAAGAGTAATATTATACTCCATTACATCTGAAGATAAGGAAGCAGAATTCAGAGTAAATGCACTTGATCCATCAGACCAATTAAAAGTAACTGGAGAAGAAAGATCCTCCTTCGACCAAAGAGCAGCTGAATCATTAAATGGATAATAGCTTGGCCTAAACATCCAAAGAGCCATTCTTCCCCAATCATCCTTTGCAATAGTTGCCCAATCCGAATCTAAAACCAAAGCAGGTTTTTGTATGTAATCATATCTTTGTGGAGGCTCAGTTATTCTCCAAACTCCAATACCGCTATCAAAAATCTGCGAATCATAAGTTCCTTTTTGCCGATTTTCAAGAATATAGAATTCACGAGGGTTGGAATTTTTCTTTTCTATTATATGCACAATTGCAGAAGAATCGATTCTTGGAAGATAGAAGCAGCCGGAGTTAGTTATTTCAAATGAATTTAACCAACCAGATCGCATCTTTTCATATGGATCCAATTGCGCAATTCCCCAAAATTGATCCATTATAGAATATCCTCCAGCAGCGTATGGGAAAAAGTAGGAAAAATACAAATCACGCGCATCGATAAATAAGTGCAATAATTCGTGAGAAGGGGTCCCAACGCTAACCGGATTTCCAGAACCAGAAGAAGAAGCGCCAACCAAAGTAACGCCATCTAGAACAAGAGGGGAATGCGGATTTTGCCTCAATTCCAAATACCTCATAGCGCCTCCAGGATAAGGAACATTATGAGGCACGATTATATGGATTCCAAGTTCATCCGGATAAACATAACCATCATGATTTTTATCAAATGAAGAATAATCAATATCTGAATCGGATTTTAGAAGGGTTGCGGTCCAAAGTTTTTTACCATCCCCAGTCCAACCATCATTATCCAAGTCATCTGGATCGTTTTGAAAATATGAATCATATGGAGGATCAAGAAGATATTTGTAGATTCCTGCTTTTTGGATGATTAATTTGCCATTTGAAATATTGAATAAATAATCAGAAACGCTTGGAGAAGTACCAAAATAAGCACGATCCACATCAGAAATAGTTGGCGCAGGTTCAGTTGGCGAATTAAGGTCTGCAATCAAAACCAAAAGAGGACGAACACCGGATTTGGGATTTGGAGGATCATAATTGAATGTTTTTGAAGGAGAAATGCAAACCGATTCGGATGGAGAAGGATCGGGATTAGTTTGTATGGAATTTGGAATTAAACTGCAGCAACCAACCAAAAAGAAAGATACAAGTAGAAATGAGAAAACTAAATATTGAATTGAATTTTGCATGAACATAACACCAGAGAACTAAATTAAAACACAATCCACCCCATAAGATGAGGGTTTGAGGAACCAAAACATAGCAAACAATCAAATCTTTTCAAATGCTTCTTTCATCAACGAATCGTGAGTTAAAAGATCTAAACGATATTTTTTGGCATAGAAAACATACGCAGAATCGTAAAAAGTTAGATTAAATCTATCTGCAAGTGAAGAAATTGCAGAAAAATCACATTGATCAAACCGAATTACATTTAGAGACAAATCCAAAATGGAATTTTGAAAAGTAAGATAGTCGGATTTAGAAATTGTTTTGAGTTTTTTGTAATGCTTCCATAAAACATTACCAAGTTCATATAAGGTTAAATCTAAGACATAGGAATCCAGAACTAGAGCTTGGTCTTTTGATAAAACTACATCGTAAAAATAACTTGTATCAATGAGTTTCATCCCTATCCTCTTTTATAGATTTAACAAATTCTTCCTTAGGAATTTTTTTCAACACTGAAGCTAAATTTTCAAGTGCTTTTTTCGAGGTAGAAAGTTTTTGCGCCTGAGCAGCAGAAATTATACTAGTACGAACTACATCGCTGACATTTACATTATTGTCTTTTAATATTTTAAGAGCATCCCCAGGAACACGCGCCGAGATTACAACATCCATATTACAATATTTGTATTACAAATTTATAAACTTAACGAAAAAGGTAAAAATAGAAAAATTAGTCTCCAAGGCCTTTTGCAGAAACCTTGAAAACAGCTTCACCTTCAGGCATATTTGGAGAATCAACCAATCGTGCAACTCTCTTATCTTCCTTTCCTTTTCTAACATAGAGCCGATAAGTTGACATGTGAGCTAAAACATGGCCACCAATTGGAGTTGTTGGATCTCCAAAAAGAATTCCAGGATTATCCATGACCTGATTGGTTACATAGACCGCAAGATTGTATTTTTCTGCAAGTTTTTGCAAAGTATGAACATGCTTGTTTAGTTTTTGTTGCCTTTCACTTAATGCCCCACGACCCAAATAATCAGATCTAAAATGGGAAGTTAAGGAATCAATTACAATCAATTTGATGTTGTTCTTTTGGATTATTTCATCAGAACGCTCTGCAAGAATGATTTGATGGTCGCTGTTTTCAGCCCTTGCAACAATAATATTTTTCAAAACCTGCTGAGGATCCATATCCTGAGCTTCTGCCAATTGAACAATTCTTTCAGGTCGGAATGTTGCTTCAGTATCAATAAAGAGAACTCCGCCACCAAGACCGCCTTTTTCAAGAGGCCTTTGAACATTTACTGAAAGTTGGAAACCAAGTTGGGATTTACCACTTGAAAATTTACCATACATTTCAGTAATGGCCATAGTTTCAACTCCTCCACCGATTAAATCATCTAAAGCAGAAGATCCGGTTTTTATTTTTGAAATGCTCTTTCTTCTTTCAAAGACAGCATCTGCAGTTTCATAACCTATTTCAACCATGGTCTTTGCAGCTTCAATTGCTTTTTTTGCAGATTCAACGCTCATGCCAACTAATTCAGCAAGTTCATGAGGCATTGCAGCAGCAAGAGCAGAGAATTCGCCATAACCAGAAGCACGTAATTTTTCAGCAGTAACTTCACCAATTCCGGGAAGATCTTCAAGTTCCTGATAGTATTTTTTCTTCTTGTCTTTATCCTTATCTTCAACCATAATTTTCACCTTTTAAAAAACATCATTTTGAATTTGGAAAAACCAATAACTTTAGATTTCCAATTTTCATACTATAAAACTCATTCCCATTTTTGGAAATATTTTTCCACATTCCCCCTACATTCACATAAACAACATTGCCATTTTTGTCACGATCAGCTTGGACAATCCTAAAATCAGGCCTTGCGCCAGCGGGAGCTTCTTTTTCTGAAGGATTAGGCTTGGATTCTTCAAGAGAAACCTCCTCAAAATTTTCCTCATCAAATTTTACTTTTGATTCTTTCATGAACCCACCCGAAATGTTTTCGCTTTAACATATTATAATACAGATATAGGTATATCTCAGGACTTTTAGTATTTAAACAAAAACCAGGACCTCATTTCCGCGGAAATAAAGGGAAAATCAAATATAGAACTATTGAAGAAAAAGTACTGATGGATGAAAAAACCAAAAGCATGATAGAAATACACATTGCAGTATTTCTATTTGGAATTGCAAGTCTTTTTGGAAAATTAATTTCTCTGCCTTCACCAATAATAATTTTAGGAAGATCAATTTTTGCAATAGTAGCATTATTTATAGTCATAAAAATAACAAAAGAAAAATTCGATCTTGAAACCAAAAAAGAATACTTGATTCTTCTGGCTCTTGGAGCAGTGCTTGCAATCCACTGGATAACATTTGTCGAATCAGTACAAATTTCAAGCGTTGCAGTAGGACTTTTAACATATTCGACATTTCCATTTTTCGTTCTTCTAATAGAAGGAATTTTTCTAAAGACTAAAATCACAAAAACCGAGATAATCCTTGCAATCGCAGTTTTCGTAGGGGTAATTTTGATACTCCCAACTTATGATCTTTCAAGCAACTTGACACTTGGAGCAATATACGGCATTTTATCAGCATTAACATTTGCAATACTCGCAATTGCAAACCGAAATTTTGTACAAAAATATTCTGGATCAAAAATCCTTTTTTACGAAATAATCGGAAGTGCAATTTTCCTCTCGCCATTATTATTTTTACAGGAAATAAAAATTGATGAAAATAATCTCAAACTTATTTTCATTTTTGGAGCTCTTTTTACAGCAACATCACACACGCTCTTTATCCGAGGCATGAAACACATTAGCGCGCAAAAAACAAGCATAATAGGAACACTTGAATTGATTTATGGAATAATTGCAGCAGCAATGATTGTTGGGGAAATTCCGCAATTTAGAACTCTTTTAGGAGGAGCCATAATAATTGTTTCAAGCGCATATGCAAGCGCACTTGCAACAAAAGAACCCAAATTAAGAGAAAAAGAGATCGAATTTAAATGAAATCTTCGAAAAAAGACAATGGCAAAATATTTTGGAACTAATGGAATTAGAGGAACTTATGATAAATTAAATCCAAAATTAGCACTCGAACTTTCAATTGCAATAGGAGAATATTTCAAAAAGAACTCAAAGGAGAAAAAGCCAAAAATCTTAGTTGCACAGGATTATAGATTAACTGGAGACTCACTAAAACACGCAGTAATTTCAGGACTCTTAAGTATCGGAATAGATAGTGTGGATTTAGGAGTAATTAGTTCGCCAACTGCAGAATTCATGGTCAAAAAACTCAAAGCATCAGGACTCATAATCATAACTGCATCACACAATCCTCCAGAGTGGAATGCTCTCAAAGTCGTTGATAAGGAAGGGGTTGCAGTTTCAAAAGAAAGAGGAGAAGAAATAGAAAAATTAATTGGAAACGTTGAAAGCTGCAAATGGAATCAGGTTGGAAAAAACGAAAAATACACAGATGCAATTGATGAACACATTCACGAAATAATTTCGCAAATAAATACAAAAAAACTCAAAGCAAAAAAAATAGTGCTTGATTGCGGAAATGGAACCGCTGCAGATATTGCACCAAAATTGTTTGAAAAGTTATGTGCAAAAATAATTTTGATTAATGAAAAAGGAGATGGAACTTTTCCAAATAGGCCCTCAGAGCCAAGCGAACTAAATGTCCAAAAATTAATTTCAAAAGTAAAAGCAGAAAATGCAGACGCTGGAATCGCATGGGATGGGGATGGAGATCGGGTAATTTTTGTTGATGAAAAGGGAAATTACATAATAGGAGACAAGGTCTTTGCACTTTGTGCACTTTGGGAAATGGAAGAGAACAAAGGAAATGCAGTCACAACAGTTGCAACAAGCAAAGTGATTGAAGAAGTTGCACAAAAATACAATAGAAAAGTCATATACACCGCAATTGGAGCGCCATATCTTTCAGAGGAAGTTGCAAAAGGAGGATATTTGATTGGAGGCGAAGAAGTCGGAGGGGTTATTTTTCCAAAAACCAGCCTTGCAAAAGACGGATTTCTAACTGCAGCAAAAATGTATGAAAAAATCTGCGAAAAGCCTCTTTCAAAATGGCATGAAGAAATTCCCAAGTATTTCAATGTAAAAACAAAAATAGATGCAAATGAAAAAGAAAAAAAGGAAATAGTGCAAAGAGTTCTCAAATTTGCAAAATCAAAACAATACAGAATAAATACGATTGATGGAGTAAGAATCGATTTTGATGATTCCTGGGTCATAATTCGATCATCTGGAACAGAAAATTATGTGAGAATTTTTGCCGAAGCAAAATCTCAAAAAAGAGCAGAAGAATTAGTAAAAGAATATCTTGAAATTTGCAAAAAATAAATTATTTAATTTTTAAAGTTGTTTTTGATTCAAGAATTTTTAGAATGTCAACCTCAGCAACTGGGTTGGGAATAGAATTTGTAGTAAATAGATAGTCAGAAGCAGTTCTAAGTTTATGCAGTGAATCTTTCATGAAAAATCCGTGAGTCGCTGCGCAGATTATTTTTTTTGCGCCTCCTTTTCTCACATTTTCAATTGCCTTAAGCATAGTGGATCCGGTTGAAATCATATCATCAATTATCAAAACATTTTTTCCGGAAACATCGAAATTGCGCTCCATTTTTGCAATTTTTCTATATGCTTCATCGCCTTCAATGAATTCGCCACGAACTTTCTCCATGCTTTTTCCGCCAAAATCACTAACAAGATAATTTGCGCCCTGATCCGGAGAAATTATCTCTAAAGGCTCCTCCATTCCGATTTTGCTTCTAGCATGCTCAACAATTGCATGATTTGCACTGATGTTTTGAATCTTTAATCCGACATATTCGTATTCGCCTTCTTTTTTAAGAAAATGGCAATCGAGAGTGATTAATCTTCGAACTCCAGCATTAAGTAAAAGATTACAAAGAACCTGCGATGATAATGGCTCCCCATCCAAAAAAGTTTTATCCTGACGAGAGTATGGAATGTAGGGCGCAAAAAGAACGACTCTTGAACCTGATCGTTTTAACACATCAAGCATCAAAAGAGAAGTGAAAATATTTGCATTTTGTTCTGGATAAAATCGGTGGAAAAGAGTTACATCTTCGCCCTGGCATTTTTGAATTTCAGGAATCCGAACATAACTATCCCCATCAGGGAAATTTTTCATTTCCACATTGGGCTTAAGTAAATCTGAGAAATTTGGACTAATTAGGTGCATAAAATATTTTAGAAGTCAAAGAAATAAAAACAGAACAGAAAAGGATAATAGAATAATTATTGACAATAAGGAAACGAGGAAAACGTTGCTTTTTAAACCCCCCTTACAAATATTATATTCTGATCTTAAACGGATCAAAAACTTGTTTTTAGTGATCTCATGGAAGAAGAGAAGGTAGATTCGCAGCCACAAGAGACTGCGCAAATCGAAGTCAAGCAAGAACCCGCTCAAGAAAGCGCAGTTCCCGAGAAAAAATCCGAGGTTGAAATCCTCGAGGCCAAGAAGGCAGAACTAATTGGACGAATCCAAAAAGCTTATCGTAAAATAAGATACAAAAAATACGAGCAGCAAACTTTGGAGCCATTCTTAAAGGAAACAGAAGCAGTCCAGATTGCACCTTTAAGAAAAAGAAAACGCGCATTAGAATTCAAAATTTCAACTGCCGCATACACTCCAAAAATGGAGAGAGAAATCCTCAAGCAAATGAGGGAAATAGATGCAGAACTTGACAAAGTCAAGGAAGTTGAAAAAGCAAGAAGAAAGGCAAAATACGTAGTGCAAGACATTGCAGATGCGGAAAATGAAATCAAAAAAATTGAAGAAGAATTAAAAGTAATTAGAGAAGAATTGAAGAAGCACTACGGCACAATGAAGAACCAGCAAAGAAGAAGAGAAGGTTCTGAAAACCGCGAAAGAAGACAAGGCGAAAAGCTACCACCAAGAAACGAAGAAGATGATTACGTTTCACTTGGAGACATCGCTTTGATTGAAAAAGAGTAAATTCTTCAAATTTTTTTATTATATAATTTTTCTAATTTTTATAAAAATTATTACGAACAGAAAGGGAGAACAACGAAATAATTTCGTTAGATATTAAAAATTTTTAGAAGCCTGAGCTTAGATTAAATTCATTTGAAAGCTCGAACATCCCAAATCCATTTGCCTCTTGTTGCAATAGTATCAACCTTCACTTTTATTGGATAGTTGAATTTTGCAACAACTGCATTCAATTTTGCAAGGGTTAGTTCATCAACTGGATCAGTATTTACCCAGGAACAAGACTGACGATTTAGAATGCAATCTGCAATTACAATTGCATCATGATCAGTTATTCCAGAAGTCCTCAAATTGGACATTACTTCATCTACATTTGCTGGTGCCATGGAAAGAAATAGCAGAAAAATGATTTAAAGATTGGTTTTTGCATGTGTTAGAGAAGGGAATAAAAAGTAAATCTAAGTAAAAGAAGTAGTGTGGGAGTTTTAAGAAGAGATGAAATAGTTGATGCACCAAGGACAAAATGGAGAGTTGCAGTTCCAGAAATGGAAGAAATAATTAGGAAACGAGAGCAGACAAGAGAAATATGCACAAGAATTTTTGACAGTGGATTTGAATCGCTTGCAGTAAAATTGTTGTTTAGGGAAAGAATGGCAGAGGATGCACACGAATTATTAAGGCGATTAGAAGATCCAAAGAACTTTGAGCAGGAATATGCAAAAATAATAATTCTAAGAAAAACAGGAGATACAATTCGCGCAAAAAATATGATAAATTCCACAAGAGAAGAAAAGACAATTGAAGAAATGGAACTTTTAGGAATTGAACTTGCAAAAATAGACCCAATAGCCGCAAGAAGACTAGCAGATGTGCATTTGGAAAAATACCCAAAAAGCATGGAGGTTTGGGTTGCAGTTGCAAAAATACTTGAAGCAGGGGGAGATCCCAAATCGGAAGAAATAAAGAAAAAAATAAGGAAAAAACTGGAGACCTCGCAATACCCAAGAAAAGTAAAAAATAGGGCAAACATTATTTTATTTGGAGAGAAAGCTCAAGCGGATTGGATACTTGATGTTGCCCAAGAAGATAAAAAAGAAATTCATCGACGAATAGCCCAATTGCCAAAAGAAGAAGTTAGAGAAATTTGCCTGGAATTGGAAGATTTGCTAAAAGGACATTATTTTGAAATTACCAATCCAAAAGTTGCCCTCGAAGCACTGGAAACATACATTAAACTTCGAGAAAGAGGAATACAAATTGAATCAAAACAAGTTGCAGCAATTCTTGAAATTTTAGAAAAAAGAAGAGTAGCAGGAGTTGCGCTTGCAATAGGGGAATTTGAAAAAATAGATTGGAAATTTAGTGAACGAAGAGGAGAAATAGTTGCGAAAATAGCCAAAGTTGCACTCGAAGATGGAGGAACCAGACTCTTAAGATCAGTAGTTGCAAAAATTGCAATAGAATCAAGAGAGAAAAAACTGTTTTTAGAGATCATGGAAGTTGCACGCAAAAATAAGGATGGAAGCAGCGTTGAGGAAAAATATGATCAAGCGATAAGGGCAAAACTGCTAAGTCCCAAAGACGCATCAAAAGAAGCTAAAAAAATAGAAGAAACAGACATTCTCCTTGCAACACGCATACGAAGTCATTTTGGAGAAGAATTGGCAGAAGAATTGCTAGATTCATTGATTGCAAGGGCAGAAGAAATGGAAAATCAAACCCTCAAAGACTGCATAACAAAAATTTTTGAAATTGAAGAAATAAGAAAAGGCAGAAGCTCAAAAAAAGTAGAGCAGTTGATGAGAATCTATGAAAAAAGAAGAGATACACGTCAAATGAACTAGTTCGTCACAAATCGAATATCTGCGCTTAGATCAACCAAGGTTTAAAAAGTGCAAAAAACAATTAAAGACAGGGATTTTTCATGAGTGGTATTGTAGGTTATGGCGTTTATATTCCAACTTATAGAATAAAAAGTGCTGAAATAGCAAGAGTCTGGGGGGAAGAGCCAGAAAGAATTGAAGGCGGCCTTGGAATAAAGGAAAAGGCAGTTGGGGGAGTCGATGAGGATACGACAACAATTGCAGTTGAAGCAGCAAGAAACGCACTTTTGAGGGCAAAAATAGATCCTAAAAAAATAGGCGCAATCTATGTAGGTTCTGAATCGCATCCTTATGCAGTAAAGCCAACTTCCACAATGCTAGCAGAAGCTCTTAATGCAACACCAAATTTAACCGCAGCAGATTTGGAATTTGCATGCAAGGCAGGAACAGCAGGATTACAGATAGTCCTTTCCATGGTTGATTCCAAAATGATTCAATATGGAGTTGCAGTTGGTTCAGACACTGCCCAGGGAAGACCCGCAGATGCGCTTGAATACTCGGCAGCATCAGGAGGAGCAGCATTCATAGCAGGACCAAATAATGAATCAGTTGCAATTTGCGAATCAACATTTTCATTTACAACAGACACTCCGGATTTTTGGAGAAGACAGCATGCGGATTATCCAACACATGGAGGAAGATTCACAGGAAAGCCAGCATACTTCAAACACGTTATTGGAGCAACAAAGGGATTACTAGAAAAAACAGGAACAAAAATTGCAGATTACGATTATGTTGTATTCCACCAGCCAAATGGAAAATTCCCTCTTGAAGCGGGAAAAATGCTTGAAGTTCCAATTGAAAAACTAAAGGCAGGATTATTATCTCCAATAATTGGAAACACTTATTCAGGAGCTTCTCCATTAGGATTGTGTGCAGTTTTGGATGTTGCAAAAGCAGGAGACAAAATACTAGTAACCTCCTATGGTTCGGGTTCTGGTTCTGATTCATTTGCATTTTCAGTTACAGACAAAATTAAAGACGTTCAAAAACTTGCAACAACAACTGCAAAATACATAGAGAAAAAACAGTACATTGATTATGCCACATACATCAAATACCGTGGAAAAATCAACATGTAATTAAATTAAAATTTTTCCATCTTTTCCTTCTAATAAAATTCCTTTTCCTTTTGAATATTCATTTAGAGCATAAAGACCAATTGCCGCATCGCTTTCATGAACATTTTTAGGCAATAGACCAAAAGAAGAGAGAAATTTGGAGCATTCCAAAATATTTTTTCTTGGAATTTTTAAGCGATCGAAAGTTGCCCCAGGAAAAATTTCCAAAACTTCGATATTGGATTTTTCAAATTTTTCTTTTAGAATCATTCCGCGAGAAGTCAATTTTCTCATGGGGCCCAAAGTTACAGGAAAAAAACGAATTTTGAGTTTTCTTAATTGAAGGTCGCACTCCCTAAAATGATTTGAAGTCCTCTCTTCAATAGAAGTCCTTCCAAAAGGAAGGGAAAGAGGAGCATCAATTCCGATTAATTTTGGAGAAATTGAATCAACTAATTGAAAAAGATCTGAATCAGAATACAAAGTATCGGTAATGATTTTGCCATTTTTAAAATAAGCAATTCCGGTTTCCCTTTTTTCACTTGCAGCCAGATCGATTGAGAGCACACAAAACAAATGGCACAAAGAGTTTTTCTATTTTTAGGAAAGGGAGATTACTCCTTCATCAGAAATAGACGAGGAAATAGAAACAGTATTGTGATAACAGGGGCCCTCTTCGCCATAAACAATACGCGCAGCAGAAACCGCGTATTTTTTTAGAGCAGCAACTTCAATTGAACCTCTTTTCAAAAGATCTGCAAATTCAGAGGTTAAAGAAAGAAGATCTTCCTGATTTTGAGTCCTTTTTGTATGATAATCATCAAATTTGCCGTTTTTTCTTAAATAAGATTCATAAGTTTCAAATCTTTTGAGCTTAGAAACAAGCAGATCAGGAATGGTTGGCTCCGCCAAAGAACGAAGCAACATAAGAGAAGTTCCAAAAAAATTAAAATAATCCGCAGAAACCTGAGTTGCACCAACTAATTGAATATCATTTATGGGAGCACGACTAACAAATGCGCGTTCTAAAGGAGTTGGGGGCAAAAGTTTTCGTCTCATCAGAAGTTATAGTTTATGGAAGAAATTATAAGAGTTGGGATTTGTTGAAAAATAAGAAAAAAGCCAATATAAGTTTGGGCCTGTCGAGAATTTCATTTTGACAAAGTTTCTCAACTTGTTCAAAAAAGTTTGAACTCGAGACCTACGGCTTTCATAGGCACTCAGCCAATATATGACTGTATTAGATCGTGTCATATAAGACCGTCGCTCTAACCTAGCTGAGCTACAGGCCCAAAGTAGATAATAATATTTGAACAAGGCGTTTTAAGCCTTACTAAATCCCCCAAGTGCAAGTTCTTCGAGAAATATCAAGAGCATTACGAAGAGTTGAATCAACTTCACTTCGCAAATTAGATGGAACATGAGGCAAATAAGCAGAAGCAACAATCTCATCAATAGTAATCGAGGTGAGGGAAAGATTCGTCGAACAATCTTCTTCAAGTTTTTTAATATCCCTTTCAAAAGGAGCAAAACGTCGTTGTGAAGAAGAAAACTTCTCAGATTGATCAAAATCGACAACGGCAAGATCAAAATCTTCAGAAGGCGAAGATGCAACTCCCGGCAAAACAAAGTTTGCAAGATGTGCATCACCATGCAAAATTCCAAAACCAGGAAAAGACCAGTGCAATCTTGCAAGAAGAGAAATTGCTTTTTTAGCAACATCAACACAAAGAGCAGGATTGAAACGTGCCGGAATGCAGCGGCCATTTATTCCACGCAAATTTTCAAAGACAAAAGATCCAAAATCATCGTGAGTGAAAAATAGAGCATAAGGCCTTTGTGTCCTAACCCCCATTCCAAGACAATCGACATTTAGATTTGCAGCAGTAAGAGAAGATTCTTTATAGAGAAACGGAGTTTGGACATTTGGATCAAGAGATCTAAAATAAGCAAAAGTTGAGAATTTACCTAAAGAATCGGTGCAGAGAGATTCGTGAAACATATCTGCAAAAACTTCGCCTCCTGGCCAAACTAGAGCTTTTCTTGATCTGCCATTAAAAGAATAGAATTTTTGCTTGGGAATCACAGTAAAATATTATTGTAAGAAACATTAATAAACATCAATAGTAACTTCATAAAGTTACCAAAACGACTTTAAATAGAATAAAACAATTATAATTTATGGCAAGGAGTGGATTATTTAGAGGCCAAAAAGTGCGAATTGACACACAAAGAAGAGTGCCTCAGCAGCCATTATTAGAAGAAATAGAAGAAAGGTTTAGAGCTCAAAGAGAATTTGAAGGATTGAGATCAACGGGCAGAATGCCTAAAGAGGAACAGCGTGAATTAATAGATAAACTAAAAATCGCAATTCCAAATCCAGAAAATACACAATACCCAAAAACAAAAGAAGTAATAGATGCAGAAAAAAGAGATTGGGATGCGATTGCCAAATTAATTAATTTGGGAGCGACGCTAAGTGCGCCAATATTGTATTTGTTAAATGAGATGGTAAATGGAAACACACTTCGGGCACTGGTGAGCTTTGGAGTAACAATGGCATTCTGGGGAGCATCAATAAGATTTTCGCCTGAAGAAAGCAGTGAAAAAATAATAAAAAAACTATTTGATGAGCGAGAAAGAATAAAAGTCGCAAACAAGCTGCTTGCAAGCGGACAAGTTACAGATGAAGAAGCACTTGCAGAAGTTGAAAAAATAGCTAAACTAAAAGGAGTATTCCATTTTACAGAAGAAGTAGTGAGAAAAATCGCGAAAAGAGTTGAGGTTGCATACAAAGCGCCAATAGCCGGGATAATTGTCACAACAATGGTTGCGCAAAGAATTGAAGAAATGAGCGACCTTGCACAAGGAGCCGTTTTCCTTGCAGCCGCAATTGTATATGGGATAATCGGGGCAGTTCTGACAAAAAGAGAGATAAATAAGGCAAAACTACAATGCCCAAAAGAAAATGTGAGAGTTGAATGGGGGGAAGAAAGAGAAGAAGAACCGGCATATCGAAATGAAAGCAAATCAGGAAAAAAAGGAGAAAATGAAGAATAGATTTAATGTTTATCATTCATAGGTTGTTTGTATGTACAAAGTTCTTAGCGGAAAAGAGCCATCAGCCTCAGCGATTGAGAGCGCAAAGAACATCGTTTCCAAAATGAAGAATAAGCCTCAACTAGTAATTGTTTTAGTTGGAAATGATCCTGCTTCAGAAGTTTATGTAAAAAAGAAAATTGAAAAAGCAGCCGCAGTTGGAATAAATGCAAAACTTGAGAAATTGGATGAAAAAACAACTCAAGACCAATTAATCAAATTGATAGAAAAACTAAATAACGATAGAGAAGTTGATGGATTCATAGTTCAATCTCCTCTTCCAAAACAAATAGACCAATTAAAGGTAACCGAAGCAATCAGTCCTAAAAAAGATGTCGATGGCTGGACTTCAACAAATATTGGAAAAATGATTTTAGGGATGAATGAAACATTTCTTCCGGCAACTCCCATTGGAGTTATGAAAATGCTTGACTACTATAAGATAGAAGTTAAAGGAAAGCACGTTGTAGTTGTCGGTCGAGGAAATGTTGTTGGAAAACCTCTTTCATACATGCTTCTTGCAAAAGATGCAACAGTTACAGTTTGTCATTCAAAAACCAAAAACATCAAGGAACACACAACAAAAGCAGATATTCTTATTGCTGCAACTGGAAAAGCCAATCTAATTACGGAAGATATGGTAAAAGTTGGCGCAAGTGTAATTGATGTTGGAACTAGTAGAGTAAATGGAAAAATAGTTGGCGATGTGGATTTTGAAAATGTAATAAAGAAAGCAAATTGCTCTCCAGTTCCAGGCGGAGTTGGACCAATGACAGTTTCCATGCTAATTAGCAATGTTGTTGAAGCAGCACTTAGAAACGGCAAAAAATAATCATTTATTAATGTTATTGATAACGTTAATACATGGAATTAAATGATTGCAACAAAAACCAAAACTCACAGAATAAGCACCAGTAAAAATGCAGAGATAGAACTAGTAGTTCAAAGAAGAGGAGAATATCCGGTTTTTGTTGAACCGATAAATCCAGACATTGTCAGAATTCCTATGGGAGAAAGCATTTTTGATTCGGTTTTTGTCAAAAGAGAATATGCAAAAGGAAGCGCATATGAAGAACCAAAAGGAATGAAATTTTTTAGAAGAGGGAGAACGCTTTCAATTGTTTTGGATGAGCCAATAGTATATAATGCAGAAGAATACGCGGTTATCGAAGTCAAGGGATGCGGAGCAGACACATATAAGAGAAAAATGGTAATTGGATTCAAGTATGATAAAAACCTAAATCCAAAAGTCATTAGCCGCACAAATACTATTTGGGGGGCACTCTCAGTTGAAGATGCACAGGAGGAAATAGAAGTTGCCCAAAAACTAAGCCAAATAGAACTCCCCATGACACCACACATAAAAACCAACAGAGTGCCGCAAACAGTACTAAGTGCAATAGTTGATGAAGAAGGAGGACCAAAAATCGAAATAGCACAAGTTGTAAGAGTCGCAAAAACCAACATAAGACCAAAAGAAATAGTAAGATGCGGCTTAAGAGCAATCATTGGAGAAAGGGAAATAGAGAGACTTGTGCAAGCAGATAAAAAAATAATCGAAGTTGAAAGAAGATTAAATAAGGAACATAGAAGATTGATTTTTGAAGGGGCAACCAAGGACAATAGATACTTGGATGGGACATTAACGGATGCAGAAAATATACGAATAGTTAGAAGGCCAACAGGTTTTGATTATGGAATAGATATTCAAAGAGAAACCGAGGCGTGGATGTACGAACTTGATCAGCAATTGGCAGCACAATACAATAAAAAAATGAGAGAAGCGACATAGAAGAACATATATAAACACTTATAAGCACAATAAATGATATGGAAAAGATGCTAAAACCGAATCAAAAAATCAAATTTCCAAAAATAGAAGTAGAGGTAATGAAAACAATAAAATGGGCAGGATTTAGCGTCGTATATGAAGGAATAAGCAGAGAAGGAAGGAAAGTTGCACTAAAAGTTGAAATGGCACAAGAAGATGAGCGAAAAGCAGGACTATCACGAGAAATAGAAGTATATAGGAAAATAGGAAAACATCCAAGTTTTGTAGAATTGATTGATTTTGAGAATTTTGATGGAACAAAAATTGCAGTTTTTGAATATATAGAATCGCCAACTTTGGATTTAGTAATTCGTGAAGAAGGCAATTTTGATTGGTTTAGAGAATCAAGAATCACAAAGGATTTGATAAATACCTCAATAAGATTAAGAAAAAAGGGAATATACAACCGAGACATCAAAGGAGGAAATATTTTCCTAGCAGATGGAGAAAGAGTAAAAGCATTTGATTTTGGAATAGCAAGATTTTCCAATGAAGCGCAAAAAATAGGCAAAAATGTTTTTGCGTCTTTGGATACCGCAGCACCCGAAAGAATATTTCACGATGTTTTTGATGAAGAGAGATCAGAAATCTATTCTATTGCAAGTGTCGCACTTGCAATGCACGTTGGAAACGCAGTTTGGAGGATTCCCAAGGAAGACCCCAATACAACAATAGAAAGAAAGAGAGTTCAGGCAATACAGATACCCGATAATGTTCCTCAAGAACTTGCACAATTGTATTTGAGAGCAACCAGATTTGATCCAAAAGAAAGGCCGGCAACTTTTGAAGAATTATTTTATGAAATTGGAAAAGTAGAGAAAAAATACGGTAAGGAAAATGAAATAGTGCTTGATGAAGCAACAAACACCAAAGTAATGATTGCGGCCCTTACAGCAAGCGCAGCTGGAGCCGGATTTATTGCATATCTTCTGGCAAATCAATAGTTTTCCTTTATGTAGGGAGCAAGCATCTTATGAAGGCCAGAACCATATTGCATGGCTAATTTTTTTCGCTCAACTGCAATTTTTGGAACACCTAAAATTTTTGCAGCTTCCCTAAGAATATGCTTTTTTAGTTCCGGATCATTAAGACGAATAGAGAGAGGAATTGAAAATGCAGCTTCTTCTAATTCAGGAGTGCAGAAGGGAGCTTTGGGAATAAGATTAAAGTGATCGCAGATTTTTTTTGCCCAAAACAGTTCGTGAGTTGGAAGTTTTTTATAATCAGCTTTTAGAATTTCATCCAATTGTTCAACTGGAAATTGGTAGTATCTTTTGTAACCGACAAAAAGTTCTTCAGCGCCTGCGCCAAACATAACCGAAGTATAACCATTTTCAGATGCGGTTTTTGCCACAAAGTAAACAGGAATCATTAATTCGATTTTAAGAGGGTCGTTAACACTCAGGATTTTATCAAGAATTGAAAATGCATCCAAAACCATCTCCTTGGTTAAAACAACTGGAAAGTAAGGCGAAGGGATTTCTTTTGAAATTTCTTTTGAAAATAATAGATCCTTACTTTCTTCAAGGCCAATGCAAATCATTCCAACAGGATTCTTTTTTGATGCAACGTGGCAAATTAGAGTTGAATCTAACCCTCCGGAAAATGATACAGCAGTTTTTGCATCAGTAAGATCCAAAATGGATTTTTCTAGAATAGATGCAACAAGAGAAGCATAATTTTTCATTAATAGAATGAGAGATAAAACGAATTAAAAAACAATATTTTTTGATTAAAAGTCAAAACCAATAAAATAAAAGTACTTTCAAACAATAAAAACAAAGAAAAGGGTTCTTAGCTCAGCTTGGATTAGAGCGATACTCTCCTAAAGGAAACGAATTCGCCAGTCGGCTTCGCCTCCTGGCTAGAGGTATAGGCCGGGGGTTCAAATCCCCCAGGACCCGTTTAAT
>CAZPWA010000011.1:0-29634 GCA_964590665.1 Microcaldota archaeon
CAGGATTTTTAGCAGGCTGCGCATCAACAGTCGCAGGAATTGAGCAACCTCGAAGAGAATGTAGGTTTACTTCACAGGAACCTTTGATATGCACATCAACAACTCAAAACCGAATATATGGAAGATTTAGAATTGGCGATGAGATATCCATCGGAGAAAAATATTTGAGAGTTGAGGATGATTCAGGAAGACTTAGATTAAGACTATACGATCAAAACTGCTCACAAATGCAAGAAAGAGAAATCAGAATTGGGGGGAAAGTGGAATTAGAGGTTCCAAATCCATCACGAAGAATTAGTTTTGCCATACACAACAGAGGACCAGTTGGCGCAGTACTTGCAGAAGGAGAAATAGTAGTTTTGGTATATAGTTCAGTTGAAGGAGTTTGTGGAAGAAACTGCTCAAATGAAGAATGGGACAACATAACTGCAGAAATAGGAGCAGCGACAACTATAAGAAATCCAACTGCAACATTTGAAATAAGACGAGATGCAAATGGATTTGAAATTAGCACACAAAGCCCAGCAAGAGAATTCATCGGAACATATAGATTAGGAATTGATGGTGGAGAAGCAGATTATCATAATTTTGGGCTTGAAGTAGAGAGAGTGGAAAATAGATATAGGGCAAGAGTTAGACTCTGTAACGTCTTTTAGAAGTCACATCCATCCTTCTTTTTTAAGAAGGTCTTTGATTTCGCTCTGGTTTAGCCACCAAGAATTATTATCACTCGAATAAGAAAACCCTTCTTTTAAATTTGGTTTATGGGGGGTTTTTGATTTGTCCCAGAAATTTAATTCAGGAAGAACCAAATAGTGATCTTTAAGTTCAACAGTGTGCCTAGCTTCTTCTTCAGTAATTAGAATTTCATGAAGTTTTTCTCCAGCACGCATTCCAATAGTATTGATTTTTGCATTTGGAGCCAAAATTGCGGCAAGGTCGGTGATTTTTGTGCTTGGGATTTTTGGAATGAAAATTTCTCCGCCGGACATTTCAGAAAAGGCCCTTTTTACTAATCCGACTCCCTGATCCAAAGTAATCCAAAAGCGAGTCATTCTTGCATCAGTTAGAGTAATAGTTCCAGTCTTTGCCTGATTTTTAAATAATGGAACAACACTTCCACTGCTTCCAATAACATTTCCATACCTAACACAGGAGAAACGGGTTTTTCGTGAACCAGAATAAGCATTTGACTGGATGAAAAGCTTTTCTGCAACCATTTTTGTTGCTCCATAGAGATTTGCAGGCTCAACAGCTTTATCAGTGCTTAAAGCCACAACTTTTTCAACGCCATTATCTATTGCAGCATTAATGAGATTCTGAGCTCCTTCAATATTTGTTTTGATTGCTTCCATTGGATTATATTCACAAACTGGAACGTGTTTTAGGGCAGCTGCATGAACAACATAATCAGCACCATTCATTGCCCGATTTAACCTAGAACCATCCCGAACATCTCCGATAAAGAATCGAAGGCGAGAATCACATTCAAATTTTCTTTCCATTTCAATCTGCTTTAATTCATTTCTTGAATAGATTCGAATTGATTTTGGCGAATGATTTTTTAGAAGAAGCTCAACAAACTTGTTTCCAAAAGAACCGGTTCCACCAGTTAAGAGAATTGTTTTATCCTTGAAAAGATCTTCCATAAGAACACCAAATAATTAATGAATATTAGAAGTTACTCTATTAGAAGGATATAATTAGAAAAATTAATTAAACAGGGGTTTTGAGAACCCTAAACATAATGATTCAAATTTATTGATTTAAGAGTTGGAATTTTTTCCAAAAGATCCAGAATGTCTTTTGTGCGAAATTTAGGATTCTTTTTATAAAGGTGAAGATAAATTTGCTCGATTAGTTTGTAATCTTCCAAATAATCAAGAGTCCAGCGATTGTTTAGAGTTGATTTGGATGAATCGGAAACAGACAAATGAGAAAAAATAGAAGGATTATTTCGAAGATATGGAGTTACATGCTCAAATTCGGCAGGAAGTTTTGCCTCTTTCCATGCCTTTTCCAAAGAAGCAAATGAAAAAACCTCAGTATCAAGGCCATGCGCATAAGTTTTTGGAGGAAGGTTGTTTGCACAATAATCAACTTTGTTTTCGAAGTATTTTTGGATAACTAAATCAGAAAGTTCAGGATCCAAGAGAGGACAATCCGAAGTTATTCTAACAATGTGTTTTGCAGAATATTTTTTTGCCGCTTGGTAGTAGCGATCCAAAACATTTGATTCACTTCCGAAAAAAAAGAGCACTTGTGGATAGTACTTTTTTACAACGGATTCGATTTTACGCCCATCTGAATCATCCGTAGTTGCAATAATTATCCCATCAATTTGCTTCATTTGAAGAAGACGCTCAATAAAGAGAACAATAAGAGGAATTCCCATAATTTCAAGAAGAATTTTTGAGGGAAGACGAGTTGATTTTATTCTTGCCTGGGTAATTAGGAAAACTCCGCGATTCATAGAAGATCACTTTGAATTGTCAATTGTTTCACAAATTGAATGCATAATCAATTGATGAATTTCCTGAATTCTAGGAGTGTTTTGAGAAGGAACGATTATCGATAAATCTGAAAGGGGGGCAATTTTTCCTCCGCCTTTTCCAAGAAGAGAAATGACTTTTACCTTTTTTGTTTTGGCCGCTTTTGCAAGAGAAATTAAATTGGGAGAATTGCCACTTGTACTAAAGAGAATCAAAATATCCCCTTCTTTTGAGAGGGCCTCAAGCTGTCTTGAGAAAACCTGCTCATATGAATAGTCATTTGAAATTGCAGTGAGAGCAGAAATGTCGCAATTGAGGCAAACTGACCTTAAACCAGAGCGCTCTTTTTTGTATCTGCCAGTAAATTCAGCACTCATGTGCATTGCTTCAGCCGCGCTTCCTCCGTTTCCTGCAGTAAAGATGCAGTTCCCTTTTGAAAGGGAGTTTTGAATGATTTTTGATGCCTCTGAAATTAAAGGCGCAAGAGAACTACACTCAAGAGAAAGAGTGGAAAGTTCCCTGAAAAAATCCTGAATTTGACTTTGAGACATAAATAGAAGATAAGAAAAAAGAAGTAAAAAGGAATCGGAAACTAGCTACGGGACTTTTTTGAAAGGTAATCAGACAAATCACGCATAGCATCTGCCATTTTCCTTGCATCATCCATTGAAAAATCCAATTCATAAACAAGAGGAACACTTATGTGGATCAAGTGTGCATAATAAGTTCCTAAAAACTCATCGCGCTTATTTTGATCAAAGGACAATTCAGGATGGAAAATTAGTTTTTCAATTGCTTTTGGAAGAGTATGTATATCATGAACAACTAGAGAAAGACCTTCTTTTGCATAGAAATTGTGGCCAAAAGTCAAAACAGGCTTTCCAAAGATTATTGCTTCCAGACCCGTAGTCGAATTAATAGTGACCGTTGCAAGGGAATTTTTGATTAATTCAATTGGACTTATTTTTGGATTCACAATACGAACATTTCGCAATTTTTTTAGCTTCAGAACCTCAGAAACAGGGAAATCGGTGCAAAACCAGCTAGGGTGAGGTTTTATATAAAGATAGACATCTTCGGGAAGAGATCTTGAAACTTTTTCCATTATTTCGTATTGGTTGGAAAAGTGTTCTCCCCAAGAAAGATGAGTTTCCTCATCGTGGTGAAGAGGGAAAAAGAGGAATTTTTCGTTTTGGGGGATTTTATCGATAAACAATGGAACAATGAAGCGTCTTGCTTGCTTGGTTAAGCGATCAAGAACAATAGGAAAGATAGGCTTGTAGACAAGTTTATACGGGTGGGTTTTATCACCTAAAACCCGAGATTTAAAGCGATGGAAATTTTCAGATGCGAAATTAAGGAAACCGAATTTTTTCTTATTTTCATTCATCACATCAGTATTTTCCTGCTTGACTTTTTTTGCCATATATCTTTTTTGGAAAAATTCCTTTGCAGCAGAAATGTCTGAAGAATTAATCTTTTTATAGAAAATTGGGGCAAAATCAAAGTCTCTTAAAAATATAGTTTGACTGGTTCCGGTTTGAGCAAAATTAAGTGGAAGAATCTTCATCTTTTTTGCAGTTAGAATACTTACAATAAATGGAAGACGGCAGGCGACATAGGTTGAATAGAAATCGATATTGTTTGATTCGAAATAGTTTTTGAAAAAGAAAACCATTTTTGCCATAATTTCGTAGAATTTTTCCAGGGTTTTTGGATCTTTATTGTGACCTTTAAACCAAAAATAGTTATATTGAAGAGCTAAGAAGAAGGAGTGTTCAATAAAACTTTCGGCTTCTTTTATTTGCTCTTTTGAAAGTCTGGTTTTGAAAATTGGATCTGAAAAAACATTCACTTGGGTCACTTTACGGCCAAAATCGATTTCTCCATCAAAAAATTTAAGCACATGAATATTCCAATCAGAGGGAAGGTGTCTAATTAGTTTATCGATTCCGGGTTTTGGATCTTCGCCATAAAGGAAAACTAAATTTACCATATTAAACACCAAAGAGATAAAGATTCAATTATAAAATAATTCGGCCTATTCAATATAAATATCTAGCCTCAAAGGGGATTTCAATGAAACATGAAATAAAAATCAACGGCAGAGCAATTGGGGAAAATCATCCAACTTACATTATAGGTGAAATCGGAATAAATCACAACGGAGACATAAACATTGCAAAAAAACTAATCGACATGGCAGTCATTGCAGGTTTTGATGCAGTAAAATTCCAAAAAAGAACTCCTGAATTAGCAGTTCCACCAGAACAAAGAGATGTAATTAGAGAAACACCATGGGGCAAAATGACGTACATGGAATATAGAAAAAGAACTGAATTTGGAGAAAAAGAATATTCTGAAATAGATAGATATTGTAAAGAAAAAAAGATCGATTGGTTTGCATCAGTTTGGGATGTTGAAGCAGTCGACTTTATGGAAAAAATGAAAACAATTGCATACAAAATTCCATCCGCAGCGCTCACAGACCATCAACTATTAAAGAAAGTAAAAAACACAGGAAAACCAATAATTCTTTCAACTGGAATGTCAACTAACGAACAGATAGATGGAGCTATTTCTGCACTTGGGAATTTGGAGAACACACTCATAATGCAGGCAACTTCAACGTACCCATCAAACATAAACGAATTGAATCTCAAAGTAATAAACACATACAAAAACAGATACAAGTGTCCAATTGGATACTCTGGGCACGAATTCGAAACAATTCCAACAATTGCGGCAGTTGCACTTGGAGCATGTGCAGTTGAAAGACACATTACTTTAGATCGAAATATGTGGGGGAGCGATCAGAAAGCATCGCTTGATCCAAGCGACCAACTTGCGCTAGTTAAAGGAATCAGAATTGTTGAAAAGGCTCTTGGTGATGGAGAGAAAAAACTATATGAGAGCGAAGTTCCATCAATGAAGAGATTGAGGAGAAACTAATGGATAAGTACAAACTGGAAGATTTCACAATCCGCTTGGATGCAACGATTATTGAGGCACTTGAAAGAATAAACAAAAACAAAAGAGGGTTTCTGATCGTAGTAGATCAGAATCAAAAGGTGCTTGGAACCCTTAGCGACGGAGATTTAAGAAGAGCATTCATTTCAATTGCACAAAAAGGAGCAGTGGATTTGAAAGGAATGAAGATTGCAGAATATTATTCAAAAAATTTCACAGGAATAACTTGCGAAGAAACACTCTCAAAATTGATTGAAAGCTTCAAAAACGAAAGGATCAATTTCATCCCCATTTTGGATTCAAGACAAAAATTAGTAAATATAATTACAAAAAAACAAATGCACTTGGAATTAACACGGGATCAAAAAATAGATTTGAAAGATCAAAAACTTCTCAATGTTTTCGAAAATGCCGCAGATAATGAAGTTTACGGAAGACCATGGGGATACTACAAAACACTCCTAAAGAGCGAGCACCAGCACGTAAAAGTGATAGTAGTTTATCCAAATGAAGAAACAAGTTTGCAATCTCACCAAAAAAGGGAAGAATTTTGGGTAATTGTAAAGGGAAGGGCTTCAGTTTCAATTGACTTATCAAAGAGAGAACTTGGAAGCGGTGAATATATTTTTGTCCCAAAAGGAAGCAAACACCGAATATCCAATAAAGGAAACGAGAATCTAATAATAATAGAAGTCCAACTTGGAGATTACTTTGGAGAAGATGATATAATAAGGTATGAGGATAAATACCAACGGATTTAGGTGTAAAAAATGATTGTTGGATTTTTACCAATAAGATCAGGATCAAAATCAATACCGAATAAAAACATCAAAAATTTCTGTGCTTTTCCTCTTTCATACTGGACAATTGAGGCATTAAATAAGTGCAAAAAAATAGACAAAATAATTGTTGCATTAGACAGTAAAGAATACGAAACAGTATTGAAAAAATATAATTTTGAAAAAGTCGAATTTTACTATAGAAAGAATGAGAATGCTCAAGATAAATCCTCAACCGAATCAGTAATGATGGAATTTCTTGAATCCGAAAATGGAGAAAAATACAAAGAATCAGATTTGTTTGTTTTAGTTCAGGCAACAAACCCATTTACAGAGTCCAAAGATATCGAAAAAGCAATTGAAAAAATGAAAGATGAGAAAAAAGATTCGCTTCTTAGCGGAGTCAGATTCAAGAGATTTCTTTGGAGTTTTGATGGAAAAGCTAAAAATTACGATTTTAGAAAACGACCAAGAAGGCAGGATTTTGATGGCGAATTCCTTGAAAATGGTGCATTTTACATCAACACAATAGGAAACATAAAAAAAGATCGAAATAGACTTAGCGGAAAAATCAGCACATATGAAATGGAAGAATATACTTCATTTGAAATAGATGAAAGCGACGACTGGTTAATTTGTGAAGAATTGATGAAAAAGCATCAAAGAAAAAGAATAATTGAAAACGTATTCAAAAGGAAAATAAAGTTATTTTTAAGCGATGTTGATGGAACGCTTACAGATGGCGGAATGTATTATGGGGAAAACGGAGAATCATTAAAAAAGTTCAATACTTTGGATGGTATGGGGCTTAGTCTCCTTAAAAAAGCAGGAATCAAAGTAGGTTTGATAACTAAAGAAAACACTCCGATAAGCAGAAAGAGAGGAGAAAAACTTAAACTCGATTACAACTTGATTGGAATAGAAAACAAAGTCGAGCAGATAGAAACCATAAGAAAAGAGATGGGAATAACTTTGGATGAAATTGCATACATTGGAGATGACATAAACGATTTGGAAGCAATTGAAAAATGCGGAATTAGCGCAGCACCAAACGATGCAAATAAAAAAGTCCAAAGAGCGGCAAAAATAGTACTTACAAAAAAAGGCGGAGAAGGTTGCGTAAGAGAATTTGCAGATATGATACTTGAATATTGTGAGGGGGAATAAAATGAAGAAAATCATAATTTTGTACCCTGCAGACAACTTACTTAATGAGAGCATCTTATTTCCCAAGATATTTCCAAACTTAGATGACTTTTCAAATTATGAGATACAGGTTGTCGGAAGAATAAGCGAGAAACAATTCAAAGAACACTACCCGATAAAAAGCAGATATATAGACTTTTTTGAAGGGTTTGGTGAAATTGAAAGAGTCGGAGAAAAAGAAATAAGAGAAACAGAAAAAACACTTGGAATGAATTTAGAATTTCTAAAATACTCAATAAAAAGAAGATGGGGCTGGAGCCACAATAGTTCAAAACTAGATAAGAGACTTGTTGAATATACCAATCAATTCAAAAAAATACTAAAAGGAGCAGACTTGGTTGTTTCTTTTTTGGAAAATTTGTTTTTCATAAATGTTGGAGAGCAAGTTGCCAAAAGCATGGGAATAAAAGTTGTTAGAATCGGAAGAAGTGAAATAATCAAAAACGGAATGATATTCTGGGATGAATCTAACGATCCGATTTTCTATAAAAAGAAAATTAATTTGGAAGCATATGAAATGCTAAGAAAAAGAGTTAGTTCCCAAAGAGAAACCATCAAAATAGATAAGGGAGCAATGAATAATTTGGGTAAAATAGTTGAAAAAATACCCCAAATTCCAAAAAAACTCGGAGTAATTGGAAAAGACAAAAATACCAAATTCGATATTGATGTTCCTCCAATATATCAAAAATACAAAAGACTTGGAAGCGTTAGTCTAAGGTATATGGTATATCCACCAATACATAGATTGTTTTTCGATAAATCCAGAGAAAATGAGGAATTTTTCCTCCTCCCTCTTCATTATGAGTGGGAAGCACAGATAGCACTAAGGGAACCTTTTTTGAACCAATTAGAACTTGCTAAAAAAATTGCACTTGCACTTCCCCACGGAACCAAACTTTATGTGAAGGTGCATCCGCACTGGAAAAATGCAGATCAGGGACTTGGTGCAGTGATGGATCTTAAAAAAATAGAGGGAATTAGACTAATTAGGCCAAATGAAAACACAATGGACTTGATTGAAAAATCAATAGGAGTAATTGTGATAAATTCGACGGTTGGCTATGAAGCGTTGGCACTTGGAAAGCCACTAATTGTCTTGGGGCATGAAATATATAGGAAAGCCGGATTTGAAATTAGAGATCTAAATGAACTTCCATACCTTTTAGCAAAGATAAGAAACAAAGAAGCCAAAATAGACCAAAAGGAAGTCGAAGATTTCTTGAAAAAGTACACTACACACGTCATATATAAGGAAGGAAAAGAACAATTTATTGATGAATTTAAGGCATTTGTTGATTTTTGCACAAGCAAATGAGTATTCCAATTGGAATATTTTTTTCAGATTTAATTATAAATAATGAATACAAAAAATAATAATGGCAAGAAAATACTTATTTAGCTCTGAATCAGTAACCGAGGGGCACCCAGACAAAATGTGTGACCAGATTTCAGATGCGATTTTAGATGA
Source organism: Microcaldota archaeon (assembly GCA_964590665.1). Lineage (GTDB taxonomy): Archaea > Micrarchaeota > Micrarchaeia > Anstonellales > Bilamarchaeaceae > Bilamarchaeum. The sequence goes on from CAZPWA010000011.1 coordinate 8,919, forward strand.
ATTAATCAAACAAGATCCTAAATCCAGAGTTGCAGTCGAAAGTATTACAACAACCGGCTTGGTTGGAGTAATGGGAGAAATAACAACAAAGGGATATGTTGAATTTCAAAAAGTGGTAAGAGATGTAATCAAAGACATCGGATACACAAAACCAGAATATCTTTTTGATTATAGAACCTGCGGGGTTTTAGCATCAATAACAGCGCAATCGCCAGACATTGCAATGGGCGTCGATGAATCAAAAAGCCATGAGCAAGGCGCAGGAGACCAGGGAATAACATTTGGATATGCAAACAAGGAAACCAAAGAATTAATGCCTATCTCAATAATGCTTGCACATAAATTGGCAAAGAAACTAGCTCAAGTTAGAAAAGAGGGGACAATCAAATATTTGAGACCTGATGGAAAAACCCAGGTTACAATGGAATATGTTGATGGAGTTCCAAAAAGAGTACACACAGTCGTAATTGCAGCACAGCATGATGAAGGAGTAACAAACGATAAGATAAAGAAGGACATCATAGAGGAAGTAATCAAACCAGTTTGCGGAGATTTGATCGACTCACAGACAAAATATTTCATTAACGGAACTGGGAGATTTGTAATTGGCGGACCTGCAGCAGATACTGGAGTAACAGGAAGAAAAATAATACTGGATACTTATGGTGGAAGAGGACACCATGGCGGAGGGGCATTTTCTGGAAAGGATCCATCCAAGGTAGACCGAAGTGCTGCATATATGGCAAGATATGCTGCAAAAAACGTTGTTGCGGCAGGCTTGGCAGACAATTGCACAGTCCAGATTGGTTATGTTATTGGAGTTGCAAAACCAGTCTCAATTTATGTTGATGCCAAGGGAAGCAACAAAGTTCCGATTGAAAAAATAGAAGAAGTTGTTTTGAATAACTTTTCATTTAAGCCCTCAGATATGATAAAGAAACTAGATTTACTAAGGCCAATCTATCGAAAAACAGCCGCATATGGACACTTTGGCCGAGAGGAAAAAGAATTTAGTTGGGAAAAAACAGATATGGCAGAAAAATTAAGAAACGAAGCAGGGCTTTAAGTCCCTTCATTCCAGTTTTCAAGATATTTTTTCTGATCGCTCGTTAGTGAATCGATTTCAATTCCCATAGATTTGAGCTGCATTAATGCAATCAAATCATCAATTTGTTTTGGTAAAGTAATAACAGAATTGTTCAACTTCCCTTTATTTTTAACAAGAAATTCGCAAGCTAAAGCTTGACCTGCAAAGGAAGTTGCCATTACTTGGCTTGGGTGTCCCTCGGCGGCAGCAAGATTAACAAGCCGGCCTTCTGCACATAAATAAAGGGATTTCCCATTTAGAGTGTATTCTTCAAGAGAGGGGCGAATTTGCCGTTTTTTAGCATTTTTATTTAAGTATGCAACATCTATTTCAATGTCAAAATGACCTGAATTTGCCAGAATTGCGCCACTTTTCATCAATTTAAGAGAATCAGGTCCAATTGCATGCTTTCCGCCAGTAACAGTAAGAAAAATATCTCCAATTCTTGAGGCTTCTTTAATTGGCATCACACGAAAACCATCTAAAGCGGCAACTAGGGCAGAAAAAGGATCAACTTCGCAAACAACAACATTTGCGCCCATGCCGCTTGCTCTTTTTGCAACCCCTTTTCCGCAGTTTCCATAGCCAACTACAACGAAAGTTTTTCCTGCAATTAGAGTATTTGTTGCCCTCAAGATTCCATCAATTGATGATTGGCCAGTTCCATAATAATTATCAAGAAGATGTTTGGTGCGATTTTCATTTACTGCAATCATGGGGCATTTTAGAGTCCCATCTTTCTCCATTGCATTAAGTCGAATTACACCAGTAGTCGTTTCTTCAGCGCCTCCAATAAGAGAGGAGAGTAAATCCTTTCTTTTTGTGTGAATTAGAGAAACCAAATCACACCCATCATCGATTGTAATATTTGGGTTTTGATCAAGAACACGATTAAGATACTCATAGTATTCTTCTTTTGTTTCGCCTTTTTTTGCAAAAACCATTACACCATCAGATGCCAAGGCAGCTGCAACATCATCCTGGGTTGAAAGAGGATTGCACCCGGCAATCGCCACATTTGCACCACCTGCAATTAAAGTTTTAACAAGAATTGCAGTTTCCTTAGTTACGTGCAGTGCCATACCGATAGTTAGGCCTCTAAAAGGCTTTTCTTTTTCAAATCTTTTTTGGATAGTTTGCATAATGGGCATGCAGGATTGAGCATACTCAATATTCAATTTACCGAATTCTGAGAGGGAAATATCGCGAACTTCGTATGATTTTTTTGCCATGAATACCATTAATTAGCCAAAGTATTAAAAAAAGCCCAAGAAGAGAATAAAAAATAGATTAATCCAAATTAAAGTGATTAGAATGATTTTAGCACTAATTGAGATACTAAGAATAAAGCAGTGGTACAAAAACATAGTTGTTTTTGCAGCACTTTTCTTTTCAAAAAACATAACAAACCCGGAAATGGTCATTTCCTCAGTAGTTGGATTTTTTGCACTGTGTCTAATTTCAAGTTCATCATACATAGTTAATGACATAATTGACTCAAAATCAGATAAATATCACGATAAAAAGAAACTAAGACCCATCCCATCGGGAAGACTTTCGATTCCAATTGCACTTTTTTTTGCAATAATTCTTTTGGTTTTTGGACTTTTAGAAGCCTGGACGCTGGGAATCAAATTTTTTCTTTGTATTATAGGTCTCACAATACTAATGTGGGCATATAATTTGGGGATAAAAAATATAGCATTTGCAGATGTTTCAATACTCTCATCCAATTTCATGATAAGAGCAGTTTCTGGGGCGTATGCAATAGGAGTCATGCCATCACCCTGGCTTATTTTAGGAACGTATTTGGTTGCACTATTTTTAGCAATAGCAAAACGCAAGAGTGATTTGGATGTTTTGGGGGAAAAGGCGAAAGAATACAAAAAAGTATTTGAAATTTATAGCAGCAAAGTTTTAGAGCAGTTTTTGGGCATAGTTGCAGGACTTCTTTTTATGACATATTGTCTCTATTCATTTCTAAGCTCACAGGCGCACTGGATAATAATTATGATGAGCATTCCAGTTGTTTCATTCATCATATTTAAATATTTTAACGCAGCAATAGCAAACCACAAGATGGCAAGAGATGCAGATGAAGTATTTGGGGATTTGCAAATGGTAGGGGCAGCAATATTATGGGGAGTGTTGTTTTTGCTTGGAACATATTTTAGCGAAATACGCGCAATAATTAACTTTTGAAGGGATAAAATGGGAAATGCAAAAGTCGGAGTTTTGAAAACAGAGCCGCAGCAAGTAGTGTCAGATTATGCAAGGCTACTGGATGCAATAGATTATAGAGAAATAATAAAACCGGAAATACAAACTCTCATAAAATTGAATTTATCATGGTCACTTTACTTTCCATCTTGCTCAAGTGAACCTTGGCAGGTTGAAGGAGTAATAAAAAAACTAAAACAAGACAAATTCACAAAGATAATTCCAGTTGAAAATGAAACAGTTGTGACAAATCCTCGAAAAGGATCCTCCCTCAATAAATGGGATGGGGTTTTTGAAAAATATTCAACACCTTTTGTACCATTAAACGAAGCCCAGTGGGTAAATTACAGGGCGAAGGGAGAAATTCTTGCATTATATGAAATATTTGGAGAAGAAGGACATCAAATTCCAAAAATGTTTATTGGAAAAAATGTTGTTCACCTGCCAACAGTAAAGTGTCATGGGCACACAACAACAACAGGCGCAATGAAAAACGCTTTTGGAGGGTTAATTACTAAAAAAAGACACCACTGTCACAAAAAAATACATGAAGTTTTAGTAGATCTTTTAACAATACAAAAAGAAATACATCCGGGAATTTTAGCAGTTATGGATGGAACAGTTTGCGGAAATGGCTCTGGCCCAAGAACAATGATTCCGGTTGATAAAGGCTACATTCTTGCAAGTTCAGATCAGGTTGCAATAGATGCAATAAGCGCGAGTATGATGGGATTTGACCCGCTAAAAATAGATTACATAAAAATTGCACATGATAGAGGACTTGGGATCGGAGATTTGGAACAAATAGAGATAGTTGGGGAAAGTGGGGAAGAAATAAAGAAAACCAACTTTGGATTTAGTACAGGCAAAAGTCCAGTAATATTCTGGGACCAGATGCTTCGTAAAGGAAAACTAAGTGCCGTTGAACCATATCTCTTTCATGGACCATTATTCAATTTGTGCATATTTGGATCAGAAACATATCACGATAAGCTCTGGTATCCAGTAAAGGGAGCAAAAATAATAGAGGAGTTTTCAAAAACAAGATGGGGAAAACTCTTTAATGAATATAAGTGAGGTTAATTGCGTGGAAAAGAAAACAAAACTCATTTTGAGTATAATTTTATCAATAATCATAATAGCAGTAGTCTTAAGTTTTATCAAAATAGATGAAATAGTAAAGATACTTGCAAAAACGAAAATAGAATATTTTGTATTGGCAATAATTGTTTACATAATACTGAATTTGGGAATGAGCAAAAAAATACAGATAATTTTAGATGCACTTGGAGAAAAAATCACACTTACAGATGCTGCAAAGGCGAATTTTGGGGGCATGATCGCGTCGGATTTTACTCCTGCAAGAAGCGGATATTTTCTCACAGCATTCATTTTAAGCAGAGAGAAAAAGATAGAGCTTCATAAAACAATAGTTTCAATTTTTGCACCTCAACTCATAGAATTTGCAATAAAAATAATCTGCAGCGTTGCAGTTGGACTCATAATAATCAACAGTGCAAAACTTGATTTGGGAAATTATCCAATATTACTTGCAATTGGACTTGGAATAAGTGCCGCAACCATAGCCTTCTTTGGATTATTATTATTGAAGAGTGGACTTTTGGAAAAATTTGCATTCATTAAAAAAATTCCACTTGCATCCAAATTATACTATTTATTCCACATGATGAGAAGCAACCTTCCGGCAATTTCCAGCAGGGGAGTTCAAGTAATAGGACTCACCGGAATAATATGGATATTGAAGGGATTGGAATGGTTCTTGCTTGCAAAAGCCCTTGACATAGTCATTTTTGACCCAGTTTGGGATTTGGGATTCTTCATTTTCTTCCACTCATTTTTAACATTTACAAATTTCATTCCAGTTCCATCAGTTGCAGGGGCAGGGACAACAGAGGCGACAAGTGCACTTATTTTTGTTTTGCTTGGTTCTAGCGCAGAAATAGGAATAAGCTTTGCAATACTTGCAAGATTTTTGATGATAATAGTGGATCTAGTAGGATTGGTGTCAATAGTTCCTCTAATTGAAAAGGAAAAAATAGAGGGAATATTGGAAGATATAGAAAACATTGAAAAGGACATAAAAAAAGATGAATCATAAAATGACTTTTCTTTTTTTGAGAAATTTTACTGCTTTTGTTCCAATATGAAAAAGAGGAGAATTGGGTTTCCCATGCGGAATCAGATTTCCATCAAAGAATAATTTTCGAATTTCTTCCGGAGTTGTTTCAGATGGAGAGAGTGAATCCAATGAAGGCAATTTTACGAAACTAGATCCAAGCTCCCAAATAAAATGCTCATCACTTCCGCCGGTTTTTATCAGATTCGGATTTTTGGATGCAAAATCCATGGCTTTTTGAGTATCATCACGAAAATAGACGATTCTGGAATTGAATACTTCAATTGCGTGAAATTTGGAGAGAATTTGTTTTGAAAGGGTTGATGGATCCAAATGCTTCCTTAAGCGATCAAATGGGTGAGGAAGAAGCAAAAAACCATCCTGAGATTTTACCTGATCAATTACAGACCCTAAATCCCCAGGAGAGATTAGATCATTTAGGAAAAGACCGATTACTTCCCCTTGATCAGTATCTATTTCCTGAGCGCAAAAAATATGAAAAGAATCGACTTTCCCTTTGAGGAAGGAATATGCAGAAACGGAATTGTGATCAGTTATAAAAATACCGCCAAGGCCGATTTTTTTTGCATGTTTTACAAGAGCAAATGGGTCAGTTGTGCAATCACGCGAAAATTTTGTGTGAAGATGAGTATCAAATTTCATAAAACCACTAACCTACCTTAGAATAGACTTCATAGTAGGTCGTATTGAAGACTTTTGAATATCCATTACCATTTAGGTAGAAGAAAAGAGATGAATAGCGTGGATCTAAATCAGGTCTAATTATTATGGCAAGATCAGGAACTGAAAATTTGGAAGGCAGGGGTTTTTCGCGAACATCAAAAGGACCAAAGCGCATAAATGAGCAGGAAAACGTGTGTTCTGAAAAAGAGAAGTTGGTGTAGTTCAAATTTGAAATATCAGAATCCGAAACGTAAAGAGACCTTAGGCCAAAATGATAACTTGCAGATTGTCCAAGGAAAGATTCGGGGGCAAGGAGAGTTAAGTTGGAATAATTTCGTGATTTAATAAATGAGTAAAGATCATCACGCAAAAATTGATCAGAATTTGGAATAGTCAAAAATGAAAGAAGATAGGAAAATGAAAATACAGATAAAATTCCAATTAGGATTGCTGCCTTTATATCAAAAGCATTTCCAATAATTTTTGATATCAGAACACTGAAAAATGGAAAAATCAGAACCAGAAAATAGGGATAGCGAGTTTTGAGAATATACTGGATTGTTCCGGGAGAAATAATCAAAATCCCAGAGCAGATAATAATGCCAAAAATAAAGGCAAGATAGAGTGAGTTTTGTGGATAATTTTCATCATTTTTAAAGAAGAAAATAAGCCGATATGCTCCATAAAGGATCGAAAGAGCGCAGATGAAAAGAGAGAGGGGACCTAAATTTACCATAGACACCTGAAGACGCGAAACCAAGGATTCGAAAGATTCAACAACTTGAATGGCACTCATCCCAAAAAGAGGAAATTGAAGGTCTTTTTCAAAAGAAACAGCACTTCCAATTGTTTTGAAGGTTATTTGGAAGAAGAAAAAATATGAAAATAACAGTGACAAAACCAAAACAATGAAAAGAGACCTAAGATCCAAATTATTGCGAGAATTATAGATTGCCAAAAGAATAGAAGGAAATACAAGCAGAGACTCAAAAGGCTGGATCAGAAAAACAAATATTCCAAATATGAACAAAAGCAAATAGGAGAAGAGATTTTGAATTAGGAAAATAGAGAAAAACAGAGCGAATGGTAAAAGAAAATCAAAAAGAGACACTCTCCACATTCCCAAAATATCCACCAATAAAAGTTGAAAGCAAAATGGAAATAATGCAAAAATAGGTGCAAAAAGTGAATATTTGGATCCGAAAATTCTTGAAAATAAAATGAGTATGCCAATTAACATGAATGCAAAGAAAAGATTTAGAGAAACAAAATGCCCTCCGGAAGCAGAGGTCGAAAAAAAGGTTGAGAGATAGAATACTACAAGAGACAATGTGGAAGTTTGGGCATCTAAATCAAAACCACTAAGACCCTGGCACAAATAAGGAGGAATTTCAAAAATACCAGTTTTAGATAGGTAAGAAATAGTTGAAATCTGCCAATTTGAATCATTTGATCCCCAAAAAATTTTATCAGGAACTATAGAACCTAAATAAAGATCATAAACCATGAGAGAAAGAGATCCCCAAAAAAGAACTAAAAAGCCCATCAGACCTATTTTTTCAAAGGCAAAAATAGAATCTAGAGACAAACTCCCAGAATATTTATTTAGAAGGAAAACACACAGAGCAAGCGCAATTAAGGAGAAAATAAGGGCAAAAAATGAAACGGATGAACTGAGCCAAAGGCCAATACGAAATAGAATTGAAAAGAAGACCAAAAAAAGAGGAAATGCGAAAATAGAACTTATGATTGGATTTAACTTGAGTACAGTATTGAGAATGAGATATCCTGCAACAAAAATCAACAAGGGAGAGAGAATATCCAAAGGTTCTGCGCCCTTTAGAAGAAGAATCCCAAAGAACAAAACAATCAGGGCAAATGGAAAGAAAAATTGGTTTTTTATCATGAACAAATCAATACGCTCAACTGTATCAGAAATAAGATCTGGTTTTTTAGTAGGGGTTTGATCCAAGTTGGAGGGAGAAGTTTTTTGTTGAATTTTGAAGTATTTGCCCATTAATTAATAACGAGAAATACAATTAAAATACTAAACGAGGAAACATAAATGGATGATTGGCTGGGAAATAGATGCAGATCAGGAGCATAATATAAATTTGAAAAAGCTTAGTAAACAAGAAGAAAGATTTCTTGGCAGAGTCGAGGAAAGATTTAGGGAAATTGCACGAAATGGGATAGAAAACCCAGAAGAATATGGCAAAGAGGATTTTTTTGTTAAATTTGTAGATCAAGTTGCAAGTGAAAGTGGAATAGTACTGGATAGTTACCAAAAACGATATGTGTGCGAATATGCCAAAATAAACATACGAGGATATGGATTTCTAGACTACTTTTTGGAAGATGAAGAGATAGAAGAGATAAGTGCTCCTTTTGGAAAAAATGCATGGGTTTTCATAAAAGCAAAAGGCTGGAAAAAAACAAATTGCAAATTTAATTCAAAGGAGAAAATGATAGAAGTAGTAAATAAAATGGCAAGAAAAAGCAACAAAGTAATAACGATGAAAAATCCGAGGCTCGATGCTTTTTTACCAGATGGATCAAGACTACATGCGACGTTTGAACCAATTTGCGAAGGCGAAATAACAATAAGAAAATTTGGGAGTGAACCGATTGGGCCCAAAGATCTCCTGGAATATGGACTTTCTAGTAACAGAGTGATGGCGATTTTATCTTTGATTTGCGTTTCTGATACAAACATCCTAATTGCAGGAAACACCGCATCAGGAAAAACCACGACACTCAATTCATTGTTCACATTTATTCCAAAAGATGAAAGAATCATAATAATAGAAGATACTCCCGAGATACGAATTCCTCATGAGCATAAGATAAATATGGTTGCAAGTGAAGAAATAGGAGTTGGAATGTCGAATCTGATAAAGGACACGCTTAGAATGAGACCAGATAGACTTGTTGTTGGAGAAGTTAGATCCAAAGGGGAATTTTCATGCCTTCTTGAAACCCTTCTTGCAGGCCAAGCAAGAGGAACATATGCAACATTTCATGCTCAAAATGCTCAGGAAGCAAAGGGGAGACTTGAAAAGTTTGGTTTTGAAGAGGAGGATTTGGAATCAATAGATGTTTTAATAATCCAAAGAAGAAGCCTCAAAATAGAGTGGCAAAAAAATCAAAAAAACGAGGAGAGAAAAATAATTGACATCTGTCAATTTGCAGGGGGAAAAAGAGTTGAAATAGTTGATTTGAAAAACGGCAAAATAAACTTTGAAAGCAGCGCAATAAGGAAAGCGCAGAAAACTAATCAGATGAATCAGGAGGAATTTGAAAAAGAAGTTTTAAGGAGAGAGAAAATACTGGAAAAAACACCACAGGGGCTTTTTGAATTTACAGCGGAATTCTGGAAGAGGTTGTGCGAGTGATTAACCAGGCAATCAAAAGGATAAGAAAGGATATTGAAAGAAGAGAAATAGAAGAAGAATTCCCGTATTTCATAAGAAGTTATGCTGTTTTTAGAGAAATTGGAGTAAATAGCATTGAAGCTTTGGAAAATGCAAGTTTTGGACTTGATAAGATTAGGAAAATTTGTGCACCGATTATTTTGAATCTTAAGGAAGAAGGAGTAAATAGCAGAAGAATAATCCAAATAGGTGCAGAATACGAATCGGAAATTCTCATTAAGGGATTTCGATTGATTGCACTAAATATTGAAAGCGGAGAAAATGCAAACGCTCTGATTAATTTTTCCAAAGAACTGCTAAATGAAGAGAAACTCAAAAACCAGGAGAGAAACAGTAAATCGGCCATATTCACACTAGCATTTGTTGCAGTTGTATGCATTGCACCGGTTTTGATTTTTTTAGGATCTACGCTCTTAAAAGAGATCAATCCAAAAAACCAGATAGAAATAGGAATCGTAGTTGGTGCAATCCTTCCAATAATTTCAATGATATTTGTATTTTTTGCAAAAGTTGTAATCCCAAAAAACAATTCAAGGAAAAATATTGAGTTTAAGCCAGAAGACCTAATTATCATTGCGCCAGTATTAGTAATTACCATAATTGCCAAAGAATGGATAATTTTTGCAGTTGGAATTTCACTCATATTGACATTACTAATTAGATCGCTCAAAGAAAATGAAATAGCTGCAAATGAAGAGATGGGAGATGAGATATTTAATTCCATTTTAGGGATAACAAGCGTCCCAAAAACACTGAATTTAGAGCAAATATTAAGAGTAGTTCAAAGAGAGAGCAGAGGATTATTTAGGAAGGAAATGGACCGGTGTATAAAACAGATCGATGCATCAATAGCTCCCATAAAAGCACTCGTAGACTTGGAAAGGAAAGTAAATCATGCCACGATGAGTAAATTTGCACAGGGGCTTTTAATCTGCCAAAAAATAGGGAACTTTGAAAAACTAGGTTTAGTCATAGATGATATTTTGGAATCTAGATCCATTGAAAGGGAGAGAAGGAATCAGATTTCGATGCAAAAGTACACAATTTATGCATCACTTCTAATAAGCCCGATAATACTCAAAAACATAATAGGAATAATCTCCAAAATCTCCCAAAATGGAGAGTCTAATGCACAAATTGCAATTGCACAAATATTCATAAGTGTATTTTTTGGAATAGTCTTAATTTCCCTTTTAAATCAAAAAGAAAAGGACAAATATAGAGACATTGTAGTTTTTGGAATACTTACCCAAGCAATATTTTTCATCATAAATTAGAGTAGAGGAAAGATTAAGTAGATAAAGCCAAAAAGAAATTATGTGGATTTAATATCAAATTACATATATTCAATACAGAACCCAACTCTAACGATAGTTGGACAACTAATAAACAACAATATAATCTACTTTTTCCTATTAATAGGAATAGTAGTGATTTTTGAGAGAGAAAATGAGAAAAGAGCCAAGATACTAATAGCAATATTTGTAGCACTAGTGAGCTGCATTTTAATAAAAAATGCTTTGGCGCGAGACCGACCATGTGTTGATTTTCTTTGGTGCCCTCAGGACTATTCATTTCCGAGCATACACAGCGCAACAGCATTTACACTTATGATGGGATTCTTAAGGAAACAAAAATTTCCATTAATACTTTTATTTTCGCTTTTTGTTGCATTTACCAGAATAAATATAGGCGTGCATACAATAGAAGATGTTTCCGGGGCATTGCCCATAGCAATATTAGCATATTATTTCGTACATATATACTGGAGTGAACTATTATCATGGAAAGAGAAGATCAAAGACAGATTTTTCACATCCTAATCGGAGTGTGCTCAATAATCTGGCTTTACATATTTGGACGCAAGGCGCTAATGATTGCAGACTTTATTGTGATAATAATCGGACTCATTTTGATAAATTTCAGAGTTAGAGGGAAAAAAATTGGATTGGTAGGTTATTTTGAGGAAAAGTTTGAAAGACCAAATGCGGTTTTTCCTGGGTGGGGATCTGCGACATATGCAGCAGGAGTCCTTATTGCAACCACAATGCTCAATTCAAAAGAAGAAATAGCAGCAGTTATTGCAATATTGGCATTTGGAGACTCGTTTTCTACAATAATTGGAATAAGAGGGAAAAGAATTCTTTGGTGGAACAAAAACAAAACACTTGAGGGAACAATCTCATTCTTTATTTTTGGATCGATTGCAGCAATCCCATTTATCGGAATAAATGGAATAATAGCAAGCGCAATACTTGCAGTAATAGAATCAATAAAAACAGAAATAGATGATAATATACTAATTCCACTTCTTGCAAGCACAATACTTTTGGTGATATAAAAAATGGTCGGCTTTTTATATACAGAAAACAACATCGCAAGCAAAAACATCTCAAAAGTAATGATTGAAGAAATTGGATTTTTACCCCTTAGAGACGGATGTTTTTTTTATGAGAGAATGCGTTTGTACAATACATTCGCGCCAGACATAATAAACATACCAACAAACTACTCAGAAGATGCACTCGTTGTTTTAAGTACTCACAAAAGCAAAAATCCTCAAAAAGCACTCACAATACACTATCCAGGAAACTGGAATAAAGCAGAATTTGGAGGAGAGGATAAAACGCTCAATATTGCACCTGCATCACTGATGAAAAATATTGCAATTGAATTAAACAAAGCAGCTTGCGAAATAGAATATGAATTTACTCTCGAAGCAGATCATCATGGTCCGACAACAAAAATCCCCATAATATATGCAGAAATAGGAACAGAAGTTGAGCAGTGGGAAGATATGAATGCAATAAGGAAAATGGCGGATGCGATCGTGAAAGGAAGCAAAAAACAAAAAAAATATGAAACTTTTCTTGCAGTTGGAGGAGGACATTACCCTCAGGAATTTAATTTAATTGAAATTGATGAAGGTGAAGAAGCAGTTGGACACATTCTTCCAAAATATGCAATAGATAACATAGATGAAAAAACACTTTTGGAAGGGATTGAAAAATCAGTTGAAAAAGTAAATGAAGTTAGAGTTATTAAAGAAAGTCTTAATGCAAAGCAGAAGGCAAAGATCAAGGATTTTTGCGACAAATACAATCTTGAAATGAATTACATTTGACCAATGGAAAGAAGTTTGGATAGTTCTTGCTTTGCCTTTTTTGGATTTTGCGGATCTATGCAATAGAAAGAAACATTTGCAGAATTAGATGCAAGTGAATCATTTATTGAATCTCCGATAAAAAGAGATTGGGAATCGGTAAAATTTAACTTCTTTAAGGCAAAGATAATAGGCTCCTTATCAGGTTTTGTTTTTTTACAACTATCCCTGCCAACAACCAAATCAACATAGGAGATCAGGTTTAGATCAGTAAGAATAGACTCTATAGTTGAAATTAAATTAGCAGAAACAATTGCAATAGAAAACCCTTTGGATTTTGCAAGAATCAAAAAATCCAGCATGGGAGCAAAGAGGACATAATTTTTTGACTTTACACACATTGATTCGTATTTTTGCTGAATAGAGAGAGATTTTTTTAAAGAAATGGAATCGTTTGAAAGATAATTTAGTTTTTGAGGCAGAGTAAATGAAGAAAGCTTGGATTCAAGCTCAGAATTTACATTAAAAGAGGAATAAAGTTCTTTTTCAAACGAAAACCAATCAACATTAAGGTGCAAAAGAGTATCATCGAAATCAAAAATGAGAAGCTTGATCATTTTTTACCTCTAGAAGTGAGAATTTGGATCAAGTTTTCCCTTAATGAAAAGAGAGGTGGATCTTCAATAAATGCAATTTTAGATTCATTTGAAAGAGCCGCAATAGATTTACTTAGAGGAATGGATCCAAGAAACACCACACCTAATTCATCAGATAAGGATTTGCCAATAGAACCGAATACCTCTCCAGAAAAGTTTTCAATTAAACCCAAAATGGGAACATTGAGGCTCTTTGCCATATTCGCGGCCCTAATTGTATCAATCCGAGATTCTTTTGTTGGAGCACAAACCAGGATTAAACCATCAAGAGCAGAAAGCTGCATTGCAGAAAGAGGAACATCGGCAGTTCCAGGTGGAAGATCTATTACCAAATAATCCAACGAGGGCCATTTAGTATTTACAAGGAAATTGTAGAGCATATTGTGTTTTATTGGACCGCGAATAATTATTGGATTTTCAGAAGTCGGGTTTAGTGAACCCGTAGAGATAAAGAAAACGCCATTGTGAAGTATTGGGCTAAGACTTGATCCGTTTTTTTGCAGCGGAACTTTAACATTTAGAAAAGTTGAAACATTAGGACAATCGATGTCTGCATCCAGTAAACCAACGCTAAAGCCTGCATTTTTTAGAGAAAATGCCAGATTTATTGAAACAAAAGTTTTGCCAACTCCACCTTTTCCGCTATGAACACCAATACGAAAGCATTTGAGATTTGAAACTGCTTTTTTCTGATCCTCAAATGGATTTGAAGGAGGCTGTTTTTCAGTCATGAGAAATAGATGATACCAAGGAAATTTATATTATTGCACGGAATACCAAATGGGGAAGAACATGAAGAACAATTTGGAAGTTGGAAAAAGAATGGAAGTTGAAGTAAAAAACATAAATGGCCATGGTGAAGGAGTCGTAAATTTTGATGGAGATATGATATACGTAAAAAATGCAGTGCATGGAAAAAATAAAATCGAAATAATAGAAATAAAAAGAACTTTTGTTATCGCACAGAAAATTTGAAAAACAGATAAAGAATGATCAAAAACCCAAAAAATGGGAGAAAAATTGAAAGTTGATTTAAGGAACTTGGATTAGACTCAAAATTTGGCCTAAGAGAAACGTCAAATTGAGTCAAATTCCCATTTTTAAGAGACCTTGAAAGGATTGAAGAGTTGTGAGAATATAAGTTATCAAAAACATCAAAAACTGTAATTGAGAGATTGTTTTTGGAAGGAGAAAAATAGCTAAAATTTGAGAAAAAAAGATAATTATAGGAAACGTTTCCATCTTCAATCAAATAAGTTGGAAATGATGAAAAAAGAGCATAATTTGGATTATTGAAATTTAGTTTTCCCCTAAATAAGCCATAGTGATCAAAATGGAATGAAACATTAGAAATATTTTGAGTTTTTTCAACATTGTCATTAAGAAAATAAGTCAAGTTTGATATTGGAGAAGAGGAAAAAATCAAAAAATCAAATCGGGAGTTTTGAGAGAGTTGTTCATCCAAAACAGGCCGTACTTGGAAAAAATGCACGCGAGAACCTAAGACATGAAAAGAACCATTAAAGGAATAGTTGAACTTTTTTGAATAATCATAAAATCGATCGACACAGGAATCGATGCCAAAAGTCCTATCATTAAGGCGCCGTAAAACCTCAACTGATCCATTTATTGAAATGTTAAGAGGGGAGGAAATTGAGGAATTTTGCATAAGGGAAAGGATTTGTGGGGGGACTTTTGTATAAGTTTGATTTGAAAAAACAACCAGGGAAACGTTTGAATAGGTGAAAGTGTAGGAAAGATTCGGATTTATCTGATTTTGGGAAACGTATTCAACACAATTATCCTGATCAAAATCACAACGCCACCCCTGGCCACTTCGAGCAAAATCAAGAGCATTTTGTTCATTACATGGATTAGAAGATGAATCAAGAGACATAAGAGGGTCAAAATTTCCCCCGGTTGCAAAAACACCTGAAAGATCAGGATGAAACAGAGTGTAGTTGTCAATCTGACTTGTAAGACCTATGAATCTAAAGAACACTTTTGAATCGAGTAAAATAGGATTGTTTTGAAAGTCAATTAAAAAAGAAGCGTTTTGAGATTCGTTTTCAATAAAAAGATTTTGGAAGTATTCTTCTCGATTGAGATTTTCATCAAAAACCGAAGAAGGAAATGAGAAGGACACCCCAATGATAAAAAGTAGAAGAAAAACATATTTCATAAATAATCCTCAAATGTTTCCAAAGTTGCAAGGATTAAGGTTCCATTTTGTATCTTTAGTTCAACTTTTGATCGCTCAGAATAATCAAGAGAAACCAAATAGGAGTTTAGGTCAGAGGTATTTTGAAATACCATTAGGGCATTTTTAGTAAAGATGCTGCCGTGAGTTCCAATCTGGAAAGAGCGGGTTTCAAAGGAGTTTCCTTTTTGATTGAAGTTGATACCGTTTTCAATCAAGCGATCCCTAATTATTCGTAAAATTGCCAATGTTGCGGGATCTCCATCGGAAGGAAGAGAATAGAAATTATTATGGGATTTTAGAAGATTTTGTTTTTCAAGCTTCTTTAAAAGAGATTCTAGATTCCCTTCAGTTATGTCGGAACCTAAAGTCAAATATTTCTTAAGGGCAAGGTTGAATTCAGATAATGAAAGTGGACTTGAATCAAGAGACAAATCCTTTCGATAATTTGAAAATGCCTCAATAATCGAAGATGAGGAGATTCTTTGTTCGATTCTAGATGGAGATGAAGTCGAATTAAACCGTATGCGATAGATTGGTCTTCGGGTTATTTTTGAAACAATAAAAACAATCAGGATGATGAAAAATACAGGAATACCGAATTTGAAATAGAAATCAAAAAGAGGTTCGGAGTTGTTTGTTATCCCAATGGGAATTTTCTGCCCATCTATTTCAAAAATCAAAGTGTTGTTTCCTTTTGGCATGGCAGCAGAAATAATGAGAGTCCCGTTTTGAATGTAATATTTTTTTGAAGCAGAGGAGTTTTCAAAGGAAACTGTTGCTGTCGAACTTTGAATAGGGGAATCATCTAAAAGAACAGAAAAACGATAATTCAAACCACTCTGAGAAACCGGAATTATTTGAATTTTTTTAACACTGAGAATTTCTTTTGAAATGGTACCATTTGAATCAGAAACGAAAACGAGATATTTTCCAGGCTCGACAAACTCAAGCCTTCTAATGAAAACATTTTCAGAGGTGATTCTGCCAAGAGATTCGTTTGAAATTAGTTTGTCATTTAACTTAATTTGGAGAACCGCTGGGCCAATACTACGATTTAGCGAAAACACAAGATTTGTTTTCTGATTAGGATAAACAGGATTATTTGAAAAATTGAAAATTGAATTGTAGGGGGAAGCGCGTAAATCAACAACGTTTTTGAGGCCGGAATTGAAATAGATCAGACGGGAATAGTTTGACAAATTGGAATCGATTGAAAGAGTGTATATGCTAGATGATTTTAGAGTAAAATTTGAGTAGGATTCTTGAGATAGTGAAGAGTAAAGAAGAATATCAGAAAAATTATTTTTAGATGTCTCAAGGAATTGATCCAGAGAAGGAGAAACGGTGATGAAATTTGGTAAAGAAGCAACAGAACCTGAAAAATCACGACGCTTTATTGAATTGGATTCGATAATCAGATCAGTCGAACCAAAATAATAGATAACTGAATTTGTAGAATTTAGCTTTTCCAAAAAAACATTTGGAAGGGCACCATTTGGAACGATAAAAATCGAATCAGAAGGAATATCTGTTGAATTGGTAAATGAAACAGAAAACCCGTAGGATTTGAGGGAATCCAAATCGGAACTTAGATAACTTAGGGACTCATTTGAAAGGCCAACAGAGGACTTGGGGGTCAAAATTACAACTTTTTTATAAAGAGGAATTTTTGAAGTGATAATTTGGGCAAATGTATTTTCAGAAGAATTTACAACATAATAGAATGAATTGGATGCCACACCTGAATCAAGAACAGAGAAATGAGAAAATGAAGAAGATGCGGAATCACTAGGAAGAGAAATCACTATTGACAAAACTGCAATTAGAAGAAAAAATAGGGAAATTGCAAGAGCGGTGTAAAGAAATACTCCCCTTACATTCATAGATCTAACCTTGCCTTCCTTAGGAATTCAACGTCATTTTTATAGAGAGTTCGAATGTCATCCAAATTTAATGAGAGCATCAAAGGTCTCTCTAAGCTTAATCCCCATGCTAAAACAGGATAAACACCGCAAAGAGGAATACTCACTTCAGGCCTGAAAATTCCTGCGCCTCCAAGCTCCATCCACTGCTTTCTTGGCTCAAAGTATACTTCAATTTCCAAACTAGGTTCAGTGTAAGGGAAAAAGCTTGGTCTGAATCGGATTTTTTCAAAACCAAGTTTTTTGTAAAATTCCTTTAAAGTTCCCAAAAGATCAGTAAATGTTGCACCTTCATAAGCAATAATCCCTTCAACCTGGTGGAATTCCGCAAGGTGCTTGTAATCAGTCGCTTCATTTCGGAAAACCTTTCCAACGGCAAAGTATTTCTTAGGTGATTTATCAGTGAGTTTTGATAAGTATCTTGCAGAAAGAGCAGTTGTGTGAGTTCTTAAGACTTTTTTAGAGGCCTCTTTTTCACTCCAAGAATATCTCCATCCTTTTTCATGCTCTGTCTTGATTTTATTAACAAGATTTTTATCAGAAGGAAGAGAAGATTCTCCCTTTAGGTAAAATGTGTCTGCAAGTTCTCTTGCCGGATGATCCTGAGGCTGGAAAAGAGAATCGAAATTCCAGAAAGAGCTTTCAACAATATCTCCTTCCATTTCACAAAAGCCCATTTCAACCATAATTTGTTTTATTTTATCGGAAAGTGCACTTACAATATGCGCTTTTCCCATAGGAGCATCAACAGAGGGAGTTGAAAAATCAAAGGTCGATTCTTTAGATAAGTCAAGAGAATCATTTGCCAAAGAAACCGAGATTATGGATGTTGTTCTTTTTGAAACAAGTTTTCGCTGTAGAAGCTCTTCAATAGTGAATTTATCGCCTTGATTTGAATTCAAAAGAGAAGAAACCAAAGAAACGAAATGTTCTGCTTGCTTTGATGCCAAGGATTCTGAAATCGAAGGTTTTAGTTTTCCTTCTTCAATAGAAACCAAACCTTTTTGTTTTGCCCATTTGATGCCAATGGATTTTTCAATAGGAGATAACTCATTAATAGAAACAGAACTGAGAGATTTTTTATAAACAGAATATTCGGGAAATTCTGTTTGAAGATATGACTCTAACTCAGGAGTTTTTTCATAAATAGTCATTTCTTTAGTAGAAGTTTCAACCGCACCTTTTTCCCTTAAAGATTCCAAAGCACGCCTAATTGAATCAGGATTGAAGTTTGTCAGTTTTGAAAGATCATCAAGCGTCAAAGATTTTTTGTGAGTTTTTAGAGCGTCGTAAATTTCAATTTCTCCCTTATACATTAGTCATCTCCCCTTCGCTTAGAGTTTTGTATGTAAAGGTATGAACCGAATAAAATTAATATGAGCACTATCGAAGCAGGACCATTAGCGCCAGTTGAAAAGCGCAGCACGTTTTCAAAAAACCGTGAGAAAAAATTGACAATTTCTCGATCGATTGAATCTTCAACATCAAAAACCAAGGAAAAACGAACAAGAGCCATATCATTCCAGGTTAATTCATCAATCTTTGATGGAACTTCGATGTTTGAATCAACTGGAGCGGGATTTAAATCAACAAGTTCTGCAGAATCAGGAAATGCAATTGTGAGAAATACATTGTCACTTAAAATCAAGTTTCCATCAGAAGTAGAAGTAAATGAAAGGGAATTGGGATTAAGGACATAACGCATAGTTCTTGGTTTTATTTCATATGTTGAAAAAATTCCAGTTCCGGAAATAGGAGAAGAAGAATTGTTAGTAAAACTAGGAAGAGCAAGATAGTCGAGAATTAATTCTCCATGACAAATCCCTTGAATAGGATTGCAACGAGTTCTAGGCTGAGGACGCAGACGAAATTCACGAATTGCGACTTTTGATGGATTCACATGGAATTTTACATCACTAAGACCAGTAACATTGCTCCAAAGCGAAAGCTCGCTTTTTGAAACAACACTATCATATAAAGAGATGGAATAATCACCAAACATTGCGAATTTTATGCTCTCATGAACACGAACACTTCCATCAGGATTTATATTTGAGATTTTAACATCAACTTTCTCAATTAGAAACTTATCAGCAACCACGGACTGGGAAATTGAAAGTGAAAAAGCGAGAAGTAAAAATAAAATCAAAAGCCTTTTTTGCATAAATTAAGGAGAGAGTCAAACTATATAAAACATCCCATAAGACTAATAATTATGGTAAAAACTATTTCTACCCTTGGAAGCCACTCGGCACTAGATGTGTGCGATGGAGCAAAAGCAGAAGGATTTGAAACAATCGTAGTCACACAAAAGGGAAGAGATAGGACGTATTCAGAACACTACCGAACTAGAGAACGAGATGGAGAAGAGATTGGAATTGTCGATCAGACAATTGATTTGGATAAATTTTCACAAATTTGCAACGATAAAAATCAAAAGAAACTTGAAAACTCAGTTTTTGTTCCAAACCGATCATTTGCAGTTTATGTTGGTTATGATAAAATAGAAAAGGATTTTCAAGTGCCTGTTTTTGGAAACAAATATCTACTTAGGGCGGAAGAGAGAAACGCGGACAAAAATCAGTATTATTTGCTTGAAAAAGCAGGAATACGGATTCCAAAAACAATCAAGGATCCAAAGAAAATAGATCGCATGTGCATTGTGAAAGTGAATGAAGCAGTAAGAACTTATGAAAGAGCCTTCTTTTTAGCGTCAGATTATGAAGAATTTAAATCAAAAAGTGAAAAACTTTTAGAAGAAGGAAAAATAAATGAAGAAGGACTTAAAGGGGCGAAAATAGAAGAGTATATTGTTGGAGCCTACTTTAACCTCAATTTCTTTTACTCCAAGATACATAATGAATTAGAGCTTCTTGGAATAGATATGAGAAGACAAACAAATTTGGATGGGTATTTGAGAATACCTGCAGATGAACAAATTGAAGTTTTAAAGAGAAAAAGACCCTCGATGATCGAAATAGGGCATGTTGCATGTACATTAAGAGAATCGCTTTTGGAACATGCTTTTGAAGTTGGGGGAAAATTCGTTGAAAGCGTAAATAAAAACTACAAAAATGGATTAATGGGTCCATTTGCACTCCAAGGAGCATTTGTTGAAGAAGGTAAAGAAGAGTTCGTAGTTTTTGATGTTTCATTTAGAATGCCAGGTTCTCCTGGAACAAGATTTACGCCTTATTCAGAATATCTGCATCGAAAAAGCATTAGTTTTGGAAGAAGAGTTGCAATTGAAATAAAAGAAGCTAAGAAAGA
>CAZPWA010000012.1:0-28864 GCA_964590665.1 Microcaldota archaeon
AGGAAAATATTTGGTTGAAAACACCAAAGGCCGCGGAATTTTAAAATCAGCTTATGAAAAGAAAGTTCCGGTGTATATTCCAGCATTTACCGACAGCGAAGTTGGCTTAGACGTTGCACTTCACAACCGCAGAAGAAAAATGGATGGAAAAGAAGTTTTGAATTTTAATCCATTTTTTGATTTGGAAGATTTTACAGAACGAGTTAGACAAGCTAAGAAAATTGGGATATTTACAATTGGCGGAGGAGTCCCTCGAAACTGGGCCCAACAGGGCGCATGCTATTTGGATTTAATTAATTCAAGAATAGGCTCGGGTGGAGATTTCAAAAGATACAATTATGCAGTAAGAATTTGTCCAGAACCGGTTCACTGGGGAGGGCTTTCTGGGTGCAATTATTCTGAATCAGTTTCCTGGGGAAAAATTGTTCCAAAATCAGAAGGCGGAAAATATGTTGAAGTCTTTGATGATGCAACGATTGCCTGGCCAATGATAATAAAGGCAGTTCAAGAGAGAATGGGGATTAAGAGATAGAATATTAATTACCTTTTATAACTTTTAAAGATTTTTTTAGTGCAGTCTAAACCAGTAAGTAAGATCTCACCAAAGATAAAAGAGAACATTTGAAAAGAAATGCGATTCTATTTGAATTATGGCAGTTGAAGATATTTCAGATTTTAACCTAAATGAATATACAAATCTTGGTTTTCAGGCAACAAACCTCTCAAGAGGAGTTGAAATAATAAAAGAAATGAAAAAACAAAAAGCCACGGTTTTTCTTACATTCACATCGAACATGGTTGCATCCGGCCTTCGAGGAATTTTCAAAGAGATGTGTAAAAAGAAACTAGTCGATTGCATAATCACTGCAGGCGGATCGATTGATCACGATTTGATTAAATGCAAAATCCCATACCAGATGGGAGACTTTGTGATGGATGATTCAAAACTCCACAAAAGCGGAACAAATAGAATCGGGAATATTTTGGTTCCAAATAAAGCATATGAATATTTGGAAGAATTCATACACCCTGTTTTTGAAGAATTGTATCAGGAAGATAAAATTACATCGCCATCAAAATTAATTAGGAAAATAGGTGAAAAAACAGATGAAAGTTCATTTTTGCACTGGTGCACCAAAAACAAAATCCCAGTATTTTGTCCAGGAATAACAGACTCGGCAATTGGACTTCAAACATATTTTTTCAAGCAAAAAAGAAAGGACTTTGGAATTGATGTCACAAAAGACATGAATGAACTTGCAGGCATTTCACTAAATGCAGACAAGACAGGAGGGGTTATTCTAGGCGGAGGAATCTCAAAGCACCATGCAATTGGAGTGAACCTTTTGCGGGGAGGATTTGACTATGCCGTGTATGTTACAACCTCATCACCATGGGATGGGTCTTTAAGCGGGGCAAGAACCAATGAGGGAATTTCCTGGGGCAAAATAAAGGAGAAGGCAAATCATGTAACAATAGACTCAGATGCCACGATTGCACTGCCTTTATTAATTTCACCGTTTCTAGGGAAATAGATGTTCGAATTCATTCTCTGCGCAATAAGTGGCGCATTGGTAAAAATAGTAGACCATTTTGAAGATGAGCTACAGCGCAAAGATTGGTGGCTTTATTTAATTGCAATTTTTTATGGAGCAACACTAGGATACTTGATCGGAAATGCAACATTTGGACTTCTTTTTTTGGCAGCAATAATTGCCCAGATAATAACAAATAAAATAGATAAGAAAACACATGCACTTGGAGTTTTAGTTGCCTCAGTAGTTGCACTTTTATTTACAGGACCTCAATTAGAAATCTGGACTTTTGGATATTTGTTAGTGCTTGCTTGCCTTGATGAAATAGATGCAGTGGAATTTATCAAACCATTTACAAGATATAGATTGTTTTTGAAGATTGGAACATTGCCATTTATACTTTTTGGGAGATTTGACTATGCAATTTCAATATGGATATTTGATATTGCATATGAAGCCACTAAGAAGGGATTAGAAAAAATAAGATAGGTTTAAAAGATATTTCGCTAAACCTAAAAAAAGAAAGGTGGAATTTATGATGCCTCTTAAGATAGATGAAGACGAAGACTGGGAAGATGAAGACTTTGAGGAAGAGGAATGGGACGAAGAAGAAGAGGATGAAGAAGAGTAATTTCTCACACTTACATTAGTTTTTTGTTTTTTTAAATTTAGTAAGGTTTATATTTTGTTCAAACCACGTTCTATTAAGAACATGGACTCGTAGCTCAGCTTGGATAGAGCGACTGCCTTCTAAAATTATTCAAAAGCTCGCCATTTTGGCGCACATTTGAAGAGAGCCGTAGGTCAGGGGTTCAAATCCCCTCGGGTCCGATTAAAAAACTAATTTTATAAAAAATCAAAAAAGAATTAATCAATTTCAATATTCACTAAGTTTGATTTTAGTTTTCCAAGCCAAATATTTTTGATTTCGTGACGAATTTTTGTTTTTTGATCAGTCCAATCATCTCTTAAAGACTCGAAAACAACATATGCAGAATAATTTCCTTTTTTTAGATCATTAAACTGAAAAGGACCCCAAGCAATCATAGGGGAATCTGGAGTTTGCTGCCCAATGAATGCAGAATCAATTTCAACTTCTTCATTAGGCTCAAGAGTCGAATAATCTTCTAAATAGTACATTGTGTGATCAAAGTCTTTTCTCTCCCGATAATCATAACCAAAAATTTCCACATCGGATGCGGCAATTAAAACCAGTTCAGATGCCTGATACATGAAACTATGGTGAAATAGTTGAGCAGAAGAGGAGATGTTTTTTAAAAATGCACAAAGACGAACTTTTCCATCTTCAGAAATTTTTTTTAATTTAAGTTCAAATGGGCAATCCATGGAAAAATAAATAGGAGAAAAAATAAATACTGCACGAAAAAAAGAAAAAACCTAATCAAGTTTATATTCTTTTTCTGTGCAATTTGAATTACATTCTTGCAGTTAAAGTGGTGAAAAAAATGACAACTATCAAAGATATTTCTGAAATGCTTCAAAATCTGATCGAGGATACAACAATCCCAAAAAACATACGAAAGGCATTGACGGATGCGAAAATAAGATTAGATAGCAACGAAGAAAAAAATGTCAAAGTAAGTGCTGCAATATATTTGATTGAATCTATTTCCGAGGACATAAACATGCCCCCACATGCAAGAACGCAGATATGGGCAATAACAAGCGCACTTGAATCAGCATAGATTGAGAAAAATGTTTGCGCAACTAACACATAGGGGGATTCGGCTTTCAGTTGCTGCAGAGCAACTTTTAAAAGAAAAAAACCCCAACGAACTAATTTTTCAAAAAATATTAGATTTGAAAAAGCCAATAATAGATGAGCAAGACATAAAAAAAATTCTTGAAGAAAACCCTCAATTATTGGCAGAAGTAATTAGACAAGATGCATTTTTGCCGCTTGCAAAAGAATATGAACCTAGAATCCAATTGTACCCAAACCGAGACGTAACTGGAAAATCACGAACTAAAGGAGAAGTAGATAATTTTGTTAATAATTTTAGAGACAGATTTGATCGAATTTCAAAATTCCTAAAAAGAGCAAATTCTGGAACAATAACCCTTGAAGATGCAAAAACACACATTGGAGAAAAAGTAAGAGTAATTGTAATGATAAATGAAAAAAGCCAATCCAAAAAAGGAAACTTGATTTTAGATATTGAAGACTTGGGCGGAAAATTCAAGGTCGTAATTACGCAAAATAAGGCAAATGAGGATTTAGTCAATAAAGCAAGGGGAGTTTTAAAAGATGAAATAATTGCAATTAGCGGAAAAATGGCAGAGGCATATTTGATTGCAGAAGATATTGAATGGCCGGATTTACCAATAGTTCGAGAGAAAAAAACAGTGGATGTCGATTTGGCAATTGCATATTTATCAGACTTGCATTTTGGATCCAGATTTTTTTTAGGGGAAAAATTGGATGAATTTGCAAACTGGATAAATGGAAAGGGCGAAGCCAAAGATCTTGCAGGAAAAGTCAAATACATAATAGTTGCAGGCGATGTTGTCGATGGAATTGGTGTTTATCCAAATCAGGAAAAAGAATTAAGCGTGAAAGACATTTACTCTCAATATAAATTATTTGATGAATTTGTTGAAAAAATTCCAGATCACGTTGAAATAATTGTTGCTCCAGGAAACCACGATGCAGTAAGACGCGGAGAACCGCAGCCTGCACTTGGAACAGATTTAGTTAAAAGCGATGTGATTAGAGTTGGAAATCCATCAGTAGTTGGAATTGAAGGGTTGAAGCATTTGATTTATCATGGAACTTCTATGGATTCGATGATTGCAAATGTTCCGGGATTAAGTTACAAATACCCAGAAAAAGTCATGGTTGAATATCTAAAAAGAAGACACTTGTCTCCCATTTATGGAGGAAATTTAATTGTTCCTGAAAACACAGACTATCTAGTTGTTGAAGAGGTTCCAGATATTATGCATTCGGGACATGTGCACAAAAACGGATACACGAAGTATCGAGGAACTTTAATTATTAATTCAGGAACTTTCCAGGCTCAAACTGATTTTCAATTAAAGCAAGGACACATTCCAACTCCAGCTCTGGTTCCAATTTATGAAATGAAATATGATAGATTAAAGACTCTTGATTTTAATCAATAGAAATAGAAAAAATCGCCCCGACCGCGATTTTCATCTTTTTAAGTTTAGAGTTTTGATAAAACTTTTTCTTAAAAAGTTTTTTGAACGCGGACATCAACCTTTCTGTAAACATTGAAAAACAAAGTTTTGGATTAAACTTTTTTCCAAAAAGTTTACCGCAGGGTTGCGTCCTATCCAGGTTGGACCATCGGGGCAACTCAATTAATCATAAAGCGATTGGAATTAAAACCCAATCACTCAAAGCAAAGAAAAGGGAGAAAAAAGAGATAACGAGAGCAAATGGTTATCTTTAAATATATATGTAATCAAATTAATTCCCGCTCTAGAGTTTAATTTCTAAAATTCTAAAGAAAAAAGAGCAAATTTATTGATGTTTATTAGGTGATTTATTGAGAAGATGCAACAGCTGCGGAAAAAATACAAGAGATTTCGTTGAATTTCCTGCTCCAGATGGAGACGATAAGATTGTCAGATGCTATTTCTGCAGAGAAAATAGAAACCCATACAAAAGTGCAAACGGATTCGTTGGTCCATAAGGTGAATTAAATATGGCAAAAGAATTCGATGTTGCAGTACAAATCAAGATTTACGTTGATGAACCTTCAAAAAGCGCATCAGTAAAAGGTGCGATTGAAAAGTTAGCTAAAGTCCAAAAATTTTGGGAGGAAGATGTCGGTTTTGGCATCAAGGCATTAAAGGCGCTCCTTTTAATGTGCGACTCCGATGGCGGCATGGATACTTTAGAAGAAAAATTACAAACAATTGAAGGAGTAAGTCAAGTCGAAATAGAAAGTATTTCTAGGGTGTAATATTTATGGCAAAAACAGAAGCAGTAAAAGAAAAGAAGGAGGCTCCCGTAAAAAAGGAAAAGGCTCCTGCACCAGCTGCAAAAAAACCAGCGGTAAAACATGTTGATAAGGAAAATTATCGTGCAATCATCAGAATTGCAGGAAAAGATATGAGTGGTGAATTAAACTTCAGACGCGCTCTTTTAAGAGTTAGAGGTTTTAGTCACACGCTTGCAGTTGCAGCATCACAAATAGTAATTAGAGAAATGGGCTTCCCAGAAAACCAAAAAATCGGAGAACTTAGCGATGCTCAAATCGACAAAGTAGATAATATATTAATGAACATACAAAACTACAAGGTTCCAACTTTCCTACTTAATAGAAGAAAAGATAGAGTAACTGGCGAAAACAAGCACGTAATCATGAACGACTTGTTATTTGAAAACCAACAGGATGTTGAAGCAGAAAAAAGATCCAACACCTGGAGAGGATACAGACACAACTACGGCCAGAAAGTTAGAGGTCAGAAGACCCGAAACACAGGAAGAACTGGTATGGCAGTCGGTGTATTAAGAAAATCGATTGCAGGAGCAGTTCCAGCAGCCGCAGCAGCTGCAAAACCAGCAGCAGGTGCAGCAGCACCGGCAGCAGCAAAGCCAGCTGAAAAGAAACCAGCTGCAGCAGAAAAGAAGTAACGAGGTGCTGATACATGGGAGATCCAAGAAGACTAAGAAATGCTTATGAAAGACCAAAGAAATTGTGGGACAAAGACAGGCTTGAAGAAGAAAAAGGACTTCGAGATGGATATGGTCTTAAGAACATGAGAGAACTTTGGAGAGCAACAGCAGAACTTAAAAAATACAGACGTGAAGCAAGAAGATTGCTATCTATTACACTTGAAGAAAGAAAAGAAGGATCAAAAGTTCTTCTAAAAAAGATGTCAAGATTAAGCCTTCTTAGAGAAGGGGCAGAAGTTGATGAAGTACTTTCATTGGAAGTTAAAAGCGTCCTTGAAAGAAGACTTCAAACCATGGTTTTGCGAGCAGGCCTTGCAAGATCATTTGCACAATCAAGACAATTGATTACACACGGATTTGTCAAGGTAAATGGAAGAGTAGTTACAAAACCAGGCTACTTGGTTAGAACAGAAGATCAAGTTTCTTATGCAAAACCAATTGACATAACCGTAAAGGAAGCAGCAAAGCCAGCACCAGCTGAAAATAAAACCGAAGTAAAGGCAGCTTCATAAAAACGTGATACTTATGGCAGAAAAAGAAAAGAAAACCAAGGAAGCAAAAGAAGATAAAAAAGAAAAGAAAGAAAAGCCAAAGGAAGCTCCGGTTGCAGCAAAACCAGCTGAAGAAGTAAAAAAAGAAGCTCCAGCAGTTGCACCATCAGCTCCAGTAGCACCACCAACTCCAAGAAAAATAAGATTGGCAGTTGTGCACGTCTTTTCATCCAAAAATGATACAATAATTACCGCAACAGATATGAGCGGCGCAGAAACATTAGCATGGGCTTCTGGTGGGATGATGGTTAAATCCCACAGAGAAGAAGGAAGACCATATGCAGCAATGCAGGCAGCTTCCAAAGTTGTTTCAACTCTTAAAGAAAGAGGAATTACACACGTTCATGTTAGAATTCGAGCTCCAGGGGGAAATGGATCTAAAACTCCAGGCCAAGGTGCCCAGGCAGTTGTTAGAACCATTGCAAGAACCGGACTTAGAATCGGAAAAATAGAAGATGTAACTCCACTTCCAACAGATTCCATGAGAAGAAAGGGTGGAAGAAGAGGAAGAAGAGTATAGAGGTTGATTTGGATGAAACTGAGCCTCGATAAGAAACAGGAGAAGAAAATAAGCTTTAATGTAAATGGCATTACAAGCACATTTGCAAACATTCTCCGAAGGTATGTAGTTGCAAGAATTCCTACAATTGCAGTTGAAAGAGTAACATTCTACGATAATACAAGTGCATTGTGGGATGAATATATTTCTCATCGGCTTGGTTTAATAACAATCAAAACTCCAAAGAAAGTTCCAAAGGATGTCGAAGTCACATTGACTTTGGATGCAGAAGGCCCAAAAACAGTTTACTCTTCGGAACTTGTTTCATCGGATGAAGAAGCAACACCAGGAGTAGATAAGATTGTCATTTTGACTCTTGCACAAAATCAAAGAATCAGATTTGAAGCAAAGGCAAAATTGGACGATGCAAGATCACATGGAAAGCATCAAGCCGGCCTTATGGCATACGATCAAAAAGACGACGACAAATTCAACATGTTCGTCGAAACATTCTACCAAATGAGCGCAGAAGAAGTTTTAGTGCGAGCATGTGAAAAGGCAGTTGAAGATTTGGAAGAAATAGAAAAAGCACTTAAATAATCTTTCTTATTTTATTTATAGTATCTCAATTGAGAATTAGCTCCTTCTTTTTGCAGGGGTGGCAGAGCGGTCAAATGCGCCAGCTTGAGGGGCTGGTAGGTTAGTCCTTTCCAGAGTTCAAATCTCTGCCCCTGCAAAACTTTTAAGAAAAAAGTTTTATTAAAAGATAAAGAATCAGAACTTATTCCTTTTTCTTAAAGCCTAAACAAACTGAATTGATGCAGTATCTTTTTCCGCTTTTAGTTGGTCCATCATCAAAAACATGGCCCAAATGCCCATTGCATTTTGCACAAACAACTTCAGTTCGTTTCATTCCGTGGGAAATATCTTCAATGTATTTTATTGCTCCTGGAAGTGCTTCATCAAAAGATGGCCAACCAGTACCAGAATCAAATTTAGTATCAGATTTGAAAAGAATTGCGCCGCAACCTGCACAAGTGTAATCTCCCTTATCTTTATTTTTTAGAAGTTTTCCGGTAAATGGCATTTCAGTTCCTTTTTCCCTTAAAACCCTATATTGTTCTGGAGTTAATTTCTTTTTCCACTCCGCTTCTTTTTTTGGCATATCTTCAGACATAAGAGTAATTGGAAAAAGAGAAATTAATAAAGAGAGGCCAGAATCTAGCGATCAAAAGGCATCAGATTATTTACCAATGAAGCAAGAGAATTGGAAAATCTTGCAAAAGCACCATCACCAGAAATCTTTGGAACAAGTGGATAAGTTGTGTTTTTTCCAAAAGGCTCCAAAGTGGCAATCAAAGCAAGATAGGTTAAATTTGCAAGGATTCGATTTCTCAGATTTGGATGAGTAATTACTGAACCCAATGCGGCATAATCCAAATTTGCAAATAGTTCTGGATCAACTAGAAGTTTTTCTATTTGAGATTCAAAGGGCGATGACAAAACTCGAGCTTTTGTGTCTTTGGGTTTAATTCTGCTTAGAGTAACAACTTGTCCTCCAATCCAATTATCATTTCCAGGAACAAATTCCTTTGCTAAATACGGCCTTGCAACTGATCCGTGAGTTAATGAGCGTGCAACTGTGTATAAATAAGTTCTAAAGAGGCTTTCGAAAGTGTCAGAGTGAAACCCAACCACCATCAAAAGTTCGGATGAAATGCCAACTTCCCGGCATAAATCCAAAGCTCTTTCAACTTCAGATAAATTAGTTTGGGCTTTTCTTTGAAGTCTCCAAATTCGTTCACTAGTTCCATCAATCCCAAAACCAACAGTCCTCAATTTTGCATCAGCGACTAAGTTTCTTAGTTGAGGAATTTTTTCAAATGCTTCAAGAAAAGAATCCACCCTGCTTAGGCCGCGCAGTTGCAAACCAACTCCCATATTCCGACTCACGCGAATAAAAATTTCCAAGGTTTGTGCAATATCCGTGGGGTTTTGGAAAAGATCCAAGGGGGATAAGTAAGTTTTCAAAGTTGGAAAATTAAAGCGTCTAAGAAGTTTTGCAATTTCGTTTAATTCTTCTTCCAAAACAACTGAATCGGATCGCTGTTCGGACTGCGCTTTTGGAGCAGCACAAAACCTGCAATTATATTTACAGCCTTGAGAAACAAATGTGCTAAACTCTCGTTCTAAATATAGCCTTAGATCAGCTTCATCTAAATTGTGCAAAACTCCAACAATAGAGGTTTTTTGAGCAGGAGAAACTTCTGATCCAATTAGAGCACCTAAATCAGAATCTCCTTTTATCTGAACTGCTTTTTCGCCATAGATTCTCCTAAATTGATCAGAATTAAGATGCGAAATCACTTGACCTCCAACAAAAACTTTTGCACTCGATCGATCAGTTATTTCTTGAACTACTTTTCTTGATTGAGGAATATATGGAGGACCAACAACGCCAACCCCAATTGCATCATATTTTCTTAACTCTTTTTCTGAGGGCAGTTTATGCAAATTTAAATCTAAAATTTCAGCGTTTACTCCAGTAGTTTGAATCATTGCAGCAACGCGAATCAAATCGCTTGGCATATAGATTTGAGATTTACCATAAGGATAGCGCGGTCGCACAAGCAAAACAGAAGTGTGTCTACTCATGGAACAAATTGTAAAATAAGCGATACTTTTGGCTGTAGCTTGTCCACACAAGCACCAATAAAAAATACAGGAAAAATCATCAATAATAACAGAGAGTGACTAGAATGAGACGATACAAAAACAAGCAAAAAACTGAAAAGATGATCAAAACATTTGCAACCATTGCAGCTTTGAGCGCAGGAATTATGTTAAATGGCGGATGCAAAGAAGAACAAAGAGAAGAGCAAAACATGGCACCATATCGATATAGAGAAACAAACCAATTTAGAGAGATGAATTTATTGCAACTTGATGCATATAGAAGATTATATTCAATTGTTTTGGAAATCCCATTTGCAAGAGATAGATTGACAAGGGAGGGATTAGTTACCAGACTCAATGAAGTAACCCTGGATCAAGAGAAAATATCGCGATTAGTTTTGACTGAAGCGGAAGATTTGAGAAGAATTTTGAATTCTGAAAATGAACCAACACCAATGCAACTTGCATTTATTCGCGAAAGATTTCATCAAAGATCAATTGACATTTGCAGAACCATTGCATTTCTTAATTCACGAACAGAGTTAGCCAGTTATTAATTTAATTGAGGATTTAGAAGTTATGGGGGAAAGCAACCGAACAGGTTTGATTATTGAGTTAGAGCAGGTTCATGATTGTTGCTCAGTTGCGGTCACCGAAAAGATACACGATTCAAAGTTGAAATGGATTGCAACGGTTGGGGAGAATCAAAAATACATAATTAATCTTTTTGAATTGACTTCAGCAAATCCAAAAAAATTCATTGAGCACCTTAAAACACACAAAGATGTTGGAGAAATTAAGATAATTTCAATTTCAAACAATAAAGCGCACATAACAGTGCCATCAAAAAAAGGTGCGAGCACTTCCCAGTATTTAGCTAAAAGCGGAACTGCCTGGATAGAACCAACTTGGAGCGAAGAGGGAGTAGATAAAGTAACTATGCTTGCCCCAAATTTTGAAAGTTTTAAAAAATTCCTTGCAAGTGTTGAAGATAAATACGAAATAAAGGTCAAATCCAAAAGATATTTGGATGAATCGACCAAACTTTCATTAAACACTTTTCGAAGTTCAGGTTTTCTTCAACTAAAAACCGCAAGTGAACTTTTAACAGACAAACAGATGGAAGTTTTTGAAATGGCCTGCAAATACGGCTATTATGAAAATCCTAAAAAAATAACGCTTATTGAAATTGCACAAAAATTAGATTCTTCTGAAGCGGCAGTAAGTGAATTATTAAGAAAGGCAGAAAAAAAATTAATGCCTATTTTATCTGAAATAATTAGAATGTTAAGATGAGAAAGAATTACTCTTCCTCTGCGAATTTTTTGATTGCTTCAAAGTTTTCAACAATCAATTTTGCTTTTCCTTTACCAAAACTGAATGCGTATTGATCGTTTTCATCTCTTTTTAGAATAATTAATTTGTTTCCCTTAAATTCTCCAAAATCAACAATAGACATACTTTCACCAAAATCATTAATGAACCGAATGGTTTTTTAGCTTCTCGCAAAATGCAAAAACAGATGCAGACGTCTAAAGTTCATAAATTATTCGAGGTTTGAAGCTAGATAAAATTGAAAAATCAAACAGAGATAATTGAATTGCCGCTTTTTGCAGAAATTAAAATTGAAGTGCATAAACGCTCAAATTCAACTTTAGTAAAACCACCAACAACATCAAAGCCATTGACATCTAGAGAACTGCTTTTAATTTGAAGATGAATCCCATTGAAGAAAAATGCAAACTGAGGAATTGAGTTAACCTCAAAGCGATTTGCAATAGATTGGTTTTTATCAATGTCTAATTCGAAAAATTCAGTTTGCATTAAGGAGTTTTCTTTAACGATTTTTTCAATAACGGAATCCATCAAACGACAGGGAGGGCACCAGATCGCCCCAAGTTTAATTACTTTTAATTTGTTGTCTTTTATAGAAGTAACTTGATCGAAGTCTTTTTCATCCAAATGAATTTGAAAATGAGGGATTTGTTTTGTGGGTTTTTTAGTATCAACTGAATCTTCATAAACTAAAAGGGCATCTCCAGTACCGAATTTATCGACAATCATACGCATTGCAATAAAACGACAGCAATACCAGCCTAAATGCAATGAACAGTCATAACGTTTTAATTTATCCAAATGAAGAAGATCTTTGATCATAAAGGCTTGAGCTTGATAGTCCTTAAGGTCCCATAAATTGGTTTTTTTAATAATAGAATTTGAATTGAAAATAGCCTGTCCACAATTTTTGCAATAATAAATATCATTAGACATAATGAAAATTAGAGGAGGAAAAATATTAAGCAGTAACTAGAAGCAGCAGGCATCCTTAAAGCCGCAGTTTTTGCAGCGGGCGCTAAAACTTCCCCTAACAGCAAAAATTGGCTCCGCACAATCAGGACAAGGAATTTTCCCGCAAATTTCTTTTTCTGGGAAAAAAGGAGAATTTGACATATTAAGCACCATCGGAATCCATCCGTGCAAGATACTTAGCGCTTGGTTTTGATGGAAAACGATCGCTAATAAGCCCCAAGGCACCAAATGCAAAGCATAAACCCGCAATAGGAGCCAAGCTTTTAATTAAAGAAATCAAGGTATCTAAATCATGAGTATTTGAGAACGTAGATCTCAATTCAGAGCGAATAGAATCAGAAACGAGCCCCAAACAATCAGAAGTTCTTCTTGAATTATCAGAAACGCAGCTTGAGGCACCTGAAGATAGAGATGGATAATTTGCACAAGTAAGATCTCTTTGTAGAGCTGCCAGATCTTTTGCAAAATCAGAAGTTGGGTTTCTTACATCCAGTGAATCGATTGAACGCTCGGAAAGAGAAGATTGAATTTTCCCAATTGTTCGATCTGCGCGGGAAACTAATTCATAACGAAATCGATCAGGAGATTGTAAATAAGAATCATTGATGGGCAGATATACGCTAAAAAGCGCCCCTAAAACAGCTGCCGAACCAAGGGTAATTTTTACTTTGGACCTAAATTCATCTTTTTTATGATCGCGACCAACAACAGAAACTCCGTGCATAAATTCACCAAATTAGATAAATTATAACAGATAGGTTATATAAAACCTCTTTCAAATGAATTTTTGTGAAAAAAACCATATTTATTTTTAGAAGGGATTTGCGGGTTTTTGACAATAGCGGACTATTTGAGGCAGCAGAAAGAGGAGAAGTGCTGCCGATTTTTATTTTCGACCCAAGACAGATAAAAAACAATGAATATTTTAGTCAAAACGCTTTTGAATTTTTGATAAATTCACTTATTGAACTTGAAGAAGAAATAAGAAAAAGAAATGGAAGAGTAAACTTTTTTTATGGAGAAGCAGAAAAAGTAATTTCAAAAATAATTGATGAAAACAAAGTTGACAGCATAGTTGTCAATAAAGATGTCACTCCATTTAGCATTGAAAGAGATAAAAAAATCAAAGAAATATGCGCCAAAAAAGGAGTTGAATTTTTAGAAATTGATGATTTGTTTTTAGTTGATATTGAAAAAATAAAAAAAGATGATGGAAAACCATACACCGTATATACGCATTTTCTAAATAAGGCATCAAAAATTCCAGTTAGAAAACCAAGAGAATTTGTGGGAAAAATTTCAAATGAAAAACTTAAAGGTGCAATAGAAATTTCATCCATTGAGTATAATAAAAACACTAAAATTAAGGTAAATGGAGGAAGAAGAGAGGGATTAAATCTTCTTAAAAAAGCATCAAAAATAGAAAATTACCAAGAAATGAGAAACATCCCTAATTTGGACTTAACAAGCCATTTGAGCGCACACATTAAATTTGGAGTAATTTCAATTAGAGAAATTTATCAATCATATGCACTTGCAAACCAAGATCAACTCATCAAAGAACTATATTGGAGAGATTTTTTTAGCTCCATTGCATTTAATTTTCCCCAGGTTTTTAGAGGGGCATTTAGGGAAAAATACAATAGGATAGAATGGGCTCAAAATAAAGAAAAATTGAATGCCTGGAAAGAAGGAAAAACAGGATATCCAATTGTGGATGCGGGAATGAGAGAACTTAATGAGACGGGGTACATGCACAATCGAGTGCGTATGATTTGCGCCTCTTTTTTAGTCAAGGATCTGCACATTAGTTGGAAAGAAGGTGAAAAATATTTTGCCCAAAAACTGGTTGATTATGACCCGTCAGTCAATAATGGAAACTGGCAATGGTGCGCATCGACCGGATGCGATGCGCAACCGTATTTTAGGATTTTTAACCCAAAATTACAACAAGAGAGATTTGATCCACAGTGCAACTATGTAAAAAGATGGATTTTTGAGCTTCAAAACTGCACAAGCCAAAAAATAATGGAAATATACGAGGGAGGGGGAGCAGAAAACTACCCAAAAAGAATAGTGGATCACAAAAAAGAAGTCCAAATCACCAAAGAAATGTATAAAAGAGCCGAAAATAGCCATTTATAAGGATTTAGGCTCTATTAACTAGTTATATGGGGTCAGACTTACGAGTGGGAGATATTATGACAGAGAATGTCGTAGTAGTACCATTTGGTAAGAGTGCATCCGAAGTAGCCAAGATCATGAAAAAACACAACATCGGATCTGTTATTGTTGTTTCCAATATGAGCAACAAGCAGGCCAAGGGAATCATCACTGAGAGAGATCTTGTGCTAAAAATTGTTGCTGAAGGAAAAGATCCTAATACTCTTAAAGCTGAAGAGATCATGAATAGTCCGCTAAGGGTCGTAAGACCAGATACAAGCATAGAGGACGCATCTAAAGCGATGAAGGAAAACAAAATCAAAAGGCTTCCGGTCGTAAATGACAACAATGCCTTAATTGGCATGGTCAGTGACGGAGACATTGCGAGAGTTTTCCCAGCCGCAGTAGATTTGATTGAAGAAAAAGCGGCGATAGAGTAATAAAGCAATAAAGAGGATGTTTATTGCTGTGTACGGATGGCCACCTGACGCGAACGGGAAACCGGGAAGCGATGAGGGGCAGGTCAACAGTACACAGCATTCTTAGCCTAATTCTGGCCTCCGATTAAGGAGGAAAATGGAAAAATATTTGTTGCACAAAAAAAGTGACCTGGTTGATGGATCTAGTGACGGCAGTTTTGAAAAATTTCTAAAAAAAAGCCTGATCGCTTAATTGTGCCAAAAAAGGTGAAAAATTATGGCAAAAACATACATTGATACAGTAAAGTACTTGATTTACACTCAAGTTGAAATCGACGGACTTGTCGAAAAACCAGACGTAGTTGGTGCAATTTTTGGTCAAACTGAAGGACTTTTAGGAGATGAATTGGATCTTCGAGACCTTCAAAAAAATGGAAGAATTGGAAGAATTGAAGTCGATTTGGATGGCAAAGATGGAAGAACCAGCGGTACAATAAAAATTCCAAGTTCACTTGACATGGTTGAAACCTGCATCATTGCAGCAGCATTAGAAACTGTTGATAGGGTTGGTCCATGCGAAGCAAGATTGAAAATCGGAAAAGTTGAAGACACAAGAAGCCTCAAGAGAAAGGTCATGGTTGAAAGAGCAAAAGCACTTCTTAAGAACTTGCTTAACACTGAGATTCCAGAGAGTAAAGAAATTTCAGAATTGGTTAGAGATGAAGTTAAAACTGCAGAAATTGTCGAATATGGTCAAGACAGATTAGCTGCAGGGCCAATGGTCGATAAAAGCGAAGAAGTCGTCTTTGTTGAAGGAAGAGCAGATGTAATTAACTTGCTCAAAAACGACATTGCAAATGTAGTTGCAATTGGTGGCGCACGAATCACCAAAACAATAGTTGAACTTTCCAAAAAGAAGGAAGTTACAATATTTTTGGATGGGGATCGGGGTGGAGACATTATCCTAAATGAATTAGTTCAATCAAATGTCGATATTGACTTTATTGCAAGAGCCCCAACTGGAATGGAAGTTGAAGAATTAACAAGAAAAGAAATCATAAAGTACATAAGAAACAGAGTTCCATTTGAGCAAGGTGTCAATAAGAAGGCACTTGAAAGAAGAACTCGAGAAGTTCCAAAATTCAGACAAACTGCAGAGCAGATTGAAGAAAAGGAAAGAAGAGTTGAGGCAGAACATGCGCAAGTGATTATCCCGCCACTACACCAAAAAAGAGAAAAGAAAGAGGATTTCTCTTTGGACATTGAACTTGAAAAAGATCATGCTCCAGCACCAAAAGCACCAAGGGCAGTGGTTGAAGAGCCAAAAGTAGAGAAGTTTGAACCTCTTGAAAAAGACGATTTGGTAAAAGAACTTGCACAACTTGCAAACACTCTTAAGGCAAGATTCTACAATGAGAAACTTGAAAGAGTGGGCGAAGTCCAAGTTCGAGATGTGATAAAATCGCTAAGTGATGCGCGAGGAATACATGCAATCGTTTTCGATGGAATAATTACCCAAAGACTTGCAGATTTGGCATCAAAGCAAGGAGTCAAGATAATTGTTGGAATCAAAACAGGAAATGTGAATAAGGTTCCAGACAATATCGAAATCATAACAAAGGCCAAGTAAAGGAAGTGGGAAATATGGCCAAAAATAAAGTAGTAATACCCGGAGAGCAAATCGGATTCCTTGAAGAAGGAGAGGCAGGTGAAAATGCCTACCTCGACAAGGAAGAAATCTATGCGGAAACAGTTGGAGTTAGAAAATCTCAATCAGGAAAGGTTGGGGTTTCCAAACAAGAAGAAGGAGTTAGAAAAATAAGAGAAGTAAAAACTCCTGAACTTGGAGGAACCGTTTATTGTATGGTTGCAAAAACCTCATTAAACAATGCCATCTGCGACTGCATGATAATTGAAAGAGGAGATAAAAGCGATATTTTCGGATCAGTTTTGCCAGTTACCGCAATAAGAAGCGAATATGTTGAAGACTTGAGAAATGAGATAAAGGTCGGAGACATAATAAAGGCAAAAATAAATAAAAAAACAAAAACAGGGTTTGAAATATCAATTAGCGAAGAAGGTTTTGGAGTTGTTAAGGCGTTTTGTCCAAAATGCAGAGAGCCGATGCATTTAAAATCTGACCTATTTATCTGTAATTGCGGATGGAAGGAGAGGAAAAAGCTCACAACTACCGTTTCAAGTGGATATCAAAGGAGAGGTAATTTTAATGAACGTAAAGATTTTAAGAAGCGAGAAAGACGTTATTGAAGTTGATTTGGGATCAATTGACCAATCCATTGCTCAAATGATTTCAGAAAAACTCAACAAAAACAGCGATGTTGAATTTGCTGCATACAAAGTGGATCACCCAACAGTTGGAACTCCAAAAGTACTCTTAAGAGTCAAAAAGGGAGATGCAACAAAAATATTTTTGGCAACAGTTAAGGAAGTAAAGGAAGAGATCGAAGAATTCAGCAAAAAATTCCAGGAGATCTGTGAATGAAATTTGTTGAACTAGGACAAAAGTATCAGGATCCCAAAATTCAGGTTTTGGTTATCCTTTTAACACTAGTTCTGGCAATTTCAACCTCACTTCTTTCACGAGATTCCTCGTTTTCTTTTTTAGCTCCTTTTTCAATAATTTTTGCGATCCTAGTTGTAATAGAATTAATCTATGCAGTAGTACTTGAAATGAAAGGCGGAATAAAGAAAAACGGGATTAAAGAGGAAATAAAAGACACATTAATTGCACTTGTTGTTGCAGTTGGATTTTGGTATCTTTTAGGGATAGTACTAAATACAAGCGCACCTATTTCAGCAGTTGTTTCGTGCAGCATGCTTCCAAATTTGGAAAGAGGAGATTTTGTAATTGTTCAAGGAAGCGAAATAAACGCACCCCAAATACAAATGACTCAACATGAATTTGAAGAGTTTTCTAAAGATCCAGTTGTTTTTTATAACCAAAATCAAAGCGCACAAGTAAAAGGATCAGCATTTACAAATTGCCTCATAAATCCGAATTCAGAAGCATGTCTTGCAATTAAAGAAGATCCTGCAAAAATAGTTGAAAAAAGAGGAGAAATGGAAATAAGATATTCTGCTTGTCCTCTTAAAACACCTCAGGGAAGCGTCGCAATTCCATGCCAGGATGAATTTATTTATAAAGGAAAAACATATTTGAGCAATTTTAGTAATGATATTGTAGTTTATGCCCCATCTAAAAACGATGCATTTTCAAAAGTCGGAGACATTGTGCACCGGGCAATTTTCAAGATAAAAGTTGAAAATCAGACATACCTAATCACAAAGGGAGACAATAACCCAGTAATGGACATTGGATTTTTTGATAGCACATACCAACTTGGAAATAGTCCAGTTCCAAAAGAGAATTTACGAGGAAAAGTGTTCTTTAGAATTCCATATTTAGGCTATTTGAAACTCTTTTTATCAGGCCAAGTAGTTGAAGATGGACAGTGTAAAACACAACTAAGTTTTGAAAAAATAAAATAAGTAGATTAAAGATTTACTCAGTGGATTTTTCAACCCACTTTCCATTCTCGCATACAACTTGGTCGTGGAAAATTTCTGACTCAGAATAGATTTCACCTTCCTGATTACAAGATTCAACCATTTTCCCATTAACACATGCAAGAGTTTTTCCATTTACAGTAGTTGAGGTAATTCCACTACAATCAGATGCGGATGAAGAACTAGAGTCAGAATTGGAGGGATTTGGAGGAGTAGTTGGAGAAATAGATTGAGAAACCCATTTTCCATCACTACATACAATCTTACTACTTTCAGTCTGCTTGTAGATTGCACCTTCCCTTGAACAAACATCAGTCATTTTTTCTTCAAAACACACACTAGTTTTCCCATTTGCAGTCATAACTGTGCCGGAAATGCATTTTTCAACACTAGAAGTTGAAGTGCAGCCAGCAAAAGCCAGCATAAAAACTACCAAAACTAAAAAAATAATCTTCATAAAATCACAGAGGGATAATGAAAATTAAAGGTTAATAAATATTACTCAAGAAAGGTAGCAAATGAAAATAAGTCTAGAAACCCCTGCACACATGACAATCAAAAAAGACAATTTTGGGAATTACCTCAAAG
This sequence comes from Microcaldota archaeon, assembly GCA_964590665.1. Lineage (GTDB taxonomy): Archaea > Micrarchaeota > Micrarchaeia > Anstonellales > Bilamarchaeaceae > Bilamarchaeum. Next base: position 18,942 of record CAZPWA010000012.1, read on the forward strand.
GAGGAGTATTCGCGTTAGTAGGGCTTTATTTTGCATATTCTTGGAAAATATTTGATATTTTATCCCCAAAATTTTTTGTGGAGACAAATAATCTTATATTCGCGGCATTCGCGTTAATTTTTATAGGTTTGGGAGTAGGGATAATCATAACTACCAAGAAAATTTTGATAAGTTTAGATAAAGACCAGCAAATCGGATCTATTGCAAATCAAAGTATTGTGAGCACTAAAAAAGAAACATTTAGACTAGATGAAGTAAAAGAAATAATATTAATGGGAAGAGTGGAGAGGGAAGAATATAGGAAATCAAACAGAAGAGGAGTACATATTCGTAAATATTATAATTACAGTATGGAATTTAGCTTAAAAAATAATGAAAAATTACCAGTAGAGATAGATAGAATCAGAGTAGGAGCCCTCACAAACTACGATCAAGAATACGAAAAGAGAGCAAGTGAAATCAAGAAAATTGCGGAGTTTTTAGAAGTGCCTTTAATTCAAAACAAGCACGAAACACAAGATAAAGAAGAATTAGAATAACAAAATTGAGATTAAAAACAAAATAGAAAAACACGATCAAGAACACGAAACTTATCCATAGTGGCTGGATCCAAAATCACTTGAAAGGATTTTTGTAATCTGCGCCCTAAATGAATCCTTTTCTTTTTGGTTGAATTTCATTTGATCCAATTTTTCAGACCATTCACTTAAAGCAGAGCAAATACGGTGGAATGTTCGCTCATTATCTGTGTATTTTGCATATTCTAAAAGAGAATTAAGAGAGTATTTTGAATTGCTTTTTCCAAGAGATTCCAAAACAGCAGATCTTAACATATGAGAAACTTCACTTTCAAAAGAAGCCAAATGGGAAAAATGATAGGTTAGAAGCTTTGCAGAATCATCAGAGTTTTTCAACTCTCCAACAATCCGAATTAGATCAATTAAGCCCTCAAGAGAAGTATTGTAATTGAACATGGAGCGATAAACATTCATCCTAAGTTGGGATGGATCAGTATTTGGGAATTTTGATTTAAAGAAATCGAAATTATGAACAAATTTTAATTCGACAAACTGGCAAATGTGCTCATGAAGTGCATTTAGGATAAGCTGCTTTAATGTATCATCAGAAGTTTCAAAAGTCGCAATCAAAACAGAAACAGAATCTTCTTTTGCCTTTTGAGTTGCTGCAACCGGATAAAGAGTCAAAAAGGGAGATGCAACAAAAATATTTTTGGCAACAGTTAAGGAAGTAAAGGAAGAGATCGAAGAATTCAGCAAAAAATTCCAGGAGATCTGTGAATGAAATTTGTTGAACTAGGACAAAAGTATCAGGATCCCAAAATTCAGGTTTTGGTTATCCTTTTAACACTAGTTCTGGCAATTTCAACCTCACTTCTTTCACGAGATTCCTCGTTTTCTTTTTTAGCTCCTTTTTCAATAATTTTTGCGATCCTAGTTGTAATAGAATTAATCTATGCAGTAGTACTTGAAATGAAAGGCGGAATAAAGAAAAACGGGATTAAAGAGGAAATAAAAGACACATTAATTGCACTTGTTGTTGCAGTTGGATTTTGGTATCTTTTAGGGATAGTACTAAATACAAGCGCACCTATTTCAGCAGTTGTTTCGTGCAGCATGCTTCCAAATTTGGAAAGAGGAGATTTTGTAATTGTTCAAGGAAGCGAAATAAACGCACCCCAAATACAAATGACTCAACATGAATTTGAAGAGTTTTCTAAAGATCCAGTTGTTTTTTATAACCAAAATCAAAGCGCACAAGTAAAAGGATCAGCATTTACAAATTGCCTCATAAATCCGAATTCAGAAGCATGTCTTGCAATTAAAGAAGATCCTGCAAAAATAGTTGAAAAAAGAGGAGAAATGGAAATAAGATATTCTGCTTGTCCTCTTAAAACACCTCAGGGAAGCGTCGCAATTCCATGCCAGGATGAATTTATTTATAAAGGAAAAACATATTTGAGCAATTTTAGTAATGATATTGTAGTTTATGCCCCATCTAAAAACGATGCATTTTCAAAAGTCGGAGACATTGTGCACCGGGCAATTTTCAAGATAAAAGTTGAAAATCAGACATACCTAATCACAAAGGGAGACAATAACCCAGTAATGGACATTGGATTTTTTGATAGCACATACCAACTTGGAAATAGTCCAGTTCCAAAAGAGAATTTACGAGGAAAAGTGTTCTTTAGAATTCCATATTTAGGCTATTTGAAACTCTTTTTATCAGGCCAAGTAGTTGAAGATGGACAGTGTAAAACACAACTAAGTTTTGAAAAAATAAAATAAGTAGATTAAAGATTTACTCAGTGGATTTTTCAACCCACTTTCCATTCTCGCATACAACTTGGTCGTGGAAAATTTCTGACTCAGAATAGATTTCACCTTCCTGATTACAAGATTCAACCATTTTCCCATTAACACATGCAAGAGTTTTTCCATTTACAGTAGTTGAGGTAATTCCACTACAATCAGATGCGGATGAAGAACTAGAGTCAGAATTGGAGGGATTTGGAGGAGTAGTTGGAGAAATAGATTGAGAAACCCATTTTCCATCACTACATACAATCTTACTACTTTCAGTCTGCTTGTAGATTGCACCTTCCCTTGAACAAACATCAGTCATTTTTTCTTCAAAACACACACTAGTTTTCCCATTTGCAGTCATAACTGTGCCGGAAATGCATTTTTCAACACTAGAAGTTGAAGTGCAGCCAGCAAAAGCCAGCATAAAAACTACCAAAACTAAAAAAATAATCTTCATAAAATCACAGAGGGATAATGAAAATTAAAGGTTAATAAATATTACTCAAGAAAGGTAGCAAATGAAAATAAGTCTAGAAACCCCTGCACACATGACAATCAAAAAAGACAATTTTGGGAATTACCTCAAAGGAGGAGTATTCGCGTTAGTAGGGCTTTATTTTGCATATTCTTGGAAAATATTTGATATTTTATCCCCAAAATTTTTTGTGGAGACAAATAATCTTATATTCGCGGCATTCGCGTTAATTTTTATAGGTTTGGGAGTAGGGATAATCATAACTACCAAGAAAATTTTGATAAGTTTAGATAAAGACCAGCAAATCGGATCTATTGCAAATCAAAGTATTGTGAGCACTAAAAAAGAAACATTTAGACTAGATGAAGTAAAAGAAATAATATTAATGGGAAGAGTGGAGAGGGAAGAATATAGGAAATCAAACAGAAGAGGAGTACATATTCGTAAATATTATAATTACAGTATGGAATTTAGCTTAAAAAATAATGAAAAATTACCAGTAGAGATAGATAGAATCAGAGTAGGAGCCCTCACAAACTACGATCAAGAATACGAAAAGAGAGCAAGTGAAATCAAGAAAATTGCGGAGTTTTTAGAAGTGCCTTTAATTCAAAACAAGCACGAAACACAAGATAAAGAAGAATTAGAATAACAAAATTGAGATTAAAAACAAAATAGAAAAACACGATCAAGAACACGAAACTTATCCATAGTGGCTGGATCCAAAATCACTTGAAAGGATTTTTGTAATCTGCGCCCTAAATGAATCCTTTTCTTTTTGGTTGAATTTCATTTGATCCAATTTTTCAGACCATTCACTTAAAGCAGAGCAAATACGGTGGAATGTTCGCTCATTATCTGTGTATTTTGCATATTCTAAAAGAGAATTAAGAGAGTATTTTGAATTGCTTTTTCCAAGAGATTCCAAAACAGCAGATCTTAACATATGAGAAACTTCACTTTCAAAAGAAGCCAAATGGGAAAAATGATAGGTTAGAAGCTTTGCAGAATCATCAGAGTTTTTCAACTCTCCAACAATCCGAATTAGATCAATTAAGCCCTCAAGAGAAGTATTGTAATTGAACATGGAGCGATAAACATTCATCCTAAGTTGGGATGGATCAGTATTTGGGAATTTTGATTTAAAGAAATCGAAATTATGAACAAATTTTAATTCGACAAACTGGCAAATGTGCTCATGAAGTGCATTTAGGATAAGCTGCTTTAATGTATCATCAGAAGTTTCAAAAGTCGCAATCAAAACAGAAACAGAATCTTCTTTTGCCTTTTGAGTTGCTGCAACCGGATATAATCTAATAGTCATAAGAGCAGTTTCGATTTGCTTGATTTTGGCATTTCGCTCGAGTTCCTCCTTTGATGGGGTTGCAGGAGAACTTACAGTAATTGAAGAAGGGGCAGAAATTGCAGGAGTAATTGAATTAGAAACCAAAGCAGATGGAATTGAAGTAGATTCAACTACAGAAACTGCATCAGTTTTCTTAGAGATTTTTTGTTTTTCATTCTTTTGATTGGAGGAATCTTTTGTCATAAAGGAAGAATTTGAAGAATCGGATTAAAAAACCAAATGGAGTGAAAAATAATACATGGATAATAAAGAGCAAATTGCATTTGCAACATCAAATAAAAACAAGTTTTTTGAAGCAAAAGAAGCGCTCAAAATTCAAAACATAGAAATAGAGCATTTTCACTTTGAATATAATGAAATAAGATCAGAAAGCATTGAAGAAGTTGCAAAAGATGCAGTTGAAGAAGCATATAGAAGAATCCAAAAACCGGTTTTTGTTGAGGATAGCGGACTTTTTATCCCAATTCTGAATGGTTTTCCAGGCACATATTCAGCTTGGGTGAATAAAAAAATAGGATCTGGAGGAATTCTTAAATTGCTTGAAAATATAAGCAAAAGAAGCGCTTCTTTTGAAACATGCATAGCATTTAATAATGGAGACCAGATAAAGATATTCAAGGGAAGTTGCGCTGGAACTATCTCAAAAGAAATAATGGGCAAGGATGGCTTTGGATATGATCCCATCTTTATACCAGAAGGATATAGGGAAACGTTTGCTCAAAGCATAGGATTAAAAAACAAGCTATCTCATAGATATAAAGCGCTCTTAGAATTTTCAAAATATTTGAATAGGAGTAAGTGAATTTTTTTCAAACATTAAATGGTGTTTTAATGGCAAAATTGCATTCAAAAAAGAGAGGTAAAGCAGGAACAAAAAGAGCTAAAACAACCTTAGCTCCAAAGTGGGTCTCTGCAAAGAAAGCAGAAATATCTGAAATCATCGTAAAGATGGCAAAGGAAGGAACTCCCGCATCAAAGATCGGACTTGCATTAAGAGATCAACACGGGGTTCCAGCAGCAAGAGCAGTCGTCGGAAAAAGAATCGCAACAATCATGAAGGAACAAAAAGTTGCACCATCTTTCCCAGAAGACTTAATTAGCCTCATTAGAAAAGCAGTAAGAGTAAGAGGACACTTAAAAAGCTCCAAAAAAGATGTTCACAACAAGGTAAAACTTGGACACATTGAATCCAAAATCTCAAGACTTGCAAAATACTACTCGAATAAGGGCGTAATTCCAAAAGGATGGAGATACGATCCAGATCAGGCAAACCTAATTGTAAAGTGATGGTGATTTTCTGGCAGCAGGCAAAAAAACAAAAGTAATGGATAAATGGAAAATGAAAAAATGGTATAGCGTAAAAGCACCACCAATGTTCGATTCTAAAGAAATTTGCGAAACAGTCGCAGCAGACGAAAAGAAAATAGTCAACAGAATCGTCAAGAAAGCATTGATTGAACTTGGAATTGGTGGCGGCTCTCAGATGGCTATGTTCACAACATTAAAATTCAGAGTGAAAGAAGTCAAAGGGGCAGATGCACCAACAATTTTAATTGGACATGAAGTCTCACCATCATTCATCAAAACATTTGCACGAAGAGGAAAATCACTCATTCACCAAGTAATTGATGAAAAGACCAAAGATGGAGAAAACTTGAGAGTAAAAATCATTGCAGTAACCGGAGCAAGAGTTTCTCAAAACACCAAAAGCAACCTCAGAAAAGCAATTGATGAGGAAACAAGAAAGGCAATTGGCGAATTCACCTTTGATGAAGCAATGAACGAAATACTCTATGGAAAAATGGCCTCAAGGATTTTCAACAGACTCAAAACAATCACAAAGATGAAGAGAGTCGAAATTAGAAAATCAGAAAGAGGAGAATTTTTCAAAGCATAAATTTTTTCAAATTTTATTCCTATTTTTAAAGCGCAAAACACTTAAATAATAACAGAATAATATCACTACGAATTGTTTATAGGATGATTTTTATGTTACCTGGCGGAATGGACCCAAAGAAAATGGAAGCAATGATGAGACAAATGGGCATAAAACAGGAAAAAGTAGAGGCAAAGAGAGTAGTAATAGAATTAGACGGAAAAAATATCGTAATTGAAAATCCAGAAACAGTCAAAATAACCATGCAGGGCCAATCTTCATACCAAATAAGTGGAAGTGCAAAAATCGTTGAAAGCGGACCAAGCGAAGAAGACATTAAGATGGTCGCAGAACAGAGCGGAGTGAGCGAAGAGGAAGCAAAAGAAGCACTAATTGAAGCAAAAGGAGACATTGCCCAGGCAATAATGAAAATCGGAGAGAAGGGATAAAAACTCTCTCAAATAAAGGGATTTACATGAAAATTGACAAGGGTGCCCTAGTAATAGTCTGTGTAATAGTGTTTGCAATAATTGCAGTAAAAGTTGCAGAAATAATAAAACCAAAGGAATATTTTGAATCAGATGCAAGCAGATTCGTTTTGGACGACTTGAAAAACAAATATCCAAATGCAGAATTAGGCATTCTCAAAATTGAGGAAAAATCAAACAACGAAGGGGCAAAATACTTCCAAGTAAAATCCAAAGTTGTTATGGATCAGCAGACAAAATGCCCCAAAAGATCGCATATTTATTATAATTATCCAGCACAGAATTTTGTTGGAGCGCCTCCAGAATACATAACCAAAAACTGCACAGTGTGCACAGAAGGAATCTGCAACATTGCATTCGAGGAAGAGGCAGTAATTGCATCACATTATTTAGATAGAAGCGGAGCAGTTTCCCAATTCATAGGAAATGATGCAACACACCAAGTAATAGAAAATCAGGGCAACTGGAGCGTAACCTGGACCAATTCAGAAAATCAAAAAATGGAAGTTGGAATAAGCAGAGATGGAAAAATCAGCCAGATAAGAAGAATCTAGAAAACAGAAATAGAATTATTTTTTTTATCAATAGAAAAATCTCTTTTTATGAATTTTTTGATTATCGAGAGATTCGTTTCAAAATGTTTTGAAAAGGAGGAAGTTGAATATTTAGTTTCTCCTTTTGCCAAAAATGCATAAAGAAGAAGCTGATCGGCAAGATGCACATCGACATCTGCGGTTTCACTTTTTAGTGAATCCAGAGCTTCAGTTGCAACAACTTCAGCTCTTTTCCCTTTTTCGCCAATAGAACAAGAGCCGCAAAGACCCCTAAAGCAGGTCACGGCATTGCCTGGAGAAAGAGAATCCTGCTCGTAAATGGAAACGTTTTCAATTGAATTTTGAACAAAAATCTTCTTTTCCCTAACTGCAATCAATTTATCAAGCGATTTTGAAATGCTTATAATTGCGCGAACATCAAATGATCGAGGAAAACTAACTGCACCGTTTGGGAGAGTTGGTTCAATAAAAATAGCGATTTCTCCCCCTCCAGATGGGTAATAACCTGCCTTAATTAGCTTCGATGAAGAGTTAACTCCAAATTCAGTTAAGGCACTAAGAAAGACGTTTTCAAAATATTCATAAGTTGGAGCAAAAGGATTGTGAGTTCCTCCCACGAGATGAATTTGACTGGCTTTTGTTGCAAAAAGTAAAATAGGCAAAATGGTTTGAGCAAGAAGAATGGTTGAACCGGCAGTCCCGATATCAAAGTCATATTTCCCACCAACAATTGGACCGGGATGGAAAAGCAGCTCTTTTGAGCCGATTTCTGCACCATCTAAAGTTCCTCTTGAAATATTTCTAACTGCCTTTGCGCACATCAAGTGTTGTGGCTGTAACCCGGGATTCTTTCGGTTTGCACGTATATTTGTGATTTTGATTGGGGTTTGAGTTATTGCACTTAAAGAGAGAGAAGTTCTAATTATTTGCCCTCCCCCTTCACCAAAAGAACCATCAATTTCGATCATCACTATCACTTAACAACATCAATAACTTTTGGACTTATTAAACCAATAAGAATTTTTGGATCAAACTTACTTAAAGCATTTTGAGAGCCGCCACCACTATAAACGACATTCATCATCATAACTAAAGGATCGACCAAAAAGAGAGCAGAATATCCAAATGAGGGAGTCCCACCAGCAGGATATCCGGTCTTTGCTAAAATTTCCTCACTAGTTGCAAAGCGAACTTTTGATCCGACAATTTGAGAAACCTTTTTCAGATCTAATTTTGATTTTCCAGGAATAATCGAAACAACCAGATTTCCTTTTTCATCAATTGTGCAGATGTTTTTTACAAATTCATCAACAGAGGCATTAGCGCTTTGAGCCGCCTCTTCAACAGAATGACAGGAAGTTTGAAAAACTAAAACAGATGCACTAATTGAATTAGCATCAATAAAGAATTGAAGTTTCTTGGAATAGTCCATAAAGAAGATTTGGTTAAATAGAGATTAAGAAGTTTAATGAGCGCAAATAGAAAACCGATCGTAAAGAGAAATAGGCCAGCGGTTTGACCCGCTGGCAAGGCGACCAGTTATCCTCCCATGCACTCAAAATAAGTATTAAAGTTGAGTAAAAGTATTACTTGCACAAAATATATAAAGCAAGCGGAAGTTGGAGATAATATATAAAAATGAATAAAAAAATTTAGATTAAATCATCGTAGGCTTTTGAGATATCTATTTTTGAAAGATCATGCTCAACTAAAGCCTTTCCGGATTTTAAACCAGGAATTTGTGATTCGTAAGTTGGCCTTAATTCTTTGTAAAAGACACCAATTGGAATCTTTTCATGGTTGGAGGTATCTGCTTCCATTGCTTTTTCAAGAGCTTTGAATTTGCTTGAAGTATCGTGGCCAGCAGTTTCCAATTTGTAGCATCGCTTTGTGAAATATTCGTAGGTGTTTAATTTGTTAAAAGTAACACAAGGCTGCAAAACATCAACAAGGGCAAAACCTTTGTGGGAAATGGCTTCTTTAAGAATGGTTTTCATATGAACCATATCGCCGGCAAAAACCCTTGAAACAAAAGTTGCACCGCCAATAATTGCAGATGCGATTGGGTTGAATGGAGTTTCAATAACACCATCAGGGGAAGTTTTTGTTTTCATCCCCATTTGAGTGGTTGGAGAAGCCTGTCCGGTAGTTAAACCATAAATCTGATTATCATGGACAATGTAAGTCATATCATAGTTTCTTCGCATAACATGGACAAAGTGACCTGCACCAATTCCATAACCATCACCATCTCCTCCAACATTTAGGACAGTTAGTTTATGGTTTGCAAGTTTTATTCCAGAAGCTACGGGAAGAGATCTTCCATGCAAGCCTTCAAAGCCATAAGTATTAACGTAGTGAGGAGTCTTTCCACTGCAACCGATACCAGAAGAGATTGCAGTCTGGTGTGGTGGGATTCCCAATTCGAATAATGCACTTTTTATTGCACCAACGATTGCAAAATCACCGCAACCGGCGCACCATTGTGACTTATCTTTTGCCGAATAATCCATTATTGTTGCCATAAACATTCACCTTTTGAAAAATTTACAAACCGTATTTGGAGGGATTGTAGTACTCCAAATCATCCTTTTCAACGACTACGATAGTCTTATCGCCCTTAAAGCCTTTCTTTTTCAAATTAACCAAAACTTCAGTAATTTGCTCTGGGTAGAAGGACCTTCCATCGTATTTGAGCATATGGAAATCTGCATCAATGGAGCAATATTGTTTTAAGACACCTGCAAATTGAGCTGAAGAGTTGTTTTCAAGAACAATTGTTTTCTTGAATGATTTGAAGATTTCCTGAACTTTCTTTTCATCAAGTGGGTAGATGT
>CAZPWA010000013.1:0-28346 GCA_964590665.1 Microcaldota archaeon
ACTCCAAAAGGAATGAGGGATTTTTCCCCAAAACAGATGTACCTTAGGCTTCAAGTTATTAATAAAATTAGGGAAATTTTCATTAGCTATGGTTTTAGACCAATTGAAACTCCTTCTCTTGAATACCTTTCAACTCTTAAGGCAAAAGCTGGGGATGAAGCCGAATCTCAAATTTTTATTATTGATGGAAATGAATATGGTCTTCGTTTTGATTTGACAGTTCCTCTTGCAAGATATCTTGCAAGTGATGATTCACCTCGACCATTTAAACGATTTGCAATTGATCGGGTTTGGCGAAAGGAAGAGCCTCAAAGAGGAAGGTTTAGAGAATTTTATCAAGCCGATGTTGATATTGTTGGGTCCTTTTCAATGCGCTCTGAAATTGAGCTTTTGAATTTAGGGATTTCTGTTTGCACTGCATTTGGTTTTAATTCTCCAAGGGTTCTTCTAAACAATAGAAAAATTCTTGATGCCATTGCAATTACTCTAAATCTCACTCCTAATGAAAAAAGCAAGGTTTTTAGGATTCTTGATAAATTGGACAAAGTGGGTGAGGCTGAAGTTAGAAAAATGTTGGATGCGGTAATTGCATCAAGAACCTCTGATCTTATGGAAATTGTAACTTTTAGCGGTACTAATTCGGAAAAAATCTTATTTGCATCGAAACTAAGTCCTGATGGTGCAAAAGAACTTGAGGAAATTGCAAATTCGTGCCCATTTGTTGAAATCGATTTTTCCCTTGTTCGGGGTTTAGGATATTATACTGGTCCGATTTTTGAAATAAAACTTTCAAAAGGAATGGGAACTGTCCTCTCTGGAGGACGCTATGATGGACTTTTGGGGGTTTATGGAAAAAATGATCCTGCAGTTGGTATTTCTGTTGGCATTGAGCGCTTAATTACGCTTTTGGAAGAAAACAATTCTCTATCTTCTCCTATTAGTCAAACTCAGATTTTTATTGCATCAACTTCTGACTCTTCTTATTCTGGTGCCTTTAGAATTGCTAATGAACTTCGAACTAATGGTTTTAATGTTGAGACTGATATTTGCTCAAGAAGCCTCAAAAAACAACTGGAATATTCAAACTCTCTTGGAATTCCAATTGTGATTATTGCTGGAGATAAGGATCTTCAACTTGACTGTGTTACTCTAAAGGATATGCGAAATTCTAGTGAAATGAAAATAAAAACCGGTGAAATACTCCAATGTATAAAATCCCTAAATTTATCTTAAAGGATAAGCAGGCATTTGATTCTGATGGTATCTCTCTTATTGGGGAGCCGGTTGCTCACACTAAAAATCTTTTTGATGATGGATTCAAACTCATACACATCTGCGATACTGGCGCACTCAAGGGCCTTTCAACTAATATGGATGTTTATGATAAATTGACTTATTTTGTAAATATTGAGGTTGAATGTTTTCCAAAAAAAGATCTTTTATCAAAGCTTGTTTCAATTCGATCCCGAATAGTGGTTAGTGATTTTTCTGATTCTTCTCTCTCTATTATTAGCTTTTTTTCTGAAAATAAAAAACTTTTTATTGCAAAAGTTTCAAAAGAAAACTCTCAAAAAATTGATTCTCTTTTGCCTTTATTTGATGAATTTTATCTCGATTTTTCTCCTGATTCGGAAATTCTTGAAAAAATGAGTTCAAAGAAGAAGCGGCTTATTCTAAATCGCTCTGTTTATAAAAATTTAAAAAATAAAAAAGGGATTTTTGGCATTATTCTCGATTAAACCTATTTTTTCTTAAGATTGAATTTGCTGCTTGCAAGCAATCTTTTCTTTGTCCCCTCAAGTGCGCTTCGCAGATTTTCTTCTTTTATCGGTTTTGCCACTTTTTGCTCTTTTTTTATTTCTTCTTTCTTGATTTCTTTTTTCTCTTCAACTGCTCCACTTATTTTCATTCCGCTTGAGTCTATTTTTACTTTTGCTGCTTTTGTCGAGTGCTGTATTCCCTTTACTTTTAGGATTTCTATGTATTTTTCTCTTTCCATTTTATCCTGATCGTATTTGTAGAAAAAGTTTATCCACCCATCACTATATGTTTCAATTCCGTATTCTGTATGTGGGCTTGTGAATCGATCCAAGTTTGGCATGTCTTCGCTTATGATAAAGGTTGTGACTCCCCATCTTCTAACATTTTCAATGAATTTGATAAATCCTCTTCTTCTATCTTCGTTATTTTGGAAATAGAGTGCAATTGGCATTACTGAATCGATTACGAGTCTTTTTGTCCCTGTTGAGCTTATGATTTGCTGTATTGCACTTTGCGGCATCATGATCTGGTCCACTTCGTGAACTGGGTAGTCCAATACAACTAATTTTCTCTCTTTTTCTGCTTTTTGTATGTCCCAGCCATAGCCTCTCATATGAAATAATACGTCTCCTTTTGTCTCCTCTATTGCAATATAAATTCCTGGTTCGTCGTATTTTGTTGCTCCTTCGTAGAGAAACTGCATTCCAAGCGTGCTTTTTCCGCTTCCTGTTGGTCCGCTTATTGTCAAAATTGATCCTTCGACAATTCCCCCTCCTAGAAGTTCATCTAACCCTGGTACTCCGCTTTTAATTAATTTAAGATCCACTCTTTTCACCCTTTGCCTTTTCCATTATTTTTTTGCCCATAAGAGCTCGTTGTCTTAAGTTTTCTTGGATTTTTGCCAAATCCTCTTTCTTTGCGATTTTTGTTAAAATGTATTTTTTGTATTCTGCTGCTGTTGATGAAACTGCACCTAACATTTCATGGACTTGCGACATCTCCAAAACAATTTTATCTGCAGGCCTTAAAACTTCAACGTTAAATGGACTGTGAATCATACACACTGAAACCAAAGTCATAAAGTCTCTTGTTAGTATTTTCACTTGAACTGGAGCTGAAAAATTTTTCCCTTCTTCCCCTCCAAATGGTTCATCTATTTCTCCAAGCGCGTAAACTACCCCTTCTCTTTGGAGTATTTGGTTGATGAATTCTGTTCCAATTTGCCTTACTGCATCTTTTGTCGCAGCGTGAATATCGAAGTATAATACTGCTAAGATTCCGCCCTTTTCGACGACTTCTCTGGTTACCTTTTCGACCTCGTTTGCCATTTTTTCTATCCTCCTTACTATTAGTAGTGTTTTCGCAATGCTTTTATTATAATCCCCAGACCATATAAATAGTTATTTTTGAGGTGCTCATTTATGAATAAGGATAGGAACAGGGGACGGTTTAGGGATAATGATAGATCTGATTCACGCGATCGACCAAGAAGATCTGATTCTGGTTCAGATAATGATCGGGGCGGATTTAGGCGAGATCGGGATTCAGGAGATCGAAATTCATATTCACCAAGACGAGATTCCTATTCACAAGGCAGCTCTTATTCAGATCGCAGGTCTGATAGACCAAGAGATTCTGATCGCCCAAGAGATTCATTTTCTTCAAGAAATTCAGATCGTCCAAGGGATTCATTTAGATCCCGCGATCGAGATCGACCTCGCGATCAAAGAACTGATGAGCGTCCAAGAGATTCCTTTTCCTCAAGAAACTCTGATCGGCCAAGAGATCAGGATAGACCAAGAAATTTTGATAAACCTCGGGATTCTGATAGACCTCGTGATTCCTTTAGATCAAGAGATTCTTCTGAACGTTCATTTGCTCCAAGACGAGATGCGATTCCAGTTGATTCTACAAATCGCAGAGAACTCTTCATGAAAAAAGCCAAATTTTCTGTTGCAGAGGCATACAAATCAAGAGACATGCTTTTATCTGGTGTTACAAAAACCGTTGTTGATTTGGATGAAGCAATTAACCTTCTTTCCGAGAGACTTGAGCACTGGTATTCTGTTTATTTCCCTGAATTTAGGACTGATGATAAATTAAAATTTGCACGATTTGTTTTGGTTTTCGATAAGAAAAATGTTGATTCATCAAAACTCGAGGAAATTTTGGGTCCAAAGAAAGCTTCAGATGTAGTTTCCCAAGCTTCCTCATCAATGGGAGCAGATCTTCCTCAAAGTGATTTGGATCAGCTTAGAATTTTAGCTTCATTAATCGTTTCTCTTGCACAAGCAAGAAGCGAGTTTGAGCGCTATCAAAGTTCTCTTGCACAGGAAATTGCACCAAATCTTTCTTCTCTTGCAGGTCCTGATGTTGCGGCAAAATTATTGTCTCATGTGGGTTCCTTAAAGAGACTCTCTGTTCTTCCTTCTTCAACATTGCAGGTTCTTGGAGCTGAAAATTCTTTATTTAAGCATTTAAAGAATCGAAGAATTCCTCCGCCAAAGCACGGAATTATTTTCCAAAATCCGAAAATTTCCTCTTCTCCAAAAGCAACTAGAGGAAAAATTGCAAGGGCCCTTTCAAACAAGATGGCACTGGCTCTCAAGGCTGATGCATACACCAAGAGGGATATCTCCTCTTTGTTAAAAGAAGATTTCGAAAAACGCTTTAATCAGATTATGGAGGATTTTTCAAGAGAAAAATCTAAGCGTAAGGGTGCCGAATTTTGAAGTTAAAAATTCTTGCCTTCTCTGATTTGCACGATGATGAGGAGGCGCTTTTAAAAATTTCAAAAATCGCACCTAACTATGATTTGGTTCTTGGCTGCGGCGATCTTTGCGAAACAAATAGTTTCTATGATGATTTATCTGAAAAATTTTCTTCTTTAAAAAATTTTTATTTTATTTCTGGCAATACAGAATCCGAGTATCTTAATCTGGAATATTCAAAAAACTCCTCATTTGTCCATGGGAAAAAAATTACTCTTGAGTGTGGCCTTAATCTTTGCGGTTTTGGTTTTAGTACAAAAACTCCTTATGGCACTTTTGGTGAAATTTCTGAAGATGAATTTGAAAAAGGTCTCTCATCTTTGGCTTTGGATGCAAATTCAATTTTGCTTTTACATTCTCCTCCATTTGGTCATTTTGATTTAGTTAAGGAAAATCACATCGGATCAAAATCTATTCTAAAAACCATCCTTGAAAAATCTCCTCTTGTTTGTTTTTTTGGCCATGTTCACTCTAAAGTTGGTTTTTCAACTTTAGGGAAAACCCATCTGATCAAGCTTCCCCCTGCTAATTCCGGAGTTGTCTGCACTCTTACTATTTCCTCATCTTTAAGTGGGAAAAACCTCTATTGTGAGTTTGTTCGTTTATGATCAAAATCTCCTTTGCAAAAACTGATGAAATGGAGCGTGCAAAAAAATTCATTTTCTCAATTTTTCCCTCTTCACTTGTAAAATTAAATTCAGATGATTTTCTAATTCTTGCAAAACGAGACTCTAAAATTATCGGTTTTCTCCATGCAACTTCTATGGATAAAAAAATTCTTCTTCATGGTTTTGGAGTCGATCCCAAATTCCGCAGGGAAGGGGTTGGCTCGATGCTTTTGGAGTTTTTCCTTATGCGTTTTGCCTCAAACCCTATTCTTTTGAAGGTCAAAAATCTCAATCCTGCTGCCGATCTATATCTTAAACATGGCTTTTTCCTAAAAAAATATTCTGACTCGATACACATTTTGGCTAAACAACCCAACACTTGATTTATAAATCGTTCGAAACAAGAAATTAACTGCATTTTAACCTCTCTAGATGGGGGAATGAGCTAACCTGGTATGCTGCTAGCTTTGGGAGCTAGTTGTCTGTGTTCAAATCACAGTTCCCCCATATTTTCTAATTTTTAAGCATCTCATCAATTATTGAAGAAAATACTTCTGCCCCCTGAGCTCCAATTACAGGTATTGCATCTTCTGTTCCTCTTTTGACTATTAGGTATGACGGTGTTCCTGAAAAACCTAATTTCTTTGCAAGTTCCACATCATCCTTTATTTGCTGCTTGTATTTTTGAGTGTCAAAACATTCATTGAAGTTTTCCATTTGGAGACCTGTTTTGTTTGCAACGAATTTGATGTCTGTTGGTCCAAAAAATACTGTTGAAGAACCTCCAACTTCATCCTGTATTCTGAATAACTCATCGTGCATTTGCCATCCTTTATTTTGTTCTTGTGCACATCTAACTCCTTCTGCAGCTGCTTCAGCTTGGGAATGGATTGCTGTAATTGGCAAATCTTTCTTTATGTATTCAATTTTTCCGCTTTGTACGTATTTTTCTTTTAGTTGAGGCAATGTGATGAAATGTGCTCTTCTGCAAAATGGACATTGATAATCGGTAAATTCTATGAGAACTACTTTTGAACTCTCATTTCCTTCTTTAAGTCCGCTTCCAATTGCCTGCTCTATTAAGTTTCTTTTTAGTGAAAACTGGACGCTAGCATTGTTTGAAATAGTGCTGTTTTGGACGGGTTTTGGTGTTTGTGTGTTGTTTGTCAAATTGCTGGTGTTATTTATTTTGCCTGTGTTTTCCCAATTTAGGCATCCAAACATGAAAATTAATCCGATAATCAAAAGCACAAATTTCTTCATCTTTTTCCCTCTTGTTTAATCTTTTACGCTTCCAACTTAAATACCATATTCCTTAGATTTTGATTCTTTTGAGCATTAAAGCGCTCAACACCACTGAAACACTTGAAAATGCCATTGCACCGCCTGCAATTATTGGCGATAAAAGTATCCCGTATGTTGGATAAAGAATTCCTGCGGCAATTGGTATGCCTAATACATTGTAAATAAGAGCCCAAAACATATTCTGCTTTATTTTATCGATGGTGGCTCGGCCCAGTTTAATTGCTCTAGCTATATCCATCGGATCATTTTTCATTAAAACTATTGATCCACTTTCCATTGCAACATCTGTTCCGCTTCCAACTGCAATTCCGATATCTGCCTGAGCGAGTGCTGGAGCATCATTTATTCCATCTCCAACCATAATCACTTTCATTCCTTTTTTCTGCAAATCGCTTACATATCTAGCCTTATCTTGAGGCATGACATTTGCAAAAACCTTTTCTATTGAGCATTTTTGTGCAATTGCTCTTGCTGTTTTTTCATTATCTCCGGTTATTAGGTATGGCTCTATTCCCATTCTTTTGATTTCATTTACTGCTTCTATGCTGTTTGTTCTTAGTGTGTCTGCAACTGCAAACAGTGCCACTGTTTTTTCCCCTATTTTCAAAATCATGGCCGTTTTTCCTTCATCTTGGTATTTTGATGCAATTTTATTATCTTCGCTTTCCTCGACTTTTCCTAGATACACTTTTTGGTCTTCTATGTTTGCAACAACTCCTTTTCCTGCAATTGCCTTAAAGTCGCTTATTCTGAGATTTTTAGCTCCATTTTCCTTTGCATAATCCATAATTGCATCTGCAAGCGGGTGCTCTGATTTTGATTCTATTGTCAGGGCAATGTCTAAAATCGCCTTTTTTTGTTTCTCGTCAAAAGCCAAAAAATCTGTCACCTTGGGTTTTCCCTGCGTAATTGTTCCTGTTTTATCAAAAACTATTGCATTTATTTTGTGCATTGTTTCAAGTGCTTGTGCGTTTTTAATTAAAATTCCCTTCTGCGCTCCTATCCCTGTTCCAACCATTATGGCTGTTGGAGTTGCAAGTCCAAGTGCGCATGGGCATGCAATAACCAAGACTGAAACTCCTATTATGAGCGAAAATGAAATACTTTGTCCAAAAACAAAGTACCATATTGAAAATGCTATGACTGAGATTCCAATTACTATTGGCACAAAGATCGAACTTACTGAATCTGCAAATCTTTGTATCTCTGCTTTGCTTCCCTGTGCCTCTTCAACTAATTTTACGATTTGAGCTAGAATTGTTTCTGATCCGATTTTCTTTGCAACAAATTTAAACGATCCATGTTTGTTTATCGATCCGCCAATGACCATTGATCCAACTGTTTTTTCAACTGGCATACTTTCTCCGCTTATCATGCTTTCATCTACGGCTGATTGTCCTTCAACAATTGTTCCATCTGTTGCTATTTTTTCCCCTGGCTTAACAATTACTATGTCTCCAACTACTACCTTCTCTAGACTAATTTCAACTTCTCTTGAATCTCTAACTACTGTTGCTGTTTTTGGAGCAATGTTCATGAGTTTTCTTATCGCATCAGAGGTTTTTCCCTTTGCAACTGCTTCCAAGTATTTTCCCAAAATAACAAGTGTAATTAGTGTTGCGGATGTTTCAAAGTACTGCTCGCTTGTTAGTCCAAAAACTGCAAAAACGCTATAGAAATATGCCGCACTTGTCCCGACCGCAATTAATGTGTCCATATTTGCTGTTTTGTTTTTAAGCGCGCTCCATGCTCCCAAGTAAAAGTCTTTTCCCACTATAAATTGAACCGGGGTTGCAAGAATCAGTAGTATCTCCATTCTATATGGGATTTCCATCAAAAACATTCCTACTATCAATGCGGGTATTGACAGAAGTGTCCCGATTATTAGTAATTTTTTCAATTTCAAGATTTCCGCTTCTCTTAGTTTTTTCTCTCTTTCCCTATTTGTTCCAATTGTCGCACCATATCCTCTTGATTTTATTACTTCTATTAGTTTCTCCTCATTTGTTATTTTTTCATCAAAATCTATTGTTGCCTTTGCTGATGCATAATTTACATTTGCCTTCGAAACCCCCTGAGTTTTTTGGAGTCCTTTATTTATAAGTGTCGCACAGGATGCGCAGTGCATTCCTTCAATTGAAAATTCAGTTCTTTTCATGTTTGATCACCCTTGATAAACTATTCCTCCTTTGGGCCCAAGAATCATGATTGCTGTCATGGAAAAAACCAGAAGTGCATTCAAAATCAGAAACGTTGTGAACTTGAGCTCTACTTCGTTTTTGCTTCGTGATCCTGCTTCTTTATTCAGCATATAGCTTAATCCTGCAACTATTATTGTGCATGCTGCTATAAGGAAATACAAGAATGGGATAAGATTATCGTTAATCATCATTACGGAAAGCATGGCTCCCATTGTTCCTGACATTAGTCCTGCCATTATTCCTTCCATTGCCCCCATTATTCCGCAATGCCTTCCTGTTTCAAAGCCAAAACTCGCCCCAATCAAAACTCCAAATATCGATCCTATGAACATTCCATTGGTTGCCCCTATTACTGCGCCGCATAAGAATCCGGCAACCATGCCAATTGTCATACCTATCATCATTCCATTTGTGCAGCTAAGGTCTTTTTTGTAGCATTTCATGTGCGTATATGCAAAAACGCTTATCAGGCTGCTTATTGTTGCAATTGCTATCATTTGATTATATCTTTGAAACAACACTGTTTCACTTGGAATTGCTAAATTTATTGTTGCAATAAATAGAAACATCAAAACTGCGGATCCAAGAGTATATTTCAAAATTGTCATTTCTGCTTCTTTGCTTCCGCTAATTATTTGTTTTATGTATTGAATGGGACCTTGGAAATCTCCTCTACTTTCTGTTTTTTGTCCAAAACCTTTCTCAAAAAGCTGTTTCTTTAATTGGTCTATCTTATCTTCATTTATCAGAACCAATGTCTCTCCTGTTTGTATGTTTATTGAATTGAGTTTTCCCTGATTTTCCTCAACTACTTTTGTGATTATTTTTTCGCAGGAATTGCAGCTTGTGCCATTTAGTTCCAGTTTTATCTCTTTCAAGATATCACCTTGTATCCTTCATTTTCTATTGCTTTTTTTATTTTTTCCAACCTTTCTGCATCTTTGTAAGAAACATGAACTAATCCGTTTTTACTGTTAGCTTCTGCCCTTTGGACTCCCTCTATTTCAAGTATTGCTTCTGTTATGATCAGTTCACATGATTTGCAGTGCATCCCCTCAACCTTTATCGTTTGCTCCATTTTTTCCACTTCCTACGAAACAATTAGTCTTCCTGGTCCCCACATACCCATTCCGCAGGTGTATGTATATGTTCCTTCATTTTGAGGTGTAAATTCTGCTATTGCCTCGTTTCCATTTGCAATCACATTAACTCCCATACCTCTAATTACCAATTGCATTCCGCAGCCAACGTTTCCCTGTGTTCTAAAATGAAGCCTTACTGGAACTCCCTTTCTAACCTGTATTTCTCTCTTATCATAATCTCCATTTGATAGGGCTGTTAGATAAACTTCCTGAACTTCTCCCTTTGTATTTTGAATCGTTGTGGTACTATTCTGCTGCGTTTGTTTGCCCTGAAAAAAATAGAATCCTGTTATCCCTATGATTATGATGATTGTGACTCCTATTAGAAGATTTTTGCTAATTGTTATTTCATTACTCATCTTTATCACCTTTCTCTATTGTTTCATAGTGCTGAAACAATATATATTAAATAATGAAACAATCATTTTTACGAATATGGAAATGAAGGGCAATGTCCTTTTGGGACTTATTTTAGTTGCAACTTTTGTTTTTCTTATAACTGTTTTGGTAATTGTCTATGCCCTATATCCAAATGGAACTGATGTCCCACTGATATTCCTTCCAGTTGTTGAGTATCATCTTCAACTTATGATTTTGATGGCAATTACGGGTATTTCTTCAGGTTTTGTAGTTTATGGGATTTTGAATGCAAAAATTGAAAAACAGGAAAAAGCCCTTAAGACAAATTTGAATATAATTCTGAAATTTCTCACTCATGATGAGCGTTTGATTGTTGAACTAATGAATGATAATCAGGGGCAGACAACCCAAAGTCAGATTGGCCACTTGCCTAATATGACTCGCCTTCGTGCCCATAGGGCTGTTAAGAAACTCGAAGAGAGGGGAATAGTTATTGTTCTAAAAGAAGGAAAATTGAACATTCTCAAACTTTCTGATGATTTATACACTTCCTCTGTTTCCAAATAATATTGCCTGGGTCAATTTTTCTATTTCTGGAGCTACTGATCCCATCTTTATCAAAGTTGTTTTTCCTCTTATTCCTTTGCTGCTTATTGAGGTGCTCACAAGTCCCAAGACTTCCAAATCTGAAACATATTCCTTATACCATCTTAGGCTTCGCGATTTTTTTCCAAGGTTTTTGCATATTTTTTCATACTCTTCAAAAACTTCTCCTGAAAAAAGAACTTTGTCGTCTTTTTCCGCAACTTCTAATCTTGAATACTTGGTTCCTGAATTTGAAAGCGTTGCAATTGCATGAAGAACTATTTGGTGCATTTCAGGCAGGGTGTTTATGGTTTCCTTGGTTAAATCAATTTCAACCTTTTTTCTTGCCTCTTCCACATCTGAATCTGTTATTTTGTTTTTTGATCTTGATTCGGCAATTTCCCCTGCCTTGTTTATGAGTTTAAGTGCATATCTTGCATCTCCCGTTTCCTGCGATGTTATTGCTGCTGCAAGATTAATTGCAGATTGTTCGATCGATTCTTCTGCAAATCCTTCCTTTGCCCGCTCTGCAAGTATTTTTCTTAATTGTTCTGCAGTGTAAGGCGGAAAAACCATTTCTGTTTCATATAAACTTGATTTGCTTCTTGGATCCAGCGCATCCTTAAATGAAAGTCGATTTGAAATCCCTATTATGCTTACGCCTCCGCCATGGAGTTCATCGTTTGCGCGAGTTAATGTGTAAACAAGTTCATCTAGATCCTTTACCATATCTATTTCATCAAGGACAATTATCATTTGTTTTCCTTTTGAAACAATTTCAACTAATTTTTCATAGAAAAATGTTGCCCCAAAGCCTGTTTTTTCGGCTTCTGGAACACTTGTTTTGAGAATTTTTTGAAGTATTCGGTATCTTGTATTGTATATTCTGCAATTTACATATTGTATTATTGCATTTTCCTTTGAAATGCCCTCAAAATCCTCCATTATTCTTTTGACACAGCAGGTTTTGCCTGTTCCTGTTTTTCCATAAAGGATTATGTTTCTTGGCTTTTGTGCTTTTAGTGCTGGCGTGAGAATTGAAACTATTTCTTTTATTTGGTTTTCTCTAAATGGTAAGTCTCTTGGGACATAATGAGGAGACAATACTGTGGAGTTTCTGAAAATTGTAAATTTTGATTCCGCCTGATCAAAAAAAGTCATCCAAATCCTCCGGATATGCTTTTAACTTCTTTAAGTTTTTATAGCTTTGCTACTTTTATGGATGGAGTTGTTTTTTCTTGTGATCTATGATGCTCTTGTTCTCCTTCTTGATGGTTTGGGTGGAGGTTCTAGCGGTGTTTGATTGACTGTTTGAACTGTTTCTTGTATGGGCGATTGTGTCTGATTTGATGCGTTTTGGTCGCTGATATTTGACGTTTGCACTATTGGTGGCGTTTCGTTCGGAATTGTATGGTTTAGTTGAGTGATATTTATCTGAGTAGTGTTGTTTTCTTGCGTTGTGTTGTTTATCTGAATGTCATCTATCTCTATTGGTTGGATGGTTGTGTTTTCCTTTATGAGGGTTTTGTTTTCAACTGTTATGTTTTTTTGTTGAATCTCTTGATCTACTGCGACGGGCTGCATTATTCCAGCTCCTATTATCAGGGTTACTACTAAGAAAAATGCTATTATTGCAATCGCTGCTGCTGTTTTGATTTTCATCGAAACTCAAACTCCTCAGTGAATATTTTTTGTTTTGGAACTCCTTTTTCTATTAACTTTTCTCTTATTTCGCTCTTAAATCCTTCTGGTCCACAAAGGTAATATTCCAGTTCATTTCCTTTGTAAAAATCCGCGATGCCAATTCTTCCTTTTTCCGATGTGATCCAAGGAATAAATCTGAAATTTTTATTTTTTCTTTGTATTTCTTCTAATCTTTCTTGAGAAATTAGGTCCTCTTTGTGTTTTACGCTCTGATAAAGATCAATTTTACTATCTTGAAACCTCTCTTCTCCAATATCTTCTGCTAACCCTAAGAAGGGAGTTATCCCTATTCCTGCAGCAATCCAAACTTGTTTTTTTGCTTTTGCATTTTCCCAGTTGAATCTTCCATATGGTCCATCGATCTGGGCCAAATCCCCTTTTTGGAGTTTGTGAATTTTCTGTGTATAATCTCCGAGCTCCTTGATTATGATTTTTATTTTTGGTTCATTGGTTTTTGAGGCAATTGAAAATGGATGTGCTTCCTTACCTAATTCTGAATTTGAAAATCTGACATATATGAACTGGCCTGCCTTATAATCGATTGCTTTTTTCTGAGCCACCATGATTATTTCGTATGATTCTTTTGCTACCTTCCTTACTGATTCAACTTTGTAATCCACCCATTTGTTTAACAATCTGTTTCTTATCAAAAGCGTATATGTGAAGCATATGAGTCCAATTGCAGATACTGCATATGCGTAAATATCATATCCTTGAAATATTTCATCTAAAGCGACTTCCTGTGCGACTGTTATTGTGTGGATTGCTGCAAAAAAGAAAACGAGTCCAAAAAATTCGTGGGTGAACTTCCATTTTTGGTATTTTATTCTCATGAAGTATGTTATTGCGACCAAAACTACCATTCCTAAAAGCGCAATTATTCCAAAGTTTACTGACCAATTGGAGCTTGGGAGCAAATACGTTGCGGCTTGTCTAAAATTTTCAGGTATGAATTTCAAAACTAAGAATATCGGATGAATTAGTATAATTATCATTGCACTTGCTCCTAAAATTCCGTGTGCTTTGTATACTTTGTCCATTCCGCCAAAGTAATCTTCAATTATTTTCATTCTTGTTGAAAGGAGAAATGTAATTGAAAACATAGTCATTGCAATAAGTCCTGAAATCTGGCCTATTGAATGAGTTATTGTTTCATAATTTGCAAATCTGTTCTCGCTCTCTCCTAAAAAAACCACATCAGAGCCGGAGCGACTGATACCATGATCACTATTATCCATCCTAGTTTGTTTTTAGCCATTTGAAACATCTTCGAATGAGTTGTAGTATTCTATTTCCATTTTATCATTTATTGTCATTGCCTTTATATCGATTCCCTCTATTAAGCTTTTAATTGATTTATCTGAAGTTACAAAAATTGCTGTTGCATAAAGATCTGCAATCGTGAGTGTTGGAGCAATTACTGTTACGGATATGCTCCTTTTTTTGTTTAGTATGTGTGTTTGATCAAAGCTTCCCCAGTATTGATTGTAATCTCCTGAAGTTGCAACTGCACAGTCTGAAAGAGTTATTGTTTTTATTGCCTGCTCTTTTTTTCTTGGATGCTGTATCTCTATTTCGATTTTATTTTTGCCTATGATTCTCATGTCGCCTCGCGCGTCTATTAGTGCATTTTTTACTCCCCTTTCCATGAGCGTATTTGCCATCATGTCTGCAATGTATCCTTTGGCTATGCTTCCAAGGTCGAGCAAAATTTGAGAATTGCTTAGTGTTATTTCATTTCCATTGATCTCTATTTCTTTATAATTACATCCGAGGGATGAAATCTGCTTTCCGCTTTTACGCTCCAAAAATGCCCTTCCTAGTGAAATATCATATTCTCCATGTGTTTTTTGACAAACTACTAGTGCTTCTTTTATTACTTTTAGCAGATGATCCGAAACACGTTTTGTTCTTTTTGCATTAAGTTTACTAAGTTCACTTTCTGGATCATACAAGTTGAATATTTTTTCCAACTTTCTTCCAAGTTCATATGCATCTTCCACGCTTTCTTTGAATTTGCCATTTTCCTCCTCGTAGCCGACAAATTCAACTTCTTTTCCAAATAGTGGTTTTCTAATACTTATTTCTTCCAGAAACTTCACCTCAATAGGTTAAGTTAATTTTTTCCTATTTTTCAAGTCTTTTTCTCATTTCTTTTAGCCATATTGCTTCCTTGATTCTTTTTGGAACTATTGTTTTTGCTATTTTTAAGAGTGGATCGTTTGATTTGTTTTTCAAAAACTGCCCCTTTTCCTTTATGCTCTCAAGGTATTTGGGATTTGATAAAAGAATTTGTTTTATGAAAGTGAGGTATTTTTCTTTTTTCTTTTGAATTTTTTCCAAGTATCTTTTTGCATTTGTTTCTGCAAGTGTGCCTTTACCCTGACTTTTCTCTTCTGCTTTTTTTGCAAGTATCTCTTTTCTTGAATTTAAGTCATAAAGCGCAAGGTACTTTGTTAGGGGGAGCTTAATTAGTGCCGAAGTTAGGAGCAACAACCATCCCTCGCGTATTATCTGCTTATTCAACTCATTGAGTTTGCCTAATGCTTCCTCTCTGGGAATTTTTCCACTTATTTTTCCTTGTAATGTTGGAATCACTTCAATTATCTTTCTTGAATCGATTTCCCTGCTCCCTCCTTTGATTATTTCCTGTATTTGTTTTATCTTGGCTCTTTGGTCCTTTAAGCTCAGAAACAAAAATCCTGCCTGATCTGGCTCTATTTCTTCAAAATCAAAAAGCCATAGTTTGGATTTAATTACTGATCCTATGTTTGGGTCTTCTAAAAGCGCTTCAAAAAATTCTGGAAAATACTTGTCTAATGCTTTGAATTCCTCAAGATTGATCATTATCTGATCTTTTATTTCTCTTTGAACTTTTCTTTTTTCAATTTTTAATTTTCCAATTTCTTTTCTAATGTCATTATCTGCACTCTTATAATAAGATTTTTTGAGTTTTTCTCCTCTTTCTTCTATTTCGTGAAGTTCATTTGCCATTTTTTCAAAAAAATCGATTAGTAGCATTTTATCAAAAAAATAAGAAACTTTGAAAAATAAAAAGAGATGGGTTTATTGGCATCTGTGGTTGTATTGATTGCAAACTTCTCCTCTTGGGCAGTTTGCATTTTCATTACAGTATCCAACTTTTGCTTCACAGATGTTATTGGAGCAGACTTGATGTGACTGGCAATCTGCATCTACTCCGCACATTCCAACTGAAATTCTGCAGCTGTGATCTGAGCTTTGGCAATACTCCCAGCTGTTGCAGTCATTGTCTGCATTACAGTGTCCTGGTGTTGGGATGCATCTGTTTGTACTTACTTCGCATTTTGCCCATCTGGTATCGCAATCGCCATCGTTTTTGCAGAACCCTGGTTTTGGAACACAAACGTGGGATTGGGTTTTATTCAATTCGCATGTTTGCCAGTTTTCGCAATCGCCATCCATATTGCATCTTCCTGGAAGGAAGTAGCATCTTTTATTGTTTGGATCGCACTTTTGCCATGAGCTGCAATCTGTGTCTTTTGTACAGTGTCCTGGAGCTGGTGCGCACTTGTGTGCTGTCGGTGAGCAGTATTCAACTATTGGTTGGCACTGCGAATCACTGTCGCAATATCCTGGTGCTGCTCTGCAGTAGTTTGTGCTGTCGCAAACTTGCCATGCTGGACAATTTGCTGAGGAAATGCATCTTCCTGGCTTGTAAATACAAAGGTGTGTTTTTGCACTATCGCAACTAACTATTGATGAGTTTCCGCAATCAACGTCGCTGTCGCAGTATCCTTGAAGTGCTGTGCATGTATTTTGAACACATGCCTGATATGATTTACAATCTTTATCATTGCTGCAGGTTACCTTTCCCGAGCCTCCGATGCAGCCGAAAACAAAAATTCCGGCAACTATTAGTAGAATGATGTAAAGTCTCATGTATTTTATTTTTTTAGTTGAGTTTATAATCTATTCACTATTGAGAGTATCTCTTCCCATGAGTCTGTTTTGTAGTCTGCGCTTGTTTTTTCGTCCTTAAATTTTCCACTTTTGAATTTTATCGTTTTTATTCCGATTTTTTTTGCAGGAGTTATATCTGAATTTTCCCTATCTCCAACCATTATGCATTCATTGTTTTTTGCCCCTATTTTTTTGAGAACCTCTTTGAAGAATATTTCATCTTTTTCCCTTTTCATTTCTGATGAGACAAAAACCCCATCAAAAAGGAAATTTAATTGGAGCCTAATTAATTTGTCCCACTGCTTTACTGAATTTCCATTGGTTAGTGCATATATTTTGATTCCCTTTTCTCTCATCTTCAAAAGTGCAATTTGTACAAAAGGGAATGGCGAAATTGTTGTTTTTGTATCGTGATATGCCGCAACCGCTGCAGCAATGTATTTGCCACTTTCTTTAATTTTGTATTTTTTGCATAATAAATCGAAATGATTGGGAGAATTAGATCCTTCCTTTTCAATTATTTTTTTAAGGTCTGTTTCTATTTTATCTCTTTTTTCTCTTAATCCCATTCTAAGAAGCGCATTAATTGCATTTTTTCTTGCTAAATTTGAAAATTCATTTGATGGAAAAAGCGTATCATCAATATCGCAGAGAAAAAATTTCATATAAAAGAAAAAAAGTTTGATATTATTAAATCTTACATTCCTTCGAAATTGCCAAATCCGCCTGAACTTCCAGAGCTTCGTCTTCTTCTTACTGGAGTTGTATCTGCTGTGGCATCTCTAACTGTGACTACTCCTGAATCTGCAGCTACTGCGGGCGGTGTCACTACTGGAGGTGATGCGATAACTGGTGGAGGTGCTGGAATTGTTGGCGCTGGTGGTGGAGCTATTACAACTGCAGAATCTGGAGTTGTTTGTGCGATTTGCTCAGGTGCTTTTAGGTATGATCTTACTACTCCATATGTCAATCCAAATGCAAGTGCTACTCCTGCTATAAGACCCACTACTTTTCTATTGCCTGTGGGTTGAGGTTGCCCTGCTTCTTCCTCATCATCTGCTTCGATTGCGTCTTTTGGATCTTTCGCTGCGGGTATGACTTGTGTTCTTGCTCCTGATCCTACTCTTTCAGCTCCCTTTAGAGGTGGAGCGGTTGCTTTCTTTCCATCATCAACGACTACTTTTGGTTCTTCTCGTCTTGCTGAGGGTGATCCTGCTACTGTGGCTGCAGGTCCAACTGGTCTTGGGGTCGGTTGGGGCGCTTGTACTTGAGCCAACATAACTTGGTTGCTAGTTACATTCAATTCGTAGTTTTTTCCTTTGTAAGAAAAGTTTGATCTGTCGCTTCTATTTGAAACTTCTGTTCCTAATTTACTGTCCAATACACAAACTAAATTATCTAATCCTGGCGCATATGTGGTAATGTGAGCAATTCCTTTAATCTTATTCCAGATAATTCTGAATTCTGTTAGTGTTGATCCCAGGATTTCTATGTGGGTTCCTTTTTGGGCGTTCCATACTTCATTGACTTGAGTGTGCGAGCTTGGCCTTCTTCCAAAAATATTTGTGATCCTTATTGTTCCATCATTTTCTTCTACTTCCATTCCTCCGGATCTTGAATTTGTTTTACTTTCTGCTGTTAATTTTCCATCTGCATCGACTGTCACATGAACTCTTATTTCTTCATCTGCAACTTTAAATTTCATCATTCCTTTTGTTGCACCAAGTGCTACTTCTGTATCTGAAAATTTAATTTCCCTTGCTTCTACTTCTTTAACTTTTGCAAGCTCTTCTGTGTGTCCAACTGTAATTAGGTATTCTGGGTCTCTTGGATCATACCAAACTTTGTATAATCCTACTTCTTTTACCCATCCATCTGTTGTACTTGCTGTGAGTGATTCTACTTTTCCTTCTCTATCGAAGATGTGCAACGCATCGTGTTCTTTTACATAAACAAGTCTTTCTCCGCTTTCAAGAAGTATTGCTTTGCCTGCAATGTCATTTTCATCAAATGCATATTCTCTTGTTTTTCCTGCTTTAAGTGATTCCACTTCAGTTATTTTTGCACTGACATCTTCTGCAACATCTAATTCTAACTTATCCAAAGATCCTGCCCGTGAAACATACAATTGTGCACTTTGTCCTTTTGCTAATTCGATTGTTGCATCCACAATTTCTCTTGCATCTGGTGTTACTGCAATTGGAGTATTTCCGCTCTTTGGACTGATCTCAACTTTAAATTTATCTCCATTTGGAGTAACGTTCAATTCGTAAGAAGCTCCCAAATCAATTGTAGATGTCAGTGCAAAAATAACTGAAGTGGAATCACTTAAAGCAGGAAAAACAAGAGAATATGCATTTGATGAAAATGACCTTGCAGGCAAAGCTTTAGTTGCTGGTTTTGCAATTGGTTCTGGAGGTGTAGGTGTTACTCTTGCAAGTGGAGCTACTGCTGCTTCTGGTGGCTTTGGCGCTTCAACTGGTTTTACTTTTACCAAACCTGCTTTTCGTAGTCTGTCGCTCATGAAGATTCGCCTCCAATAAGTTTTTCATATTCTGGAAATGCCTTTGTTGCTCTTTCTTTTGCAATTGCAACTACTCCTTCTCCAAATTGTTCTTCTATTGCGCCATCAAATTCTCCATTTGCAATTTTTGCGAGAACTTCTTGTGTCAAGCCTTTTTGTGAACCATCAAATCCATAACCTGCTTCTGCAAGTCTTTTGATTGCTGCTGCCATATTTGCTGCGCTTGTGGATTCATCTAAAGAGCAAAGTTCTTCAACTATTGCAATTGCAACTGCTGGTCTTTTTAGAACTTCAAGATCTGTTGCAACGGTTGTTATCATTTCTCCTAATTCTCCAGTTGCTCCCTTTACGGCATCAGCAACTGCTCTTTTCAATTCTTCTCCAGTTTCAAGAAGTGTTTTTAGGGCTGTTCCAATTCTGTTTCCAACTTCTTCTCTTGTTATTTCTCCTGCTTTCGTTAGTACTGGTAATTTCAATTCTGCTGCAACTCTTGTTGCTAATGTTCCTTTTGGATCTGCAAGTTTTGCAACAATCGCATCAATTAGTTCTGTTTTTGCAAGTAATGCTTGTGCAACTTCTTCTGCAGTTGGTGGTGCATCTGGTTGTGGGACTGTTATTCCAT
Organism: Microcaldota archaeon; assembly: GCA_964590665.1. Classification (GTDB taxonomy): domain Archaea; phylum Micrarchaeota; class Micrarchaeia; order Anstonellales; family Bilamarchaeaceae; genus Bilamarchaeum. Next base: position 19,526 of record CAZPWA010000013.1, read on the forward strand.
TTCTCACTGTGTCTGCAAAACCTGATGCAAGTAATGCTTGTGCAACTTCTTGTGCACTTGGTCCTTTTGGAACTTCTACGCTTGCAACTGCTGCGACTTGAGGAGTTTGTTTTTTGTATCTGGCATATTCATTTGCTTTTGCGCAAAGCGCATCTGCTGAAATATCGGTTACTCCTGATAAATCTGCTCTTCTTAATAGTAATTCATTTATGAATTGGGTTGTTTTTGCATCTGTTTCAAGAAGCTCAACTGTTCCAAAATTTCCTTTCATTAATTCATTTATGATTCCTCTTTTTGCTTGTGCTTCGCTCTCTTGAGGATCCTCTTGTTTTGGTTTTGGAGCATCTAATTTGTATGCAGCATGAACAACAAATTCATCTCCAACTTTTTCAACATATAAATGTACTGTTCCTGGGTTTACTTCTAATGGGATGTGTTCTCTGATTGCTTTATTCTCTACTCCCAATTTTCCTACTGCTGTGAGTCCCATATTAACCGCGCCGACTCCCAAGAATTGTTTGTATTCAACCCATGGCATTCCTTTATCTTCGGTTACTTGAACTTCCAAAATTGCAGCGCCTGTTTCAGCGAATCCACAAACAAAATTTCCATTTGCTTCTTTGCTCATTTTTACGCCTGTTAATCCAAGTGCTTCGAAATATTGTTCTCTTGGAGTTTTTGCAACTGGTTCAACTACCGGTTCTCCCATTCTTGGTGGTTGTGATGGTCTTTCTTGCTGGGATTTGAAAAATTCATTTGCTTGTTTTACTTCTGCAAAGACCAATTTTCTTCCCAAACTTGCTGCAAGTGCATCTTTGAATTCCTTATCTCCCATTCCTTTTGCATATGCCTTTTGCATTAATTCTCTTCCAAATACTTGAGTAGTTGTCATTAATATCACCAAGAAACTATTTCTGCGATTTTTTCATCGCTTACAACTCCCTTCGTTTCCCCTACAATTATTTCTAATCTGCTTCTAAGTTCACTTTCAACTGATGAAACTAAGTCTCCGTTTGTTCCAAGGTTTAGTGGAGCATTTACCTTTGCAACTACTTCATCTCCAATCAATTGTGCAACCCTAACTAATTTTTCTTGGATAAGTCTTGCATCTAATTGATCTAATCTATCGATCTGTGGTTCGGCAGTTACTTCTTCTCCAAATGCATCATCACCGATGCTTTGTTCATTTAGTGCAACGACCAATTCAGTTAGTTTTTCCATGAATCTTCCTACCTTTTCTCTAACTTGGTCGAATTGCTGCTCTTCTCTTTCAACTACTTCTGCATCTGCTTGAGCTTCTGAAGTTGTCGCATGTGTTAGGTGTCTTTCCAAAAGAGTGATTGCTCTGCTTACTTTTCCTGCGAGTTTTTCTGCGGTTTCGTTATCTACGTTATCGTAATCTAAACCATAAACTCCAGCAAATAATCTTCCTAATGCTTCTTTTAGCGGTGCTGATTCATTCAATTTTCCTGCTTCTGCACCAACTACTCCAAGAACACTCTGGATTCCATCCAAGTGGTCATTGGAAATTGCAACAAGACCCCTCAAAACTGCGCTATCTTTCTCTTCTGTAAGTGCATTTGCAAGTTTTCCAAGAACTGCTCTTCTTTCTGCCTCTTGTGCTTCCTTTAATTTTGTTGCATCTGGTGGGTCGCTTGTCCTCGCTCCTCTTTCATGAGCTTCGACTGCTGCTGCTCCATTTGAATCTGCTGTTTTTCGTACCGAATTCAATGCATCTTTAAGATTTGCAAGAAGAACACCTAACTTCACTTTCTCGCCACCAATTTCGACTAGCATTTCTGCGATCTCTGGTGCTTTTCCAGTTAATATTCCTTCTGCAACTTGTCTTTCTAATTCTGATAATCTTGATTCAACTTCGGATCTATGTCCAAGTTTTGCAACTTCGACTTCCAGCGTTCTGTTCCTTAATCTAAGATCGCTGGCTTCTTTTGCCAGTGCTGCATTTGCCGCAAGCAACATTTGTGCTGCTGCAACTGTTGCCTCGCCGTTTTTAACCAGTGCAACTGTGAATGCTTCCCCTTCTAAGTATTCGTTTACGACCGATACTTTTCCGGTTGCATCTACTTCTAATCTTGCAACTCTTCCTCTCAAAACCTGTGTCAATCTCTCATCTATCCTTCTATTTGCGTCTGCTAAAACCTTCTCTGCTTTAGCTGTGACAATTCCTTTGAGTTCATCTCCAAGCTTTGTAAGTGTGGTTCGATTATTTTCTGCAATTTTTACTGCTCTTTCGGCAGTTTCGGTTGCTTTTGCCGCAACTCCTTTTGCTTCCAATGCATTTTTGTTTGCATTTACTGCGACTGTGTTTGCTCCATCTGCAGTTGCCTCTGCTCTACTTGCAGTTGCATTTGCTTGGGAAATCTTTCCATCTTGTTCTCTTAGTCTATTCAATACCGTTCCTTCGAATCTGGTTGCTCTTGCAGAATCTGTTGCTCTGTTTTCTGCAACAACTCCTAATACTTTACTCATGAATCTTCTTTGCGCATCTGAGGTTTCTCTTTGTACTTTTTGTGCCGCTGCTGCTTCTCTTGCTGCAACTCCAGCTTGTGTTTCTGCTCTGTGGGCGCTTGCCATTAATCCTGCAACTGCTTCTTTAAGCATTGTTGTGCTTCCACCAAAGGTTTCTTCAATAAATGCAGCACTTCTTGCTTTCAACTGAGCCATTTTTTCATCTACTATTTTTGCTCCATCTGAATCTGCTTTATCCAAAAGTTTTTTCTTTCCTGCTTCTGCTGCTGCAGTAATTGCTGCAAGTGCTCTTCTTTGTGCCGGTCCAACTGCGCCTTCAACTAATGCATTGAATCCTGCTTCCAACATTTGACTTCCCTTTGGTTTTCTATCTCCTGACAAACATCCCACCTCAATAAGTATAATTTTTCATTAATTGTACTACTTTGATTGTAATCTAATTGTGGCAGAAGGTATATTTAAATGTTTGTTTCCAAGCATTTTCAACCTTCCTCGTAGCTTATCTCTGTTGTTTTTTATAATTCAAAATCGCATTTAATCATTTTTAGCAACATTTATAAGCTTCCACATGGTATACTTTATGTTAATTACTGTTTTGATGGGTGGGATATTTAATGTCAAATGCTACAAGAATCGAGAATTATTATGAAATTTTAGGGGTTGCATTAACTGCAAGCCCTGATGAAATTAAAAAAGCATTTCGTGGCTTGAGTTTGAAGTATCACCCCGATCGACTTGAAACAAAACCCGCTTCTGAAAAAGCAGCTGCAGAGGCACGGTTTAAGGAAATAAACGAAGCCTACGAAAATTTATCCGATCCAACAAAAAGAGAGGCTTATGACATTCATATGGGTTTTAAGGTAGTTGTTCCCGATACCCCTTTTGATTATTTTGCCTGGGATCAATGGGTAAATGAATGCATTGGAAGTGGAAACTTTTCTACTTTGCATGATTTTATTTTGGATGATAAACAGCCTCAAAACATCCGAAGGCATGTTTCTATTAATTTATTCAATTACTATTATGCTTCCGAGCGATATGATGCGCTTTATGCCTTTGCAAAAAATCCTGCTCTTTCATTTGTTCAAAAAGATGCTCTTGTTGGGCTTGTAAAAGGATATGTGAAGCAAGTTCGGCGAAAGGGAGTTTCAATTCCTTTTTCCGATGATTCAAGTGGCCTTTCATCAAGATGGTCTGTGATTGGAAACCCTTTTGAGCAATTTGATCCTGATTCAATTGACTATGCTTCTAGGGAAGCAGTTGCTTATTTATTTACGACAAGAAGATCATCATCTGCTGCAAAAATGTTTGACTATGATTCGTTGCACCTTATTGCAACAAATCCTCTATTTCCTCAGGATATTAGGATTCTTGCTGCTGTTGGTATGGATCCTGACCGATCTGGACGATTTCCTGGGTTGGTGGAGGTTTACTCACAACTCAATAGGGCAGATAAGCTAATTGATCTGGCAAAATGTCCTCATCTGGATTCTTCTTCCAGGAAAACTGCCGGGTCTGCTGCACTTGATTTGATGTATAATTATGCAATTTCTGCTCTTGGAGTCGAACCATTATACTATCTAAATATGGTTGGAGCTGTTGCCTACTCTAGCGATTCTCAAACTGTTGTTGATGCTGTTAGGTCTAGTGGTGTTGCAAAGGCCCTTGAACTTGCAAAAATTTGCTTAGTAAGAACTTCTGCAACAATTCATATTGATCGTCTTGCAGATATTGCTAAAGATCCCCTTGCCGATGAAAAAACTCGTGCAGATCTTACTCGTTATATTGGCGAAGCTTGCGCGGATATTCAATATACTCGTCCGGTTAGAAACTACTTTGCTTCTGTTGCAATTGCAATCTATCGCACTAATGAAGATTGGTCTTCACTTTCTGATCTTGCTAAATCTTCCTCTCTTGATGCTTCAATTAGAAAAAAGGCAGTTGCAACCCTTTTGGATTTATCTAGAGGTTCTGCTCGTGTTGTAATTAGAGATCATTCTCTTAATGCGGCAATTGATTCCTTTGCTTCTTTAGGAGACACACAAACTCTATATGATATTGCAACAAACCCTTCTGCAGGGGAAGATTTTTCTCAAAGAGCATTTGTTGCTCTTGTTTCATTATATAAAGATCCGGTAAATGTCCATTTGATTGATGCACTTTTGACAAATCCTAAATTTGAGAAATTTGTGGAAGCGGCAATGGATGATGTTCTGAGATATTATTTAGCTGCTGATCATTATGATGGGGTTATGACTCTTGCAATTAGGGACTATCCTCCAGAAAAAAGAACTGCTGCTGCAAAAGCTTATATTGATGCAGTCTATAGAGGTCCTGATTATACTTCTTTTCACTTGTGGGATTATGCTACCCTTGAGCAGTTTACTTTAGATGCACGCAACTATGCAACTATTCGTGCTATGGATAAAATTGATGCAGTTGTTTCTGCTGCTTCTGCTTCAACAGATATTAGTTCTGATTTACATGTTGCACGCGAAATATTTTCTGCTTCAGTTGATGATTCCGTGAAAAGCCGTGCAAGAAAACAATATGCAAAGCTTCTTCAAAAAACTACTGATGCAGCTCTTCTTTTAGTAGTGGCAAGGGATCCATTATTTGCAGATTCTGATCGTACTGATTGTGCAAAAGTCGCAATCGTTGTTTTAAAAGAAACTGCTGAAGGAATTGCTGTTTTGGTTGAAGTTTCAAAAGCAAATAATCTTCCAAGAGAAGCAAAACCTATTTTGGCTGCTGCAATTCCTGCGGAATTTAAGGGAGAAGACTACTATAGGGGTGTTTTGGCTGATACTGCTGCTTCTGCAACTGATAAGTCTACTGCTCTTAAGTCTCTTGTTGCAATATATGAAAAATCTGAAAACACGGGCGCTCTTTTAGCTTTTGCACTATCTGATTCTTATGGTGATAATACTCGCAAATACTCTGCACGCAAAGTTATTGACCTTTACAAGAAACGAAGAAACTATTCTGATTTGCTTGAAATGGAGAAAAATGCAAATCTTCTTGAAGAATCTCGTACTGGTGCTCATGATGCATTGATCCAATTAATTAGCGGAGAAACAAATCCATCTGCAATTTCTCATGTTGCTTATCTGGATCCTCACTCAGATCTAACTGCTCTGGTTCTTGAGCGTTGCAAGTGTATTGCAGCCGATCCTGGTTTTGGAGCTGGAATCCGCGATAGTGCAACTTCGATTGTTGTTGGTATTTTTGCCAAGGTAGCTGATCCATCCGCTGAACTTTTAGAATTTTCAAAAACGCCTGAGCTTTCCAATTCTGCTCTTGGTGCAGTTGCCGAGGCTCTTTGTAATTTGAATCCTTCTGGTCTTTGGAGTGCAGTTGCCTCAAAAGATTATCCACCGGTTCTTCGATCTAGAGTTGGCGCACATTTGGTTTCTACTTTGGATTACTCTAGACTATATTCCCTTTATACTTCTGTGGATATTCCATTGGAAACTCGTGTTGCTGCAGGTTTGAAAATTGTGGATTTAAAGGAAGGTTCCTTTGTCGATCTTTATCCTCTTGCTGCTTCTTCTGTTTCCCAAGTTAAGCGAGCTACTGCTGGCGCTTTGGTGCGATTGATTGATTCAAATGCAGTTGGTGAAATTGAATTGGGAACTACTGCAACAAATCCAAACTTTGATTTAGATCTTCGTATTCGTGCTGGGTATGCATTAGTTGGCGCATCAAATTCTGATCCTGAGAAAACTTATTTGCTTGTTACTAATGAATCTCTTCTCCCTGAAGTTAGATCTGCAGCAGCAACTTCTTGTGTTGAAAAAGTTATCTCTGATGCAAAAGCCACTGCTGATTATTCTCGCTTGATTGCAGTTGCAGAAAATGCAATTTGTTCTGCAAACCAACGAGATGCTGCTGTTTCTGCATTGGTTGAAGTTGCCCTATCTGCCGATTGTGCTGGAGAATTAACAAAAGCTTCAGTTCGTTTGGCTGGATCTGCAAAAACAAAAGTTGATGATGCACTCTCTCTTCTTTCATTTAAGTCTGATGGAAGAGTCGATGATTTAATTTTGTTTGCTTGCGATGCATCCAAAACCGAGGATCTTAGATCTTTTGCTATAGGTGTAGCTTGCGATATATATTGTGCAAGTGGTTCTGTAGATCTGCTTTTACTCATGATGGATGATCGTTCTCTTCCATCTTCGAGTGGTTCACGAATTGCATCTGTAATTGTTGCTGCCCAGGAAAATATTGATCTTCGTTTAACTGAGCTTGTTCAAGGTGGTCGCATTCTTACTCTTGCTGATTTGGCAGTTGATGATCTGCTAAGTGCAGAATCTAGGTCCAAGGCCGCTTCTGCATTCTTAAAAACCGCTTCACATGAAGGAGAATTTAGATCTATTGTTGATTTGGCAAGATCGGGTGCTCTTGATTCTTCATTATCTGCACAAGTAGAATCTGCTCTTTTATCTTCTCTTGATAAAACTCCTGAAAATGCTGCTCTTGCTTCAGGAAATATCGATGGAATGATAAAACTTCTTGAAATTAGTGATGCTCCTAGTTCTGTTAGAACTGAAATTGGGCGAAAAATTGTCGATTCGCTTTCAACTAGAAAAGATCGAAATCGATTAAATGATCTTTTGGATCAACCTGAATCCAAGGTCCCTGAATCTGTTAAACACTTGGCATCTAAGGCTCTTTCGAATTTGGATGTTTCTGAAGTTGCAGCTAAAGCTGCTCCAAAAGTTAGTGCAAAGGATTTGGTTGCAGGTGTAGTTGTGGGAGTAAAAAGAAAGCTTTAGATTTTTTTTATTTTTTTAAACTACTACGTTGAATGCAACTCCAACCAAATATCCGGCAAGTGCGGCAGCTCCGCCAATAACCATCATTTCTATTCCGCCAATTAGCCATTTTCCAGAAGTTATTTTGCTTTTGTATCCTCCTGCTGCAAAGAGTGTTAAAAGTGAAATGCCAAGAGATGTGTAAAATGCATCATTTACATTCATAAAAATGAATGGTGCAAGTGGAACTAGTGATCCAATAAATGCGCTTATTCCAACTAATATTCCCTGATTTAGTGCGCTCATTTCTTCTTTGGGGTTTTGAAGACCAAGTTCATCCCTCATCATGGTTTTTAGCCAAACTTCCTTGTTTTTTGTTATTTGATTTACTACTTTTTCAAGCAATTCTCCACTAAATCCCTTATCTATATATATTCTTCTTATTTCTTCCCTGGCTTCTTGTGGAGTTTCCTCTATTTCCTTTGTTTCTTTTTTCAATTCTGATTCGTAATGTTCTTCTTCTGCTTTTGTTGATGTATATGCAACTGCTGCCATGGAAACGCTTTCGGCAAAAGTTGCAGCTAAACCTGAAAGAAGAACTATTTCGGTAGATGCAGTTGCTGTTGCAACTCCTAAAACAATTCCAAGGACATTAACTAATCCGTCTTGTCCTCCAAGAATTATGTTTTTTATTATCATTCCTAAATTTACGTGATGATTTTGCAAATGAGGTTTTTCCACAATACAAATTTCAAAATGTTATATTTATATACACTTCTCTCATTTATTCTAATGCTTATTTTTTCCTTAAGTCAACTTAATTGTTGTTTTTGGGCTCATAGCTCAGCAGCAGAGCGCTCGGTTTGCATCCGAGATGCCGGGGGTGCGAGTCCCCCTGAGTCCAAATTATCTTTCACTCTACTTCCTTCTTTTAAAAATTCTCTATCTTTGACTGCAAATTTCTTTTATAATCGCCACTTAGTCTTGGATCTCTATCGATAAATAAATTCGCAAATGATTTTAGGAGCAGTTTTGTTTTCTTCTCGTCTATTTTTTTTGTGTTTTCAAGTGCTTTTTTTGCTCTTGGATCATCCATCAATAAGAGGCACATTGAATAAAAGAAATTGGTGATGAAATCCTTATCATCTATTTCTAGTGCTCCTCGTAAGTTTTTCATGGATTCATCCAAATCAAAAAGCTCAAAATTACAAAGTGCAAGTTCGCGAAGATACTCTTTTTTTCTTTTTATTGAAATGGCTCTTGTGAAGTTTTCTATTGCAAGATTGTATGACTTTCTTTTTTGGTGTATTAAGGCACGAAGGTATAATGCGCGATCATTATCGGGGTTATTTACCAAGAGGGAATCAAGAATTTCTTGTGCATTTTCAAGAGAGTTTTTTTCTATCAATTCGCCTGCTTTTTCTATTTCTCCCATATAAAAAAGACTAAGAGAATGCTTATAAACAGTTCTCTGCTAAATGTTATTGAAAGTGGTAATATGCCGAAGATGTTGGAGAGAGTGGAAATTGAAGAACCTAATCATGCAGCAATGGTCCCAAGAAGAACTGACTCTT
>CAZPWA010000014.1:0-25827 GCA_964590665.1 Microcaldota archaeon
AGTTTCAGTGCATGATGCCCAAGTAGTTGGAGAAGTTCTTCAAAGTACCATGGGGAACTTGGGAGACATTGCAGCATATGCAAGAGCACACAGAAATGATGCGAATGTAGATATGCTCATTGAACCAGTTAGAAGAGCACTTGCAGAAACCATGCCAGAAACAAGAAATTGGAATGAGGGCCAATTTAGAAGATATATTTTATCAAGCCTCAGAGTAATTGGCGAAGCGCAGGATACTCTTGAATTATATGGAAGATTGATGCCTCAGTATCGTAGCGCAACAACTCCAATTACAGGAGGATTTGAGTTGCTTCCATATGAATTAAGACAAAGATGCGAGCAGGCAAATTTGGAAATTGGAAGAATTCCGCAAATTGTAATTGATCAATTAAGAACTCTTACAAATGCACCTGCAGCAGCAGAATCAGTTGCAATAAATAGCAACATCACAATCAGCGATCCAATATACACTCAAAGCGGAAACAGAGTAAGTTTCGAAGTAACAGTAAATGAAGCAGCGCCATTCTTCCAGAGAAACAGAGTGGAAGTAGATGCAGTCGCATTCGTGAACATTGGAAGCGCAGGAAATCCACAAATATATATTAGAGACCCAGGAAGACCAACCAATTTTGTTGGAATGCTTATGAGAAATGCAAGACTTACAAATGGAGAAAGGGTAGATGTGATTGTTCCAGTTAGAGAATCTGGAGGACACTTTGTCCCAGATGTGGGATCAGTTATTGAACCATCCAGAGTTTTGATGTATGTTCAAAGAGGACAGTTTACACCAGATTTGTCAACAGAAGAAAGAGCAAATGCATACAACCGAAACAGAGATGTTTTGACATACCCGGGAGTTGTTGAAGGAGAAACAAATAGAGTTACATTTGAATTTCCAAATAGCGGAGACACAAGAATAGGAGTTGTTGTCAATGCTCAAAGAAGATCACAATAATTTCATTTTTTTAATTTATATTAAAACAGAAGGGGGGAAATAAATGAAAGTAAAAATTCAAAGAGGGGTTAAGGGAGCAGTATTTGCGGCTGCAGTAAGTTTTAGCGCAAACCTTCATGGACAAGACTTAAATACTCCAGCTACGACAAATCCAACAGGAATCGCCATATAGGTGACTGTAGATGGTTTTGCCGTTAGTTGGACAATTACAAGTTGGATCTAGAAGAGAAGGAAATCCAGAATTGGATTACGTTAATAGAATAGCTGCTGAACACGATAGAAATGATACTGCGCATTATGCAACAAGAAACAGAGCACAATTAGTTTCTGATTTTCTTGCATGCACAAATACAATAAGACTACTTAGTGGACCAGCTCCGCAAGCAGGAACAAATGCACGTGAAACATATGATAGAGCAGTTGCGGCATTTGGAAGCGTCGATACGGCAAGAAGCCAATTGCACCAAGAGAGAGCCACAATGATAGAAAAATTGCTCAATGGAACAAGTGAACAAAGAGTCACAAGGGCAGATGATTTTGGAGCAGATAGATCAGAAGTTCAAAGGGCAATAAGGGAAATACGTGGATATTTCACAACTTCAAGTGAGGAAGCAAATTCATACAATAGAGGACAAGTAAATCAGCTAGATCGGCTTTTAGACACAGGCGCAGCAAGAACCGCAGTTCCTACTAGAGTTGGTCCAATTGCAACGGGGCAAAGTGATGAATCAAGATACATAGTAATGACTCCTCAGGATGTGGAAACTATTCGTTGGCTAACACTTGGAAGAAGTGTTGATGTGACATTTGTTGAACCTGCACCGAATATAGAACTAACAAGTCTTTTTGGAGGACCTGATGCACGACTTCGAGATCCAAATGGATCTGAAAGAAGCGCAGAACAGTGGGGGCTTTTAGCTGCGAGTGCAAGGGCCAGAGTCCAGATTTATTCTCAAAGAAATGATTACCAAGATGGAAGCGCAGAAGCCATGAGGCTTGGAAATGAACTTGCAACAAGGCTTGCGCCACTTGGGCAAAGACTTGCAAGACACCCAGACAACAGACCAACAAATCCAGGAGAAGCAACTCCATTTGAATTAGCACTTGCTGATTTAAGAGCAGGAAGAATAAGGAGTGCAAATCAAAGACTTGCTCCATTTTTAGGCCAAGGGTCTCCGCTTCGTGCAATTGAAGAAGCAGTTCCAAGAATCTCAACATTTGAATGGGACGGAAGAAGCGTCGGGACTTTCACATTTGGAGGAAGTTTAGTATTTACAACCAGAGGAATGGAAGCTTTCCAAAGAGCCTGGCAAGGAGGAGAAAGGCTTGATGGCCCAACAGTTATCTCATGGGGATTAACTGCACTCAATAGCATGATTCAAACAAGCGCAAGATATTACGAAAGAGAAACTGCAACAGGAAGAGTTGTTCCAGGTTCTTCAAGAAGAGTAACTGGCGAAGGATCGAGCTGGAATTTTGGAGCATTTGTAAATTTGGGTCTTATGAATGACGATCTTAATTTAGGCTTCACAAGGGCAAGATTTTTCCCAGGTTCTGGTGCAAATTCACTTGTTGAAATGCAACTTAGTTTTGGAGCAGCATATTCAAGTGCAACAACAAGCGTAAATGTTCCAAGCCAAAGCGGAGAAAACAGAAGTGTTAGTTCTGACGTTGAAACAGTGATTCCGTATGCAGAAGTAAGATTCATCAATCACGGACAAAGAGGAAGAAACAGCATGATTAGAGTGAGTGCATATTCACTTAGAGGAGACTTCCAGGTTCCGTTGAATGCAGAAAGAAATGCAATTCCACTTGATGGAAGACTTGCATACAGCATAATTGGAGGATTGACCGTTAGCGGAAACTGGGCTCAAGGACGAATTGGAGGCCCAGTAAGAGGAGCAGTTTCAAGCCATATAACTCCAGAACTAGGAGTAATTACAGGAGAATTTTTAGGAGGAGTAGATGTAAGGCCAGTTGAAGGGGCACTCAATTTGGGAGAAAGAGTAGCATTAAGGATGGGTCCAGGCCTCAGAATACAATATGCAGGAACAGATTCTGCAGGAGAGCCAAGAATCTCAACAGATATGTATCTTTCAGCAGGACTTGGATTAAGACTTGGAAATGGAGGAGCAGGCGAAACAATTAGATTAGAGGGAAGAGTAGGCGGAGCAAATGTTGGAAGCTCTCTCGCATTCGATAACCCAACAACATACGGCTCATTAAGCGTAAATGTCGATCTAGTTAACTTGTTTGGGGCAATTGCAAATGCAGGAAGAGGAAGCACACCAACTGAAGCTCCAAGACCAGCAACACCTCCAGCACAGAGTGCATTTAATAGAGCAACAAGATCAGCGAATAGTGCAAGTGAACTTGCCCAAAGAATCCAAAGAGGAGAAGAAGTACAGATTGAAGATTTGCGAAGACAATCCGACCAATTAAGAGGAGCACTGAGTACACTTGCAATAAATCAGGGCGGCTTTGGAGATGCAAGAATAACTAGAGCACTCACATTATTAGCAAGAGCATCAGATCCAAGTGCAACACGAATTGAAGCCCAAAGAGCATTTGTTGATGCAATGATTGGACTAGCAGAAGCAAGTAGAAGAGGGTAATGATTATGGGAAACAATATCAAATTTTTTTCATTGGTCTTTTTGGCTTTGATTTTTTGCCAAGTGGCATTTGCACAAGTAGTTGATGTCAATTTAAGAAACCGCTTCAGCGGCTATCAACTTAATACAAGAATGAGCGCTTCACCAGTAATTGTTCTTTCAACAACAGCACAAAATGTCATTGGAACGTCAAATCCAAATGACCTTCCAAGCGGAGCGACAGTTTGTAGTGGCGCAAACGTTGCAGTGACAGTTAGAAATAGAATAAGCTGGGCTAGTGAAAGACCAGACATCATCTCCATTTTCCCAATTTGCACTTCAGGAGCTTGTCCAACAACGATTGCATTTACCGGATTTACAAATTCGCAAGTAAACTGGCTCAGAGGATCAACATACAATACATACTCAAATTTCAACGATGATCCAAGTGGAGGAGACTTTGCATTTGGAAGCGAAGCGCAATCAGATTTAAGCGCACTTGGAGGAGCAAGCAGATTCTCAGCACAAAGCGTAACATACAATACAGGAAGAGAAACATTCACAAATAGAGAAGCAAGAGTTGGACTCTTTTGCAGCGGAACATATGAAATTTTAATAGATACTCCAACAGGCCCAAGCGGATCATCAGGATCAATTGCAGGAGACACAACCACAACATCAATTTCATCAGCAAGAGTCGGAACTTATTTAGTTGGAGCGACAATTAACGACGTAACTTGTTTTGGTGCGCTATATAATCCAGCAGACATTAACGATCCAGGCCTTGCAAGACTTTATTATTATACTAGAAACAAACCAACACTCGCATCATCCACAATGGTGATAAAAAGCATCCAAGTAGCAAATGCCGATCCAGCATCAATTCCACCATGTTCAATAAACAGTGGAACACCAGTAAGAGTTGCATCGCTTGGAAGTCGAACATTAGTTAGAGTTGCAGTTTCAAATGATGGAACTAGTCCAATAGATTTGAGTTCCAGTTTAACAAGTTCAAATTCACAATACACAGTTCGGCCAATGCAAATTAGCCCAACAAACGAATGCGACGACATGGCAAGAGCGTATTCAGCGGCAGGACAAGCAGTTGATTTTATTTGTCCAGTTGAAAACGGTTTTGAAAGAGCACTTGGAGCAAGAACTTCAAGACAAGTTTATTTGACAGTTGACAGAGTTGGCGTCGGAGGAGGAACGCTAGTTTCCCGCTTGAGCGCCCAGGGAAGTGTAGTTTGTGGCACAAGACCAAACTGCAACAGAGATATTTCATTAACAGGAATAGTCCCGGGAACTGGCGAATCGCGAATAAATTGCCAAGTTTACACAAGCGCACCAGGTTCACCAAATTTCGTTACAATTGGACCAGGTGAAATCGCAACAGTTGGAGTACAATGTACAAATTCCACAACCGGAGCAGTAGTTGATTGTCCAACAAATAATTGGCAATTAAACAGATCAGGTGGAGGGAACCTTGGAACAATAATTGATTCAAATAATAGAAACGCAAGATTCACAGTAGATAGTGTTGGTCCAACAGGACAGATTATTTACAATACAGGAACAAGTACATGCGCAGCTCCAATTAGCACAATGAGCCCACAATATAGATGCGCATTCAACCCACCAAGCGCCACAATGGCAACTCTTGAGAGCAGAGACTTTGCATTAAGTTGCACAAATAATGGAGTCACAATACCGCCAAGTTCAATTCGAGATGCAAGATACAGCGCACAAAACGGATTGATTGGAAGTGCAAGCGGAATTGGAGTAAACAATGCAGAAGGAGCAAGATTTGTTGCAGGTTCTAGTGCAAGTTCAGGAAACTTGGTTGGAGATATTTCAATAAATCCAGATACAATTAGACCATATATAACTGGAATTAGACCAGTTGCACCAATTACAGTTAATTTAGATGATACAACAACAGCAACAAGCTGTGCAATAACTCCAAGCACATTAACAATCGGAACACTTGAATTAGGACAATTGAATGTTCAATGCAGAAATAGACTAGGGGCAATTGTTCCTTGTGTTGGAAGCGATTGGAGATTAAATGGAATTAGCGGGGGATTTGAAGTTGGCCAAAGCAGTGCAAGCGGCACCGTGTTTTACACAACAAGTTCGGCAGGTTCCAGTGGAAGCGTTGAATACCGATATGCAGGAAGAAGCGATGTTTCATGTACAAGCACAATAAATGTCGTAACACCAATTTTCAGCTGCACTTTGAATCCACCAAGCGCTACAATGAATACGGGAGATGTCCAAAGATTCTCACTTAATTGCCTTGAAAATCGAGGCACACCAACTCCAAGAGTTCCAGAAAACGCAAGATACTCTCAGTCCCCAGGCCTATTTGGAATTATTAATGGTGAAAGTACAAGCGGAGCATCATTTACCGCAGGAATGCCATCAAGCGGACTCTTCTTTGGAGCAGGATTATTTAGCGACAGTACAAGACCAAGTGTGATCGGAGCAATTGCACAGGCTCCAGTTACAATTAGATCAAGCGGGCCTGAAGTCACGTGCACCATGAATCCCGGAGTAATGCAACTTGGTGAAAGAGAAGTCGCAACAGCAACACTTCTTTGTACAAACAGACTAGGAGCAGCAGTTCCTTGTAGTGGAGACTTCAATTTCAATGGAGTAAGTGGATCGATAATTCCAGGAAGAGCACCATCGCCAAACCAATTTTCGTTCTTTATAAATAATGGACCTGGCGTAATGGGAAGTTTGGAATATAGAGTTGGTGGAGATCCCACAAACACATGCGGAATACAGATAACAACAATAGATCCAAGATACAGATGTTCCTTAATTCCAGATTCATTAAGAGTCGGAGTTGGAAACACAAGCGGATTGGATTTAAGCTGCTCTGATTCGGGAGTAACAAGACTTCCAGATAAGGCAGAATATTACAAAGATCCAGCTCTTTTCATAAGCTTCTCAAACCCAAGATTAACAGGAGTCAACTTAACTGGAGATGCAAGAAGCTCGGGTTACGGATATGGGATTGGGGTATTTAGCGATGCATCAAGACCATATTTAACAGGAGCAGTCGGCCTTTCAAAAATAGCAGTTGATGAAGATGGAGGGTGCACATGTCCACTTCCAACTTCAGTTTGTGCAGATGGAAGCACCCCAAGATGCACATTAACATGCGCTCTTTCATGCAACGAAGATGACGATGATGGAAACAACAGAAGAAGAAATGAATTCTGCATGATAAATAATGGAGCACCTTTGGAAGTATATCCAATGTCAAATAGCTATGTTGAAGTTGTTTGCGGTTCAGGAAACCCAAGAGTTCCGGGCTACAATGAATGCAGCGTGGTAGTCGAATGGAGATCAGAAGGGGCAAACCTAGTAAACCAAACATCATCAGGAGCAATCTTGATTCCAACTGGTGGAATTGGAACAAGTGGCAGAGTAATTGCCAACGTAACAGTTGGTGCAAGAAGAGGAGGGTGTGAGAGCGACTTTGTTGTTCAAAACCCAAGTTGCCTCAGAGTTTCATAATTTTAATTTTCTTTTTAGTTTTTTGTGATTAGATGAATGGATTTTATCAATTTTAATGAATCAACTTCGGCACTAAAAATTAGAAATTATAGATTGTATTTCTTTGGTCAAGTGATTTCCTGCATAGGAACATTCATGCAAACAATTGCGCAGCAGTGGCTAATTTTACAACTTACAAACTCAGGAATTGAATTTGGGCTCGTTACGGCACTGCAGTTTTTGCCAGTATTGCTTTTGGCACCAATAGGCGGGGCAATAGTAGATAGGTTCCCAAAACGCAAAATAATATTTTTTACTCAGATTAGTTTGTCTCTTCTTGCAGTGATGCTTGGGACACTAGTAATCACGAATTTGATTCAGGTCTGGATGGTTTATTTATTTGCACTATCAATTGGACTAATTTCTACAATTAATCTTCCAGCAGAGCAGGCATTTATTTATGAAATTGTAGGTAAGGAAGAGCTAAAAAACGCAGTAACTTTAGATAAAATTCAATTTAATTTAGCTCGGATAATTGGACCGATAATTGGAAGTATTGCGATATTTAGCGTTGGGCTAGCTGCGTGTTTCATCCTCAATGGAATATCATATTTAGCATTGATTTTTGCCTTGAGTATTATGAAAAAGGATGAAATAAAAGAGAATGTAATTAGTGAAAATATAGACATAAGCGCAGGGGCAAAGTATATTCTCTCATCAAAACCATTATTGTACACATTAATTATTGGCGGGATAATTGGAACCCTTACCTATGAATTTAATGTGAGTCTTCCTTTAATAGCAAAGTTCACATTTAACGGAGATGCAGGAACCTATCCCAGTTCAGTAACTTCTATGGGAATAGGTGCAATTTTGGGAGGAATAATTACTACAAAGGAGAAGAAAACAACAGTTGGAAAATTTATCAAATCGACATTTTCTTGGAAGCGCAATAATAATTACATCATTAGCGCCCGATTTGCTTTTATTTAATTTGGGCATCGTAGTTGTTGGGTTTTGTTCAATATACTTTCTAGCAATTGGAAGGCTTATTTTACAATTAGAAACTGACTCAAAAATGATGGGCAGAGTAATGGCTTTTTGGTCAGTTGCATTTGTCGGATCAACTGCAATTGGAGGGCCATTAATTGGTTGGATTAGCCAGGTATTTGATCCGCGATTGGGGTTAATGTTTGGAGGAATCGCAGCAATATTTGCAGGGTTTTTTGGGGTTTGGAAATTATCAGAGGTTAAATTTAACACAGATCAAAATTAAATCGCGGAAATGAACTATCTCTTTCTTTAAATAAAAGAAAAACGATCACTACCAAAGGAGTAAATGTATTTTTTGAGTCATTGATAAAGCAAAAAGATTATAATATAATTACATATAATGATTATAGGTGATCATATTAATACAACAATAGCAATAGCGACAGAGACGAGAGAAGAACTAAAACAATTTGGAAATAAGGGAGATACATATGATTCAATAATTAAGGAATTGATGGAAATTGCAAAATATCATGGATTTTTGGAAGCACAAAAATCGATACTTAAAAAGGAAAAATTTCAAACAGTTGACAATTTATGAATAAGTGGACTGTTTTAATTTCGGAATCCGCGCAAAGAGAATTCTACAACTTAGATAAAGAGATGCGAGAAAGATTCAAAAAAGCATTTGAACAGCTCAAAGAAAAACCATATCTTCCTAGAAGCGGCGCCGACATAAAAAAACTAGAAGGGAGTTTTGACCCTGCCCTTTATCGAATACGAGTTGGTGAATATAGAGCAATTTATGCCATAATTGAAAAAGAAGTACGCATAACAACAATACTCCATAGAAGCAAAGGGTACAAATGGCTTGAATAATATTCTTTGCGGAAATGAACTCTCTCTTTCTTTAAATAAAAGAAAAACGAATAATAAAGAAATGAAAAGGGACAAACGAATAAAACTGAGTATTCAGATTAATCCCCTTCAACTAAAAATTGAGGGAGAATTTTTTGAGACAATTGATTAGCCAAATTTTTTTATTAAATTTCTCTAAAACGCTTAAGGTCTTTTTTTATTTGGGATATTAAGGCAAAGCGACCATAGGGAGTTTCCTTGAATTTTGCACCAGTAACACTCCCGCGATGAAAAATAATCTTAGTGCCATAAAGATAAAGTATTTTTGAAATTCTTTTGGATCGATAATCGGATTTTTTATTTTTGCGATCAATTCTTTGAGATAGATCAATACGCCGGCTTAATTTGAGATTAACTACATGCATTTCTCCACTAGGCTGCCATTTAATTCCCAAAAATTCCTGAGCAGTTCGACAGCTATAATAGAAATCAGCAGTACCAAGATATGCAGAAATAGCGCGTTTCAAAACCAAAAGAGGTTTATCTATAGAGCTTGCCTTTCTCTCTTGAGGAGTTGGGACATAATAAATTTTTTTAAATGGGGTTGGGAAGAGATTTAAGTTAATAATCATCTGTTTTATTTTAGAAGTGCTCATACCATCTAAAAGTAAACGATCATAGGTAACAACTTGTTTAGGCAGTAGCATTTTTAAGAACCTCCTCAAAGATTAGAAACTGAGATTGAGAAACCATATTTTGAAGATCAGAAATATTCTTGGGTTTGCCGTAAGATAACAACAAACGAATAAGAGAGGTTGGGTCTCTATTGAGTTTTTTTAATAAAAAAACAATATCATATAGATCTCTTGCCTCTAGTCTCTGATAATATGCATCTTGTTTCATAGCTAAAAGATCTTCAATTGAAGCTACTTTTATTTTTTTACTTCCCAAAGAGAATTCTTGTATTTGTTTAATTTCTCTTTCAGGAGTAAAAATCTCGACCTTCACAGAGCAATCTTCAAATTGAACGATAAATTGATTTGCATAAGTTGTTCGTTGGGTTCGATATCCTTTTTTAGAAAGAGCACCCTTAAGTTTTTCTTTTGCAGTATCTTCAGTATTTTGATTAACAGGAACAAAGTCTAGATCAATACTGACCCTATGCTTAAGATAGAAAAGAGCCAATGCAGTTCCTCCGATTAAAATTAATTCTCCATCAACACATTCAGCTACATCCTCTATGGATTCTAAAATACGAGAATATTTTTTAAAAAAGGCATTATCCACAAGAATAAATTTCAAAAAATATTTATAAAGCTATGTTTTAACCCAGTTATGCATTTTAATAACCTAGTAAAAACAGAATCGACTGTAATTATAATTCATAGCTTCCAAACATTTTTGGCTGAATCACTTGATAATCTTTTTCCAAAGCAATTTTCAAATCCTCTTTTTCACCATGCATCAAAAAGATTCTTTTGAGACCCTTAATAGATTTAATGAAATGAATTAGTTCATTGTAATCTGCGTGTCCCGAGAGGCGTACAGACTCAACTTGCATACGAACATTCAACGTTTTCACTTGATCATCAATAGTAAATTCAACTTCTTTTTCTCCACTTGAAATTTTTCGTCCTAAAGTTCCTTCTGCCTGATAGCCAACAAAAATAATTGAATTCTTTGGATCGTGTGCTAATTTTTCCAAATAGTATAAAACTGGGCCACCACTAAGCATTCCAGAAGTAGTAACTATTATCGAAGGCTCGCTTAAAACATCTTCTCGAGTTTTTGATCTAGATTTATAAAAATTAGGAGATTGAAATGGATCATCATCACTCATCAAAATTCTTTTCTTAATATCATCATTTGCATAGTAGGCGTTGTGGCGATAAATTTTCATTGCTTTTCCAATCATTCCTTCGATGTAGATTTTTGTTGGTTTTAATGCGCCAGATCGCATATAATCATCAAGAGCAAGAAGAATTTCCTGAGCCCGTCCAACTGCAAAACTTGGAATGATTACATGCCCTCCCCGATCCAAAGTCTGGTTTATGATCTGGATTATTTTTGCATAGCTTTCCTTGTAGCTTGGAATCAGATCGTCTTTTCCACCATAGGTATTTTCAATAATAAGAGTATCTGCTTCAACGTTTTTGTAGCAGGGATCTAGAACCCTTGTTTTTCTCATGCAAATATCACCGGAGAAAATTATTCTGTGATTTGCATGCTCAATTAAAGTAATTGCAGAACCCAAAACATGGCCAGCTGGAAAAAAAGTTATATCAAAACCAGCGTTGAATTTTTCAAAATACTCAACAACTTTTGCACTTTTTAAAACACCATCAACATCTTTTGATGAGAAGAGTCTTTTTTCTTCTTTTTGAGCATGGATTCTTTGATAATCTGCTAAGAGAACCCCAATCAAATCTCTTGTGGGTTTTGTCATGTAAATTTGAGGAGTTAATTTTTTTGAGTGTAAATGTGGAAGATAACCCGAATGATCCATGTGCGCATGAGAAATAACAATATTTTGGATTTTTGATAATTCCTCATCACTAATTTGCGGAAATTCGGTTTTTTGACCTAATTTGATTCCGCAATCAAGCATCAAGTTCTTTTCATTTTCTTCTAAAACCAGGCAGAGCCTTCCAACTTCGCTTGCTCCGCCATAAAATGTTAATTTCATTGAAGAAATATTGATTCAAATGAATTAAAAAAGAGAGTAAAAACCAAATAAAGAAAAAACAGGAGAAAAATCATTCAAGGAAATTGAAGATTTCGCCAAGAGTCAGGGTTGGAGGAACCCGAATTGATCCTGCGATTCGATGGAATGCATTTGCACCAACAACATCAGCCTCTAATTCGGTTAAATGAACTGAACCAACAGATTCTGCAAAGCCAACAGTAAATGGAACTTTGGCAAAAACAGCGCCATTTCGCCTAAAAGACAAAGTATCTGCAAAGTCAGTTGAAAAAGGAGTTCTATTTAATAAGAAAATCGCTAAACCAGGAACCTGAATTATTTCCCTTGCACCTTTTGCAGCCTCAGGAATAGTAAGCACATCAGTTAGAGGAACCGCTGCAACTTTCTTTCCAAAAGCACCCGATAGATCAGCACACAAACGATGTACATCAGATGAGGGCAATTCCAAAGCCCTAAACCTAGTATTTCTAGTAGTCATAGAAGACAACTTCAAAAAGAAGTATATTTAAATCGCATTTATTGATAATCAGACACATAACGAAGTTCGACAATTGTGGAAATTGAATAAAAAAAATCAAATTAGACCTAGTTTTATTTTTGCACGATTTGACATCATTTCAGGGGTCCAAAGAGGATCAAAAACAACATTGACTTCGATATCCAAATCAGATAAGACATCAAGTTTACTCTGGATATCATGAAGCATTTCATTAATCATGGGACAAGCAGGAGTAGTAAAAGTCATTTTTATTGAAACATGCTGCAATTTATCTTCGGGTTTTTTCTCATCAATTTGAATTTCATAAATTAAACCCAAATCCACAATATTCATACCAAGTTCAGGATCTTCTACCTGAGTTAATTTTTCAAGGATTTCCTCTTTAGTTACCATCGTTTATCAAATAAAATTGCGAAGAGACTATTTATAAACACTTGTGTGGAAATGTTAAGTTATATGGGTTTGAATACTGAGCGAGCGCAGCGACTGCATCAACCACCAGCCTCAGATAGGTCAGATCGAGGACATTCAGGATTTTACAGAAGACAAGAACTACTTATGGCCACAAGAGAAAAAAATCCAACTCGCTTAGGAAGCATTCAACTTTGTCATCCCGAAGACATACAAACAGAAATAAAAAACATGGGCGGATCAACTGGAAAAGTTGTCTTTATTGCAGGAAGGAACATGCGCGAAACCAATGCAGATGGAGGAACTAGAATGGTAGATTCCTCGGATGTCGGAAAAGCGCAGAAAGTAGTTTCAAGACTTGTTTCCATGATGGTAGTAAAGAGAATAATGCTTGGAGCAATTGCAGAAGGATACACTGGCGGAAAAGCAATGATCCTAGGTAATCCGCACACAGAAAAAACAGATGAAGTTTTGAAAGCATTTGGAGAGTTTTTATTAAAAGTACCTAATTTCACAACAGGAACAGACCTAAACATGAGTGAAAAAGACATGAGAGTAATTAGGGAAACCGCAGGAAAACGGATCGTTGGACTTTCAGATGATTCATCAAATGTGGGAAGTGCAGAAGAGACAACAGCGCAAGGAATTGTTTTTGCAATAAAAAATGTTTTTGAAGTACAGCGCAGAGAAAAAGGCTTTGATGGAGCCAAAATTGCGATACAGGGAATTGGAAACGTTGGGTATCCTCTTGCAAAAATGCTAATTAATTTAGGCGCAAAAGTTTATGCTTACGATATAGATGACTCAAAAAGAGAGCATGCAAGGGCAACCATAGCAGCACCAGAAACTCAGTTTACAGTATTTGATAACGCATATGAAATATACAGAGTTCCGGGATTGGAAATTTTCTCTCCAAATGCGGGAGACGGAACAATTGACATGACTAAATTCCCACGAAACAGAAGGGGTGGACTTGTAATTTTAGGAGCAGCCAATTCGCCATTAGCTTCATTTGAAGAACCAGATATGCAATACGAAATAAATGCAAAACTAATGGAAAGAGGCATAGAATATGTCCCAGATTTCCCAATTAACCTTGGAGGGTTGCTCCATGCAATAGAAGTCCAAAAGGGGGTAACTTCCAGAGAAAAGATATATGCAGACCTAGAAAGAATAATAACTAGCAGATTGAATCAGATAAGAGGGATGGCATCAAGCGATGGCATATCATTACTAGATGCTGCAGAGAAGATTGCAATCGGAACAATAGTTACCGATCGATGGCACGAATAATCACCTTAAAAGCGGTGAATAATTAGATTTGTGGACTCTCATTATAGGAATGAATTCATAGTCTCTTAAATAAGTTCCAAAATTCGACCTAAATTCATTTAGAATCTGCTGAAAATGATCTGAATCCCTTGCATCAATTGAAAGATCAATATTCCAAGGACCAACGATATTTAGAAGATAGGCAACATGCGGATTTTGAAGGCAGTATTCTTCAAGAGATTTTCTTTTTGATTCTGAAAGATGAGTCAAGTTTGCAAGAATTTCATAGGTTCTAAAACCTAAAGAACTTGGAGCAACAATTGCACGATAACCCTGGATAACGCCCTTGGATTCAAGAGAAACGATTTTCAATCGGACCGTGTTTGGAGAGAGGCCAACAATCTTTCCAATTTCAATTGCAGTTGCCTTTGAATTGTTGGATAAGACCTGGAGAATTTTTTTCTCGTTGGAATCAATAGAAATCGGTGCGGATTTGGGAGAGAAATAGGATTTTACAGAACGGAATTTTTCGGCTTTTTGAAGGAAATATGTTCTGGAGTAAAATTGGAATTTGTTTGTAATAGTAACAAAATAATTGAGAATAATATCAGAATAAAGATCCAAAATATTGTCAAATGTTTCTGAAAAAGTACTAACATTTGGAGAGAGAATACTTATTCCCACATCGAATTTGCCGCCGCAACTTGAAACCCAGTTTACAGAGGGATTTTTAACAAGAGCATCGATGAATTCATCGCGTCTTTTTTCGGATGAGGATTTTAATTGAATCCAAACATCATGATTTACATAACCTAAAAGAGAATTGTCCAAAATTACACTGTAGCCCAAAATAACCTGATTGCTCTCAAGCCGCCTAATCCGATAGTCAGTCATCCTTTTTGAAATGCCAACTTTTTCACCAAGTTCCCTTAAACTCAAGCGACAATCCTGCTCCAAGTAGTAAATTAGTTTGAAATCAGTTTCATCAAGATGTATCTTTTGGGCCATAATCAATAGAAAACCACAGATTATATTAAAAAGTGCTTGGGAAAACTGCTATATATGGATAGAGTGGAAAGGCCAGTAATCTTAGATACTAATTTTCTTTTGATACCATTTCAATTCAAAATTGATATTTTTGAAGGCATAGAAAGAATACTTGCAAGAAGTCATTATTTTGTAATTTCATCAAGAACAATAAAGGAATTGGAGCACATTGCAAAAGGCACCAATAAAGATGGACGATCTGCCCGCCTTGCAATAAAACTAATTGAAGCAAATAAAGGCAGAATAGAAATAATCGAAAATGGAGAAGAAGTTGATTTGTGGATTGAAAAATATGCAATTGAAAAAAGAGCAGTTGTTTGCACAAACGATGCGCAATTAAGAAGCAAAATCAAAAGAGAAGGACTTAGAGTAATAAGTCTCAAAAACAGAACAAAAATCGGAGTTGCATAATTTTGGGATTAAGTTTTTCAAAAAACATCAAAATTTTCAATGGCATTTCACTTAATTTTAGTACAAGCGGAATAAGTATAAGTGGTGGAATCACGGGGGTAAAGCTTAATCAAAAAATAGTTGGAAAAAACAGCGGACGATTGACTTTTAGCGCCGGAAAATACGGAATAAAATATAGAAAAACAATAAAAAAATAATTAATCATCTAAATTTGGAATTTTTCCAAAATCAGGTTTTCTTCCTTTTGGGCCACCAATTTTAGGTAATCTAAAGCCAGTAACTGCCTTAAAGATTGCAAATGGAACCCCAATAACAACTGCAAGAGGAATCAAAAATCCAATTAGTGCAACAACAAAACCAATTGAAAGGCTCATTGCATAGATGAATGATGCACTAAGAGAATCAAATGAAATACCGAGTTTGTCAGTTAGGGTTTTTTCTTCATATAATCTTAGCTCAATAGTTGAAAGCTGAACCTGATTTTCCAAATAATTCTTTTGAGTTTTTAAGGATTCAAGTTCCGATTCTATTCTTGAGGCTTCTCGCTCAATTTCAAGAATCTGAGAAACGTTTGTGCTTTGATTGATTAAATCCCTTAACCTGCGCAAAAAGGTATTCCGGTTTTCAATTCGAATATCCAATTCACGAGACTGTATAGTTAAATCATTGGAGGATTGGGTGAAATCCTCAACGCTTCCAACGGTTTTTAGAAGATCATTCACATCATCAAATTTGTTTGGCGCAATCCTAATTCTCAAACGATATTCTTTTTGCGAATTGAATTCAGAATAGGATGAATCACTGACTTTAGCTCCCATGTTTATAAGAGAAGTTTTAACAAAATCGAATTTAGAGGATAGTTCTCCTTGGGCAACTTTTACAGTTGCGTAACTAGAATATACATTAGATTCAACTGAATCAACTGCCATCATTGGGGTAGATTTAGAGAATTGAGATCCGCCGGCATAATTTTGAGTTGATTCTCCAGCTATTCCAAGACACCCAAAAAATAAAGAAACAAATACAATAAGGATAATGAACTTTTTCAGAAGTATCACCAAATGGGATTTCACCCTTAAGATTATATATTTTAAGGGTTGTGTCTTTTTATGAAAAAACTTCTTTTTAGAGGAGAAGAATTTGACCCTAATTTCAAATATTTTTCAGGCGTGGATATAGATCACTCATTTTACATTGAAGAAGCAAAGGAAAGAATTCTTTTAACAAGCAGGATGAATAGCGCAATTGCAAAGGAAAGTTTTGAGGGAAAAGTAATAGAGTATCAAAAACCATTTGAAGAACTTTCAAAAATAATTGCAAAAGGAGAAGAAGTACACTCAGACCTATCAGCAATTAGTGCAAATTTATACAAAAAAATAGAAAAAGAAACTGGTGCGAAGTTAGTTGATGCATCAGAAGAATTTCTCAAAAAAAGATCAGTAAAGAGAGAAGATGAAGTGAGTAAAACGAAAAAGGCAGTCAAAATCACAAAGGAAATTTTTGAATCGCTTGATTTTAAAACTGCAAAAACAGAGGAAGACTTAATTAAACAGATAAAAATACATACCGCCCAACGGGGGCTTGATAGTGCGTTTGAACCGATTGTAGGCTCCGGGGCAAATTCATCATTTCCACACTATCATGGAAAGGAAGGAAAAATTTGGGAAAGTGGATTTGTATTGATTGACTATGGAGTCAAATATGAGGGATATTGTGCAGATTTGACAAGATGCTTCATAATAAAGCCGAATAAGAAACTCGAGAAAGAATATGAAAAACTAAAAGGAGTTTTTGATTCAATAATTGATAAAATACCCAATTTTGAAATCGGATCAGAAATTGGAAAATGTGCAGAAGAAGAAATCAAAAAAGCAGGATTCCCCCAATTAATACACTCAATTGGCCATGGAGTTGGACTTCAGGTTCATGAATATCCTTCACTTGGACTTAAATCAGACCATAAGATAAAAAACACACTAATGGCAATAGAACCTGCATTTTACTATGCAGGAAAATACGGAATGCGGTATGAGGAAACGACCTTCTTTGATGGTAAAAAAATCAGAGTTCTTTGATTTTTTAAAATTTTAAGAATAAGAATTTAAAAAAATTATTCATTTCTTAGTGCAGATTCCTTATCTAAAAGCTCATCCAAAACATCTTCGTGAATGAATCTTCTTCCACCAACTTTTACATGTGGAATTCTGCCTCGATCCAATCTTCGCTCAAAGGCATTTCTTTTGATTTTGATTCCGCCTTTATGGAGCTCCTTAATTGCCTCACTTACTGAAAAGTAATTGGAACTAATGTGGGTCAAAGCGTCAACTGCGTCTCTTGGAATCAATCTTCTAGTTCCGAATTTGACTGAAGGAATTGAACCTTTTTCAACTCTTCCAATAAATGCACGGAAATTGATCCCAGAGTTTGATTTGACATATTCCTGGAATGCTTCTTTAACGGTGTAGAAACTATCCTTAGTATTTGAAATATCAGCCAAAACAGATTTTGGAATGTATCTAAGTCTTCCAATTTTTACATATGGAATAGTTCCTCTTTCGATTCTGCCGCCAAATGCCCTAAAGGACACTGCGACATTATTTTCCCGCAAAAAGTCATAAGCGGACCTTATTGAGAATAGGCCATGTCTTGATTGAAGCTCATCCTCACTTGCTTTTTGTTTGTAGAGGTTTTGAGCAGTCTTAAAGACAGATGAAATAGAAGAGGAGAGAGTTTTTTCAACATCTTCTCTATCTTTTCTTATTTCGCCTAAATCCAAAGACTTAAACCTATCAACTACAACATCATCAACGTCAGTTTCAATAACTATTTTTTTTCCTCTTGGCATCTGGTCACCTAACACACAACATTACAATAATAGACACAAACAATATTTATAGTTTGTGATTATACGTGTAATGTTAATTGTAACAAGAAAGTTTAAAAACTTATCGCAAATTAGCCACTTATTTTTGGAGGAAATATGATACGAAATGCTAAAAATGCCACCAAAAACAGTGCAATTACACCAATTACTATGTATAAAAGTGGTGTTCCCTGCTCTTGCACCGCCGGATCAGGAGTCGTAACAGGTGCAGAAACGGGGATTTGGAGCCTTCCATCAACACTTGCAAGATTCCCTTCGCCATCTTTGACAGTTGCAACAAAATTAACAATTCTGCCTTCGGAAACATTCATTATTTCAGAAGCGTAAATCCCACGAGTTGAAACATAGGTCACAGCAGTCCTAAATGATGATTCACCATCCAGTTTGTATCGAACAATAAGGGACTTTGAATCAATTCCAGAAGAATAAACACCTTCATCAGAGACTGGAATCAAAAGACGGATTAGGGAAGTTGATTTTGGATCTATTTCAATTTTTCCAAATTTGGGAGAAGTTTTATCAAAAACAACACGAAGTTCATTTTTTTCACTTGGATAAATTGTTCCAGTTTTCTTTGCATTTAGATAAGTTATTTCGTATGGAACTCGTTCACCATAGACAAGAGAACTTGAAAAAGAACCATCTGAAATGGTTTTTGTTGAATTGAGAATGGTTAATGAGGATGAGAGGGGATTTCCAAATTCATCTGAAACGTCGATTTTTATTGAGTGTGCTGGAATTGTAATATCGAAATTAGTATCATCATTCAAATCAATTATGCCGTTTTCGCTTGCTTCGCGGAAATTGACAAAATAAGGAATTGAGCCTGCTTTTGCATGTAATGAAACTGAACCAGAAGAACCAACTGAAATTGTTTCGTTATTTAGACCAACAATTGCACCTGCAAGAGGACTAAACCTTTGATCGCGAACATTTATCCGAAGTGGATAAGCATCAGCAAGAACGACATCAACTAAAGAACCGTGTCTTCCCCCTTCAATAATAGTTCGGTTTTTTGATCCGCCAAAAACGCGAGCTTCGAGAATTATTCTGCAATCAAAATCACGATTTACAGCTTGGCCAGGATTATTAATAAAGAATTGAATGGTTCCATCTGAAGAAGTCAATCTTGGCTCAGAGGTGAAATACTGCTCACCCGCAGCAAAACCACTATCATAAGTTATTGTAACTAGCGCATTTGGA
Source organism: Microcaldota archaeon (assembly GCA_964590665.1). Taxonomy (GTDB): domain Archaea; phylum Micrarchaeota; class Micrarchaeia; order Anstonellales; family Bilamarchaeaceae; genus Bilamarchaeum. The sequence goes on from CAZPWA010000014.1 coordinate 19,341, forward strand.
ACTGGACGAAACTTTGCATCAAGAACCCGCGCATTGAATGAGTAGGAATAGTTTGAAAGGCATGCGGAAAAGGAAACGCTTAGAATAAGCAAAAAGACCAATGAAAATAATAATTTGGATTTAACCATGAGAATAGTTTGCAAATTAGAATTTTAAAAGAGTTGTTTGGGAACCGCTTAGAAGCTGCCTTAAAAGAGAGCCTTTTTCGATGAATTTAGAAAGAGGAAGAGAAAGTCTTGATGAAGCAAAGGTTAGAGAATCTCTAAGAGAATAAAATTCACGGAATTTGCCTTTAAGGGCCGCCTTTACATTTTCGCGGACATTAAAAACGCCAAGAGGGACATAGTTTTCATTTGCTTCTCGTAAAATCAGCACACCTGCTTGAATTTTCATGTGATCTAAAGCTTCAAGAGACGCAAGTTTGGCACTATAGTAGCATCCTCCAACACTCGAATAGCCGATTTTCTTTTTTGAAAGCTCAAAATCTGCAAAAATATATTCCCTTTGGCCGGTTTTTGACAAAAAGGCCTCAATCCATTCATACTGGAAAAAGGTTGGAATCAATATTACTGCATAATAATTGTTTAAGGAAGAATTTTCATAAACCCGATAATTTTCCAAAATAGGGTGATATTTTACTTTAGATAAAAAATGATCGGCAAGGGTTGAATCAACCGCAGTTATTGACCATCGAGTTGGAACTAATTTTCGATTTTTATTTAGACCAAATGAACCAGTTGAAAGGGCTTTTTGTATTTGGGAGAAATTTGTTCCATCATTATAGAGAGAAATTATTGCATCTTTTGCAGCAAGATCCGAATCATAATGCGCTTTCTCAAGTCTTTTATTCCAGTAAAAATTATCGATTTCAAATTGAGATAGATTTCCGCTTGGCCCATGTGCATGTGAATCATCATCAAATGAGAAACCTTTTGGAATTGATGAGAATTTAGCGTGAGAGGAGACAGACTTATCGCTTAGAGAAATTTCCTGGATTTTTTGAACAAGTTTGTTTTTGAAATCAAAAATTGATGCTTCGCTTTTTCCTCGAACCAGATTAAGACGATATGAAATAATATCTTCCTGAGTTTTTTTTGATTTTAGCCACTCTTCAGGAGTATCAAAAATTTCCACATTCTCAATTTCAGGGGCAATCATAGGGCCGATTTGAACTTTAGGATATCCAAAACTCCCAATAAAAACAGAAGGAGGAGTTGCACCATCCATGTCGGCAGATAGTTGTGTGCTTTTGAAATGAAAGTTGGAAGTTATTTGCTTAAGGTAGCTTGCTTTTGAAATTGACATGTGCTCAGAAGTATTTGAACTTCATCAAATAAATAGGATTAGAGAGTTCGTTTCCGCAGAACTAAAAATCTGAAGAATCATCTGGATCAAGCTTTTCTAGAGGAGTTGGGGGTTTAGGAGACTCTGGCTTTTTGTACTTTGTCATAATCAGATAGATCAGAATCAGTGCAACAAGAGAGACAGAACCCATAAGCAAATAGGGGGAAGATAAATCGGAATTTTTAGAGGAAGACTGAGATTCAATGATTTTATCAATTTCTTTTAAAGCACCAATATAATTGGAAGATTGAATCAGAGAAGTAATTGATGAAAGCCGCTCAGGAGGAAGTTTTGAAGAAATTAGAGAAAGTTTTGAATTTGCAGTATTTTTAAGAAGAGAAAGTTGGGAAGACATAAGAGAAAGAGAACTATTTAGAGAATTTATCTTATATTGAAAAATGCGATAGTCGGAATCCAAATAATTTCTAAGATCTTTTAAATCAGAGGAAAATGAGGTTTCATCAACGCTGAAAAGAGATGAATAGGGAGTGTTTTTTGCAAGGGATTTTTGAGATTTGTATGCAGATAAAGTTTTTTGCGAATTTGAGGAAAAAATTTCATAAATTTCCTTATTTGAGTTGGGATTTTTGGAGCTTTTTAAGGAGTCAACAATTGAGCGACTTTTAGAAATTAAATCATCAACAATCAAAGCAGAAATCAAATCACGAGAAGTTTCAAATCTTAAAAGAGCAGAATCCAAGTCAGAAAGAGTTGAAGATAATAAAGAATCATTAAATTTAGAAGAATCTTTTTGCAATGAAGAATAATCTTTTGAGAACTCTTTTGATTTGGAAACTAATTCAGAGTCCAACCAGTTATGATCATAGGAAGAAGAATTGGAATCCAAGAGAGATCGAAGAGTTTGCGTGCGCATTTCAAGCTTTTTTGAGAAAGTGGAGTTCGAACCAAAGGAGTCCAAAGCACTTGAAATGTCGAATAATTCAGCATCGATGGAGCGGCGAGTTGTCAAGAAGTCTTTTTCAGTTTTTAATTTTTCTTTCTGGAACTTATCAAATTCAACAAGGGCTTTTTGGGAAAGGGCAATTGATCCAGTAAAGTTTCCATTTTGATGCTCTTCATTTGCCCTCAAAATTAGAGAAGAAAGGAGAGGAGATAAATAGGAAGAATTTGTCGTAAGAGGCAGAGAGTGCAGGAGTGATTGAGAATAGTTTTGCGAATTATCTACTTCGAAATTCACCCTAACAATTAGGAGTTTTGATGATTTGAGGTTCTTTAATTTAAGGTGCAGAAGGTTTCTATCATGCAAGTAAGAATCCAACTTACCTTCTCCAAAAGAGAGAACAGAGAGCTTAGATACTGAACTCGAGTTCGAAAAAGGAATTGTTAAAGACAGAGAACCCAAATCAATTTCAGGGGTTAGGCGAACATCAAATTCTAACCGAGCCTTTTGACCGATAGGAAATATTGAAGCTTCTGAAAGCGAATAGGAGTATGAAGAATTTAGGTAAGTAACCTGACTGAAATTGTAGCGCCCTTTTTCAAGAGATCCGTTTTGTCTTGGGAAGTCGAGTCTAGGGATTTTTGAGAGCACATCAACGACATACAAAGATTCGACAGTAGCAGAGCCATCAGAAAAACCAGTTGAAATATTGGAAATTTTTACCAATTTAACTACTTCAACTTCTTTTTTTGATTCAAAATCAATAGAATCGAATTGAGAGACGGAATACAAATTCAGAATTAGGTAGGCTCCAGAAAGAGAAGTACTTGCAATCCTATTTTTGCCTAAAGAAAAATCATTCTTTCCAAAATGAACTGGATAATCCAATTCAACTAAAGAGGACACATTTGAAGAACTCAGATTGAATGGGTTTGTCAGGGTGAACAGGATAGAAGCATTTGATTTTGAAGATATAGAAATATGGTCAAAATAAGTTGAAGATTTTTTTGAGAGGGAATTTGCAATGATTTCTTTTGAAAAATTTAGAAGAGTAGATTCCAAATCAGCATATTGAGCACGTAAAAAAGAAAAATGACCAAGAGTTTTTTCTAGATCGTATTGAGACCCATCGAAATAACCATCATCCAAAGTAGAAAGATCAAGAGCAAAATCGGATGAGAGCGGACCAAGAGCAGACATAAGATTTAGAAGATTGTTTCGTTTGATTAACAGTGGAGCAGAAAGAGATGAGTTTGCTTTTTCAAAAATCATAGAACGAACCAAATGAGGAATTTGTGGGTCTTGAGACACCAGATAGAGATCCATTAGGGCAAGTTCTGAAGAAACATCAAGACCATCAGATTTAGCACGATTAATCAAATCAAAAATATCAGACTGAGTAAGCGAAGAATTGATTGAAGCGGAGAGAGTTTGAGTCTTTGCGATTCTAGCATATTTTGCAGAATCAAAGTAGAATTGGAATGATTCGCCTAAAACAGATGAAGAATCACCTTTTGAAAAAAGAGATTTTGAAATTTCAAGAGACTTCTTGCCATCAGGATTAAGAGTGTTTTCCAATTCAGAAGCAATAGAAATTTCAAAACGAGCTTCTTCCTTTGCCTGTAAAATTGCAGAAGAGGCAGAATCGGAGAGAGAATCAAAATCAACCAAAATTTGATCCAGTTTTGAAACAGAAGAATCAAGAATCAAAATTGAATCAGAAAGATAATTGGTCTGCCAAGAAGCAGAACTAAGAGATTTTGAAAGAGATAGGTTAGACTCAACTTCATCAATATGCCTAGATAATTGAGAATATTTTTGATTTATTGCAAAATCACTTGAACCTCCATATAAAATAAGATTTACTTTCTGACTTTGATAGTAATTAAGCTTATTTTTAGCGGCAATAAGTTTTGAATCAGCTAAAAACTGGAGAGATTTTTGATTGGATTGCGCTTTTGAAAAAGAAGAATTTGCAATTTTTGTCAAATTCGAATAATAAGATACGATACCATCGTCAGAATAAACAAGCTGAAGGTAAGAGGAAAATGGAGACAGAATAGGTTCTGAATTTTGAAGCTGGGACTCAATCTCGAAATCCAACTGCTCAAGAACATAAGGCTTGCCAAAGATGGGCTCGGAAACAGAAGTTTGGAACGTCAAAAACATCTTTTCGCACTCTTCAGAACCAACTCCAGAATAATGGGAAGAACAAATACCAGCATGGACAAGTTTTTCGTAAGCAGTATTTGCAGAGGAGATACTTTTTTGAGAATCAGATTTCGCAACTTCCAGAATAGAGAGAGACTGATCGAGGGCAAGATTAAAGTGAGAAGAATAATCAAGACAATCAGGAAAACTTAAGATCAAATTTATCAATTTAGTTGATTGAGAAGAATAAACAAAAAGATCAAATGGAGAAGTTTGGAAAAAAGGAGATATTGCGACCTGACAACGATGAGATTTATCCAAAGCAATTTGTTTTTGCATAAGAAGAGATTGGTACTTTTCCCTAAGGAGAGAAGTTGAAAATGCAGGATCAGAAAATAGATCCAAATTAATAGAATTGAGGGTTCGATCAAATGATGGAAGATTCCAATAAATCCCATAATATATATTTGGATTTTGATCAACCCAAGTGGAATTCAAAAAAGGGCGACTAAAGCTAAACGATTGAGAAACTAACAACAATAAAAAAAGCAAATGCAGTCTCATTTGTATTAGAAAGATAACGCATAACAATTAAAATATAAAAGGAAGTTTTGATTTGATGGAAAAAATGTTTTGGATTTTGCTGATAATTTCAATTTTAATGCTTGGATGCCTAAGCCAAAACACAGAGAAAACACCTAATTTGCAAACGCAAAACCAGAGCGCATTACAAAACAAAACCGCAGTTCAAGAAAGCAAAGCAGAAACAAAAATCACAAATACAAATCAAGTTATGAATTCAGAAACAGTTTTTCCAACTCTTCCAAAATACAATTTTGACAATATAACAAATCAGAGCGGAAATTACATAATATATTACTTTTATTTGCCTAAATGCACAGCATGCATTGCAAATCGGCCAAAAATAGATGAACTTGAGCAAAAATACCCAATGTTCGAGTGGAGAGAATATGACCTTTCAACTCAAAATGGAACTTTTGCATACTTTGATTTTGCACAAAAATTCAATAAGAGCAAAACAGAAATAACAGTCCCGCAGATTTTGGTAAATAATACAATATTTGAAAATCGCATAAATATAGAGGAAAAATTAGAAAAATATTTAGAGAAAATTAATTCAAATTAAGCAGCTCTCACTAGTTTTCCCCTAAATTCAGATGGAGAAACAATTTCCACTCTTGAGGCAACATTCAATTCATCTCTTTGTCGAAGCCTGGCGCGAAAACCGAGTAAATTTTCCCGATTAGGTAATTCATCGCTTGAAAGCCGATAGGCAGTTGCAAGATTTCCAAAAAGAGCAGAAGAACGAGGATCATTTGTAGAACTAAGAGCACAGATAAATGACCCGGCAAGAGTATCACCTGCATTAGTTCTTCTTTTTGGATTAATCACTGCAGCTGGCGCAACCCACAATGAAGAGGTATCCGGCTCAGCAAGCGTCGAATACCTAGAGGTGTGTAGGAAAAGTTCAACGCGTTTTCCAGAAAGATCAGAAAGTTTTTTTGAAAGAGCATTGGCATCAGCAACCGGATCATCAGTATGAATTCCAAACTCGGAAGTTAGGAAAACAAGTTCGGATTCATTGCATGCGACAATCAAACGCTCTAATTTAGTAGCGCCTTTAAGCACATCAACAATTTTTTGGAAAACTTTATCCTTTGCCCTCTCAACACCATATCCACTGTCGATAAATAAATTTGGCGAAATATCTAAATTAGGAAGAACGATCTGAAGATATAATGAACAAATTGCAAGAAAATCCTTTTTTCCCATTTGAAGTTTTGAAAATTTTTCATTTAATTTTGAAATTTGATCATCCGTCAATGAAGAACTCACAACATCAACGAAATTGGCATCAGTGAATTCGCGAACATAATTGTGCGCAGGATCGGTAAATATTGGATCAAGATCGGGAAGAGTGCGGCCATTAAGTTCAGATTTCAAAAGAGCTAATTCTTCAGTCCCGATTAAACCAAGAAAAGTAGTGTGGTGTCCAAGAGATGCGCCAACCATTGCAAAGTTGATTCCGCCTCCACCAAGAACTCTTTTTTCAGTAGCTTTGAACCTTTG
>CAZPWA010000015.1:0-21916 GCA_964590665.1 Microcaldota archaeon
TTAACTTTCCAAAAATAGAAAAATTTGCAGCAACGCTCCAATCAAGAGTAAAAGTAAAATTGGAGAATAGAGACATTGTTCAAGTGCATTTAGACAATAAGCTTTTTCCGGGCTTTTTTGGATGGGTTATTCCGCACACTGAAGAAGAAGCAGAAATAGGAGTGGGAGGAGTATTTCCAAATAGACCTTTGGATGGTTTTAGAAAACTTCTCCAAAAATATGGAGCTCAAGAAAACGTATCTCCCAAAGGCTGGACAATTCCCATTAGAAGCAGGAAAAAAACTGCAGGAATTTTTGGAAAAAGAAACGTCCTTTTAGTCGGGGATGCCGCAGGGCAGGTTAAATCAACCACAGGAGGAGGAGTAATTTTTGGAGGAAACTGCGCAAAAATTGCAGGAGAATTCATCGAATCACCATTAAAATACGAAAAAGAATGGAGGAGAAAATTCGGTGCTGATTTGGCCCTCCATGGATTTATTCAATCAACACTGGAGAATTTGAACTTATTTGAAATTGAAAAAATGGGGTCGGTGTTCAATAAAATAAAGGTTGACGAATATCTTTCAAAATATGGAGATATGGATAAACCAACAAAAATGATTAAACCTCAATTTCTACTTCATCTTCTAAACACATTTAGAGGAATAAAGAGTTTAGACTAAGTCCAGCAGTTGCTCAAGAGAATATTTGGTTTGTTTTAAGTCTCTTGCAACTTGATCCAAGGATTTGCCAGTTGCAGTTTCAGAGTTAACAAGCCGAATTCTAGCAGCCTTTATTAGATCAAAAATGACTCGATCAAATGGTGCAAGAGCGCAATGGAGTGCCTCATTTTTCAGATATTCCCTTGCAATAAAACGCAACGCAGGCTCTCCAGCATTTCTAGAAAGAATTGGGACTTCAAATGGATTAGAATTAACTTTTTCACCCAATAGTTCCAAAACAGAATCAGCTAAAGAATCACCATTGCAAACGGTTTGTGGAGTAAATGTTTTGGTTCCCATTACACCAAATGCAATACCCAAAGAAGTCAAGGTTCGCTTTAACATCCCCTCAGGAATAGAATATTGTGCCATTGCAGTTTTTGCATCCACGCCTTTTTCATGAAGAGCACAGACAAAACCGGCCCGCCTTCGTGTGATTTGTTTCTGTAAGGCATCTGAATTCAAACGAGAGCACTCAATAATAACTTCAACATCCAAAGATAGAATAGCTGCAAGCTTTTTTGCTGAATCTAAATCAAGTGCAGTTCCTGATCGATCAGATTTAAGCGAAATGGAAAATGGATTTTCCAGATTTTCAACATGTGTAGTAATCCGATCAAATGCGTCAGAGGGAACTTCAATTGCTTTTTTAGTTGGAAGAGGAATTTCTAAAATTTCGCAAACACGAGTAAGACGATCAGCAGTTGTTTTTAGATGAGTAGCTGCAAGATTTAGATCTGGATAGAAGCCAAAAACTCGTTTTATAACATCGGCCTGTTTTTTCCTAAATGGAGTTAAAAAGTCCCACTCATTGGAAATGGCAGCAATTGCAAATGGAGAAGTGGATTGGGCAAAAAAAGAGCGAATTTCATCATCTTCGACATAAGATACAACAGCATTTCCAAGTCCTTCGATAAAGGAAACAACTGAGGCGAGTGTTGGGCCATTTTGAACTGGAGCAGAACGAACTACCACAGAAGCAGATTTTTTGAGAGTTAGGGAATATTTAGAAAGCTCTCCATAAAGTGCAGAGGTACTAAGAGCAGTAAGAGTACATAATTCATGAGAACTAGCGCCGCGTGCAATTGCATCAGATAAAAACTTTTTTCGCGCAGCAGAAATAAGAGGTCGAAGTGCAACAACACAATTTTTTAAATTATCAGCGCTTGAACCAGGAATTTTTGAAGCAAGATTTTCATAAGAAGAAGCGCTAAGACCTCTTCCGGAAAATCCAAGTTCAGTGTATGGATTAAGAGAATCAACTGCTGCACAAAGGTCTTCAGGACTTATAGAAAGAGGAGATTTGAGAGGCGCACTGGCTCTTGGCGTAGGTGCTGGAGTTGGAACACCAACGGCAGAAACTAAAACAGTTGAAGCACTAGGAATAGGTTTGGAAGCAATCCGTGGAGTTAAATCCAAAGAAGCACCTTGAAGAAAAGAATCACTAAGAGCGGGATTATCCAAGTCAATAACTGCACCAGCAGAAGAGGCAAAAACACAAGCAACTTCGATAACTCCAAGTAGTTGCCTTACGTTTCCCTTAAATTCACGCGAAGCTTCAATTAAACGCCCTTTAGCCAAGGGGTCAACGCTAGTTGAAGTTCCATCAAGAGCATAATCAATTAGAAGAGGAACATCCTCCATTCTTTCTCTAAGAGGAGGAATTGTCAAGCGAATTTTTGCCAAACGAAATAATAAGTCTTCCCTAAAGCGCCCATCACGAACAAGAGAATCAGGATCAGAATTTGTTGCACACAAAAATCGTGCTGAAGAGTAGGATAATGAACCAGCACCAACACGACGATAATGCCCATCATCAAGTGGAGTAAGAAGCATTGCCTGAACTGATGGAGAAAGAGATGCAACTTCATCCAAAAATAAAGTCCCTTCATGTGCAGCGTGCAAAAGACCATCGGCGCCAAGAGCTCCAGTAAAAGCACCACGAACATTTCCAAAAAGCTCGCTTGTTGCAACAGTATCAGTAAGAGAAGCGCAATTAACAGAAACCAAAGGACCACTTCGATCTCCATGCAAAAGAGAAACAAGTGCGGTTTTTCCAACTCCGGTTTCTCCAAGAAGAAGAATTGGAACTTTAGCTTTTGCAAGAGTTGGAACTAGTTCGCGCAGTCTTGAAATTGCAGGAGAAGCTCCTACCAAAAACCAAGGTTTTTTTGATTGAGATCCATTAGAAGCAGCTTTGCCAAGATCATGAGAAACCAATGTCATGACAAATATAGATATGTGGTAATCAATATAAAACGCATGAAAAGGAGTTATTTAAGTTGGAGAAGGTGTTTTAATATGTTTCTATCACAGATCAGTTGAAACGTATGGAGCTTAAAAAGAGAGAATTTAAGCCACTGCCGCAAATGAGGTTAAACTGCGCAGCGAAAGCATTCCGACGAATAAAAGATGCGTTTGATAAACCTGCAAATAAATCTTTGGCTAAATCACCTTATCGGGAAATGGAAATCGAACCAACTTTTGCGCAAAAAATTGAAAATTTAGATAAAACACTAGATAGAAATGTAATAAAAATGATGATTAGTTTGGTTGGAACAATGCTCATTTTCAGCCAGATAAAAGATATGGTTGAAGAAAGGAGAATGATTGGGGTTGCAATTTTAGGAATGTGTGCAGTATTATTTAAAACAATAAAAAAATCCAGAGACACGGAATTAGAGCAGGATAAAATAATTGAAGAAGAAATTAGAAAACTTATAAGCAAAACAATAACGAATACCAACGATCAGCTTCAATTAATAAAAACGATCAAGTGCAGAAGGCCATCAAAACTTGCAGAAGTTCTTGCATTAAATAGCAATGGACAATTTCTCATTGAAGAAGCAAGAATAGAAGCAGAGAGACTAGTTAGAGATGAACCAAGAGCACCCGCTCGTGAAGTTGATAAAAAAAGCGCAAAACCACCAGTAAAAAGAACAATATCACAGATAATAAATCCAAAAGTAACTAAAATAAGAGTTAATATTAGCGAGGATCCAAAGGAACAGGATGGAGAAATAGCATTAGGGGGAGAGCCCTCAATATCAATGGCCAAACGAAACAGTTAATTAAAGAATCATAGATTTTCTTTTTATGATCGGCAAGATTGAAAAGCAGATTTTAGCAGATTTGACAGACAAAAAAGGATTATTATTTTCAGTAATTGATCCAGTGGATTATTCATCACTTGAAGAAGCAGTAAAGACTGCAAAAAATGCAAATGAAGCTGGCGTAGATGCAATTCTCATTGGCGGATCAACGGGAGTTCAGGGAGATGCCTTAGACATTGTTGCAAAAGAGATCAAAGGTGCATCATCAGTTCCAGTAATATTATTTCCAGGAAACATAGGGACATTAACAAAATATGCGGATGCGGTTTATTTCATGTCAATGCTTAATTCTCGAAACCCATATTGGATTTCAGGTGCGCAGCTTCTTGCAGCGCCAATGCTAAAGCAATATAGAATCGAAGCACTTCCAACTGCATATGTTGTAGTTGAGCCAGGAGGAACAGTTGGCTGGGTTGGAGATGCAAAGATAATTCCAAGAGATAAAACGAAAATTGCGGCAGCATATGGAATGGCCGCAGAAGCAATGGGATTTAGATTCTTGATAACTGATGCGGGAAGCAATCCACCTCAGGGACCAATTCCACTAGAGATGGTAAAAATGGTCAAAAGCTGCATAAGCATTCCATACATAGTTGCAGGGGGAATAAAAACTCCCGATCAGGCAAAAAATGTAATTAAAGCTGGGGCAGACATCATTCAAGTTGGAACTGCTTTTGAAAAAGATGGTTCAGTTTCAAAGATAAAGGAAATGGTAAAAGCTGTTAGAGAAGGGGCAAAAGGAAAATAACGCTAATCAGGCTCAATGTGAATACTAACTTCTTTGACTAAAGGAACTTTCTTTATTATATTATTTTCGATTTCGTGAGAGATGTTGTGGGCGCTAATTATATCCATATTATGTGGAACGTGAATGTGCACATCGACCAAAATTGATTTTCCAGCCAATCGAGCACGTAGTTTATGGAAACGAGTTATTCGGTTTTCAGAAGCCAAAACGGATTCAATTTCCAAAAGAGTTTTCTTATCTGGACTAAAATCCATAAAAACCCTAAAGGAATGTATGCCAAGTTCAATTGAAAGGTAGAGCATGATTAAGCCCACGATAAAAGCGGCAATAGGATCAGCCAAATGAAAACCAAAATGAGTGAATGAAAGACCAACCAATACAGCAACCGAACTTAATGAATCGGTCACAAAATGAGTTGAATCTGCCTCCAAAGCAGAACTTCCCTCTTCATGTGCAATTTTATCCAAGTATTTTGAAGTCAGATATGTGATGGGGATAGAAATAACCATAAGCAAAAGGCCAATTTCTGATGATTCGATTGGAGTTGGATCCAGAAATTTTTGGTAAGATTCAAAAAGAATGACAAATGCCGTTCCTCCAAGAAGAATGGTTTGAAGCAATGATGAAAGGTTTTCGAATTTATCATGGCCAAAATGATGGGTTTGATCACTAGGCTCCTGAGCCTTCTTAATTCCAACATATGCAAAAACAGAAGATAGAAGATCAAAAAGAGAATGTGCGGATTCAGCATAAAGACTGATGCTCCCAGTAATGAAAGCTACAATGACTTTACTTAGAAGTAGAAGAATGTTTACAGCGATAGAAAGAAGTGCGGCACTAAGCTTTTTTGTCATCAAAAGAAACTACCAGCCAACAAATTAAAAAGGCAAATTAAAGCAGCAAAACCAAATAAGAAACCATAAATCAGTATCCGATTTTAACAGCACGATCACAAAGAGGAATTAATTGAGAGCGGAAATCAGGAGCAAGCGAGCTTTCAGGAGCAACTATAACCAAAGGCATTTTCATTTCCCGGCAAAGAGAAGTCAAATTAACCAAGAAGTTAAGTATTTGCGCTTGAGTATTGTTTGCATAGAGGAGGGAGAGGGAATCAAAAATAATTGCCGAATTAGGAAATTGCTTTAGGTGAGATTCGATACTAATTAAAAGACCTGAAAGATCGGAAAAACTTCTCAGGGTTATGCACTTATCAGATGAAGAATGCGAATTCGGTTTTTTCTCACTTGTTGCAAAGTCAATTACAAAAATATTTTCCAAAGTTACATTAAATTCAGAAAATGGCTCAAGCAACATAGGGGCAGAACGAGTAGTTGAAATAAGAAGAGGAGAGTAGGAATGACGCAGGAAAATTTTTGCAATTGCAACGTTCAATTTGACGCTTCGCTCGCTCATGCATTCCATAAAAAGAATCAAATCAGCAGACTTTGAAATAAGAGCGCGTGAAATTTCAGCTTCAAAAGGAAGTTCACGCTCCAACTTGATAGAAGCGCAGATTGGAGAAAGGCCCAATGCAGACTCTTTGGTCAGGGGATTTTTTGGCCTAAATAAAGGAGCATAAATTTCAGGCTTATATGGCTTTAGAAGAACCACTTTTGTCTTCAGACCCATAGAGATCAGGTCTTTTTCCAAAAGAGCCTTATCTATTGGCTGATAAGGGGTAATTGCAATTATATCCGGCTTTATTTCCTTAATTTTATCAAGTGCATCAGTTTTACTTCCAAGAATCACCTGATCAGCAATCTTAAGTTCTTTTATAAGATCCGCCCTCTCATTTTCAGGAAGATTGTATTTGGGCGTGAATTTCCAGTTACTGTGATCCCGCGCAATGGAAACGAATAGTTTTGTACCCAGTTTTTTAGATTCTCTTAAATAATAAAGATGGCCAGCATGAATTCCGTCAAAAGCACCAAAAATGAGCACAGTTAGATCTTTTTGCATGAAAAAGCACCAATAGAGTGAAAACAATAACATTTGCTAGCTTTATAATGTTAATTGGAAAGAAAAAAACAAAAAACAATGAAAAAGCAAAGATTTAAACAAATTAAAAACAAAAAATAGAAATTACAAGAGATGTGACTACATGAACACTTCATTTATCGAATTTTTGGCAAAAAATAATGCAATTAGGTTCGGAGAATTTATTCTTAAATCCGGAAGAAGCTCGCCATATTTTATAGATATGGGAATTTTGAGCACAGGCGCAAGAGTTTCAGAATTGGGAAAGTTCTATGCCCAAAAAATAAGTGAAAAGTACCAAAATAATTTTGATATTGTTTTTGGCCCTGCATACAAGGCAATTCCAATTGCAATTTCAACATCCATTGCACTTGCAAATATGGGAATAAACAAAAAATGGCTCTTTGATCGAAAAGAAGTGAAATTGCACGGAGCAGATGCAAACACCATGTTTGTTGGAAATCATGGCATAGATCATGGATCAAAGGTTATAATTGTCGATGATGTTGTAACTGATGGACAAACAAAACTAGATGCAATAAACAGAATCGAAAAATCACTTAAGGGAGAAGTAATTGGAATAGTAATTGCAGTGGATCGGATGGAGCTTGGGAAAAAACTTACAGCCGTAGAGGAATTAGCAGAAACAACAGGAGTTCCAGTCCACTCAATAGTAACAATTGACGAAATATTTACTCACTTGAAAAATAGTCCCATTGAAGGAAAAGTATTAGTTAATGACAAAACAATGGAAGAATACAAGAAATATATGACTAAATTTGGATCAAGAAAATGGTGAAAAATAAAAAATTATTTTGCTTTTGAAGTTTTTGATTTTAAAACTGCCTCTAATTTAGATCGGAGTTTAGGACTTAGTTTTCCATTTCTAAGAAGAGCAGTGACTCGCTCGTGGGAGAAGCCTCCCCCGTATTTATCAAAAAGGAGAAGCTGCGCCGCTTCAGAATCAACTTCATGATTATTAAGGATTCTAAATGCATCTTCAGAATCAGCAAGCTTTACCAAAAGTTCTTGGGCTTTTGGGGAAGTTATTTTTCTAGTTTTTAAAAGATCCATAGCCTGCTTGGATTTTTCTTTTGAAGTGTGAGTCTGCTTTGATAAATGCTTGTCGCCAACAGTAAACCTAAAAGCCGCTGCAAAAATCAAATTAGCAATCAAGAAGGTCTTCAAGTCAGGGACAGTAAGCCCTGATGCTACCCCAACTGCTTCAAATGCGGTTGGAAGGGCAAAACCAAGACCCCACATCCAATAGCCAGTTTGATCATTGCTTTTGAGTGAATTGAAGTAACTATCATGAATTTTTTGTGCCATAACATCCTGTAGAGATTTTGATAGAATTAAAGACGAAGTGGATTTTTTTGCAGCAAGTGCAGAGGATTTATTTAGAGGTCTTTTTGGGATGGAGGGTTTTGGAGCCATAACCAAAGACTTGACAATTTTAGCATGCTGCTTTCTTTTTGCCGCAACAAGAGATTCATTTAGAGCACTCTTTGAATTAAAATTTGCAGCCAAAGATTGAGTTGAAGCTTTCTTTATCTTGGATGATTTCAATTTTTTTGCACACATGGGATTCGCCAAAATGTACTAAAAAGTTAAGATTATAAAGCGTTTCGGCTTTTTGAAACAAAGTCCAAAAAGGAATCGTCAATTTTTGTAACTTCCAATTTTTCGCATTTTGACTTGGATTTTAGCAATTCACTAATGCTTGGAGAAGTTCTGCCTTCATCAGAGGAAATGAATTCCTTAATGTATGTTCCGGCTTCTGCAGTAATCTGCAACTTTGCAGAATTTTTTGAAAAAGAAAGAAGTTGTAGGTCAATTATTTTTCTTTTTCTAACTAAATCAGATCTGCGATGCTTCACGCGATGAGGAGTTCTTTGATTGAGAGTTGATCCTATTAGAGAGAGAATTTTTTCAATTTCATCATCAGTTAGGTCTTTATCAAAGGAGATATCGGCAATGTAAGTTTTATCAAAATGGGACTCGGTAACTATTTCGATAAACCCTCGATCAACAATCTTAAGATGAGAAACGGAAACCAAACCATCAAGAGCAATTCTTTTTTCAAGAGATAATAAATCAATTGAGTGATTTTTCGCATTTTTTAATTCCAAAACAAAGGCTCTGCCAGCAGAATTGGTAACATCGACATCTTCTCGTCCAGAAGCGTGGAGAAAATATTCGGTTGCATTTGAGAGGGCTTTTGATGGGTTTCCAATTAGTTCCTCAACAGACACATAGTTTTTTCCCACATTGTTGCAGGAAGAGCAACCAGAACCTTCGCAATCTCCACATGTCCAGCGGGATTGAGAGATATTTGGAGCGTGTTTCTTGTAGCGTCCGAAAATGAAAAGATCAGAAAAAACCAAATCCACACTCATATTAGTAAAGTCAAAAACCACAGTGCATAATGGATTTCGGGTGGTTTTTATATGGGTTAAATCCCTCAAACGCGTTGCAAGAACTTTATTTAAAAAAAACTTAAGGCTCCTTGAATCACTTGTGAATTTCTGGTCAAAAAGGTGATCCTCATTAACCAAAAACTCCTTTGGAAGCGAGGAAGAAACAAGAAACGAATCGGAATTTGAATCAGTTAAAAGCTTTGCGGCGGTTTTTAGCATTGAGTCCAAAGAATTGAATTTACCTTGGCACACAAAACAATCCAATGGATTTTTGGAAAGGGGAAACTGCTCAAAAAAACATTCACTGCAAAAATTACAAAGAGAAGACATCAGAAAAATGTTAAGAAGTAGAATATATTAAGGTTTTTAGAGTCCAATATCGCGGTGAGGCTCGGATGGGAGAGCATGTTTTATGCGATAACCTTCCAAAACAACAGAAGTTCGCTCAACCTTATCTTTTAGAGAGGAATCAAAATCACTCAAATCCAACTGATCCAAATACAGACCAAAATCGGAGAGGGAGAGGGAGCCGTTTGTAACAAGAAGACGCAAAACTTCCAAAACAAGAACGCGCCCCATTTCATCAGAACCCCAAATGCTCATTGCAAGGGCAATCTGATCAATGAAATGATTTTTATCTTCATCATTCATGCTTCTCCAGATGGAGAGGATTTTTTCCTTTGTTGAATCATCAAGCATATCCAAATTTAACATCAGTTTCTTCCCTCTTTAACCCAGTTTTTAAGCTGGGAGGTAAATGAAGATCCAGAACCATTTAAAATTCCAACAAGTTCGCCTGCAGCGCTTTTTGCTCTAAGCTGCTCAGATGGAACAATTGTCCTTGAGTAAATAGCTTCAGTAGGAGAGCGATTTTTTCGCCCCAAATGCTCATAATAATTAATATCAGAAGGAGAAAAACGGCGGGAACTTAAAGCAGCATCTAGCGTTTCGCCAAGAAAACGCCGAAAATCATCAAACTGGTTTTTGATTTGGCTGGAATTAGTTCCCATGAACAAAAATAGCAGAGTTGATTTATAAGATTTGGGTTTAGAAAAAGTCTCCAAGTCCTTTTTGCTTTCCGCCAACTTTCAAACTATATTCATCATACCCCAGTTCCTTCATGATTTTCATAACCGCAGGAAGAATCTGATTTTCCTGATAGTATTCATAATCATAATCCTTAGCCAATTCAAGAGGAATTGCTTTTTCGGAAATTGTTTTTCCGCTTTTTCCAATTACATAGGAAATAATAGTTCCTTTTTCAACAATCTGCCCTGAAGAAGCAAGTTTTCTTGCAGCTGCGGTTTCAGGACTTACAATATCGTATTCATCAAGAGGCTTTGTTATTTGAGTACTAATTGCAAGCCGCTCAAGAGGAACCTTGCCTTCTTTTAAGTCTTTTAAAACATCGCGAATTATTTTTGCAGCTTTTTCCTTACTACCTTCTTTAAGAATTGCCTCCAAAACTGCTTTTTGAGTGTCTTTTGCAACTGACGACCAATCGCGCCTAACTAATTCAAAGCCTCGGATTTTTGTTCGACCATCATCCCCTAAAAGCGCATATTTCTTTTTAGCGCCGGTATCTTCATCCGAAGCGCCTTGAGTTCGCTTACTTACAAAAACGCCCCGTGGGTAAAAACCCTCCAGTTCCAATTCCATCTTATCAGGAAGGGATGCATTGACATTATCCATGAATTTTATGACATCTTCCTTGTTTTTGTATAAAAGGAAAACTGAATCAGTATCTGCATAAAGAACAGAGAAGCCGGATTTTTCAGCAAATTCAATTGTTTCGCTGATGTGTTTTCTTCCCCAGGCCGTAACGGATTCGGCGCACGGACGAGAATACCAGCGGGATCGTGCATAACCTAAATATCCATAGAAAGAATTTGCAAGAATTTTTAGAGCGTGGGACCTTGCACTCAAACGAACATATTCATCAGAAGATTTGTCTAATGTTTTAAGCTGATCCTTGAGTTTTCCTCTTTTTTCAACTAAATAATCCAAAACATATGGAACCAAACCAACTTTGGATTTTGAAAAAAGTGCATCAGTTGGAGACTTGTGAGCATTATTTGCATTTGGAGAAGTCGTATCGCTCAGCAGAGTATATGGATCAATATTATAGGAGATTATGATTGATGGATATAGACCTCGAAAATCCAGAACTGCAATGTTTTCGTAAATTCCAGGTTCGGGCAATTTTACAAAGGCACCTTGAATTGGAGCTTCCAAACGGGAATTTATTGCATCACCACCAGGTTTTTGCGGAATCAATTCCTTTCGCTCGGTTGCATGATACATAAGAAGATTTTCAACCAATTGACCTGAAGTTGAAATGGTTGTTTCAAAAAGAGGAAGCTTTGCAACTGATGCGAGTTCCATTTCAATTGGAATGAATTTATCATTTAGTTTTTTTGTCAATTCTGAATCAACATGAGCGTAGTGGGCCAAATGATCTATTTTCCCGCTATCCCACTCTTTCCAGATTTCATCTTTTTTCACTTTAACTTTCTTTTGCCCAAGAACATCTTCGGAAACTGAATCAAGAGACATTGATTGGGTTTTAATTAAGCCAATAAAGGAGAAAAATTTGACTGCGGGAAAAAGATCAAAGTGCACTCTTCCCTCAATTTTCATTCCTTTAATGATTCCCTTATTAACAGGGCGAAGAGGAGACTTGTATTTGGAGAGAGAAGTTGGGATCTTTAATTTTTCGATTCTCGTTTTTATATAGGGAAGATCGAATTGCGCAGAGTTGTATCCAACAAGAACATCAGGGTTTTCACTTTCAACAACCTTGAAAAATTCCTCAAGCATTGTTTTTTCATCAGAAACAGTTTTGACAAAATCATGAGTAGTTGGCTTGTAAGTTATGACTCCGCTTTTTTTGCCAGCGTAACTTACCATGATAATTGGGTCTTTTTCCTGATTTGGAATCCCTTGGGGATTATATGTTTCAATATCAAATGCCATTGCAGAAAGCTTTGCAGAATTGTGTTCGGATCGGATTATTTTTTTAATTAATTGGCCTTCTCTCTCATAAACAACTACATCAAGAGGAGTCAGTTGCATATCGTATATGAATCTTTTTGCAAATGGAATATTGTATTCAAATGATGCATAGGGAATTTGGGTTTTTATTTGGGGAACGTCAGATGGCTGAAAGCAAATGACTTTTGCAAATTCTTTTTGCTCAAGACCAATATGCAGAAAAACACTTTCAATGGATTTGATTTTTGCAATGGAGCCATCTTTTCGGGTTGTTGAAACGGTCGAAAGGACATTTTGGTATTCGGATTTTGGAATCTGTGAGTAAAAGTATGGATCAACTTGATAGTAAAGTTTTACAGTTTTTTTTCCTTTAAGAAAAAGAGAAATATAGGTTTTGCCACCTTTTATGCTATAACCAACATCAATAAGGAATGCTTTTTTTATTTTGGAATTTTGAGAATTTGGAGAAGTACTCATAGTAAATAAAATATAGAGAAGAATATAAAAAAACAAGTTTAATCTTCACGCTTTGGATTAGAAACTTTTAAGGGACGCAACGCTTCAGAAAGAGCTTGAAGCACCTGAGGGTGAGGAACTGCATTACCACAGGAAAGAGCCAAACAGGTGCAAAGAAGAACAAGCAAACGATACTCTGGAGAACCATGAGGTTGGGGTAAATCAAAATCTATCCCCCGGTAGCCAACAAGCTGACCAAAATGAATAGGAGGCTTAGAAAAATAGCGGGGAAGAGGCTCAGATGGGATCTTGAGAGGCTTTGAAGAAAGAATTAATTCTGGATCAAAACGAGACTCAAGCAGATCCAAAAGATCTGGATCAAATGGAATCACACCTGATTTGGCATATTCGCCAATTCGCGAAACCAATGATGCATAAGTTCGGGCAAGAAATTCAGGAAAAGAACAATCCATACTGGAAATAGGAATTGGAAATTTATCGTATCTTGCAATAACATCATCAAATTTTTCAATTGCGGAAGCAACTATCAAAATCCTATCAATTCTCCTAGTAAAACCAAAAGAAATAAGTGCATTAAAAATAGCAGAAGTCTCTCCATCACAAAGATCAAGAACACCATCGGAAACTGAAAAATCAGCAGCAGCATGCAGAAAATCAAAATCTTTTGAAGCTTCGTGAATAAGGGAAATACGCGAAGCAGAAACACCTTTGGAATTTAAAATAAAATCAAAAGCATCATCTTTTACAGAACCAATAGAGGTCAGAGCACAGGCAGCAGAAACTAAAAGATCAAGCTCTTGGGAAGTTAAATGGTTGGAAGAAAGGGCAGTTGCAAGAGCATTTGGATCATTTAAATGGAAAAACCTAAATGCACGAAGAAAACGGACTGATGGAGGCTGCTGTGGCTGGTGCGCAAGAGCATGAGCTTCAGAAAGAGGATCTAAAGAACCTCTTCTTAAAAAAAATTCTTTGGTTTTAACACCTTCTTCTTTAAGGAGAGTTGCTTGATCAAAAAACCTACTTCGCATGGAAGGCATCCCTTAGAGAATAATTAATTGGATCCGCAATTGCACTTTTAAGTAAAATTTTGACAGATTGATCCATGGATATGCCATCTACTTCTTTCATGACGAAATCTAAAAAAAGACGAGTGGATCGGGATTTTTCAGAATCATCTAAATAACCTAAAGGCAAGCCTGGAGAAAGAGGACCGGAAAGAGAGCAAAGATGAGCAAAATCAAAACACACTAAATCCAGCCACCTAAGTGCAAGCTTTCTTTGTGAATCTAAATCAGGAGATAGATTTTCAAATGCGAATTTAACCTGATCACGAGTTCCTCTTTTTGCAAAAATATCGATAACATCTTTTTTCTCTAAAACAGATAAAGTAGATCTGCAATCCAAACGCTCTTTTACGCGCCTAAAAACCAAATAGGGAGAAACTAAACCAACCACTGCTCCAACAAATGGAGTGTGACAAAGACGATCGAAAGAACGGACAGGAGAATCAGAATGTCGTAATTTCATAATAATTCTGATAAATACAACTAATTATAAATAATAGTCAAAGATGTAAGAAAATGATTTGATTTATAAAAGAGAAGTTGCAATTTTCTTTTTATGACGATTGTTATTTCTATTGGCGGCAGCATGATTAATCCAGAAGGAAAGCCAGATTCAGTATTTTTGAAAAACATTGCAAAGATCATAAAATCATCAAAAGAAAGATTCGGATTAGTAACTGGCGGGGGCTCCAGTGCAAGAGCTTATGCAAATGCAGCAAGAGAACTAGGCGCAAGCGAATATGAAGCGGATGAAGTAGCAGTGATTTCAACTAGGCAAAATGCCCAGATTTTGATTTTAGCTCTTGAAAAAGAAGGAATTGAAGTCGAAAAGAAAGCAATTTCAGATTTTACAGAGGCCAAATGCTCAAAGGCGCAGGTAGTAGTCATGTGCGGAACAATTCCTGGGATAACTACAGACACAGATTCAGTTCTTCTAGCTGAAGCAATTGGCGCCAAAAAAGTAATCAATTTGAGCAATGTTGATGCAATTTATGATTCGGATCCTCGCAAAAACCCAAAGGCAAAGAAATTTGATTCTCTTTCCTATGATGAATTGATTTCACTTGCAGCAACAAATGATAAAAGAGCGGCAGGCACTAATTTTGTTTTTGACATGCTAGCATGCAAATTAATTGCAAGAAGCAAAATTGAAACCCATTTTGTTTCAGGAAAAGATTTGAATCAGATAAAGGCCGCAATTGATGGAAAAAAGCATTCGGGAACAGTTGTTAGAGGATAAAGGAATTTAAAACCCTCTACATAAGAAAACATTGATGATAACAACAGATGCAAAGCTAGCACAAGCAAGAGCAAGCATAGAAACACTCTGCTCAAGAATATACGAAGCAAGCATAAACGGAAGAGAAACAATAATAAAAGTGCCAAAACTAGAGCAGATCAGAAAACTAGAAGTAGAGGCATTTAGAGCAATAGCTCAAAGAAGAGAAAGATTAGTTTCAATAACAGGAAAAACAGGCAAAAATCCACATTTGGTCGAATTCATAGATGAGATAGAGTTTGAAGATGGCAAGGGATTTGTTCTAGAAAAGCTAAATGGAGTTGAACTTCCAACATTTTTACGAAGGAGGAATTATCCGGGCGGATTGTCGGCAGCGCAAAAGCTAGATATAATGAATCAAATAATGAAGGGAATTGAAGAGGTGCATGAAGCAGGAGTTCTTAATAGAGACATAAAAACGCAAAACATCATAATGGCCAGATCAGAGGCACCAAGCAGGAGAAAGGCCACTAAATACAGGGCAGTAGTATACGATTTTGGAATTGCAGTAAAAAAGAACCCAAAAACCGCAGAAGAAATTGAAGAACATGGAAAAATAGGCGGAACTGCAGAACTTTTTGCTCCGGAAATCTTTGAAATAGATAGATTTACAGCAAGTCAAGACATATATGCCGCAGGAGCACTCATGTATGAAATTATGACACTAAAACTATTTAGAAAAGATATGAAAACAACTGATTTTGCCAAAATTAAAGAACTCATAAAAGAGGAAATTCCAAGACCAAACGCTGTTGCTCAAGTTGAGAGAGACATTGAAGAGATCATAATGATGGCAATTGCAAAAGATCCATCAAAAAGATTTAGAAGCGCAACTCAAATGAGGGAAATTATTTTTGATGCTCTGCTTAGAAGAACAGGCGGAGAAATAGAATTTTAGAGATAAAGATAAATAAGAAGTAAAAAAATTAGCCTTTCAAGTATTTTGCAATTTCTTTATCTGAAAGAGAAACCATTTTCTTGGTTTTCATTGGAACGTATGAGATTTCAATGTTTTCAGGAACTATTTTTTCTTCCTGAGTTGATTTTATTGCATCCATTGCGATTTTTATTGCATCATCAACGCTGATTGTTTCCTTGAAGTTCTTTTCCAATGCTTCATCAACTTCCTTTTTGTGTGCACCAATTGAATCCGCTTTGTATGCAGTCATTGCACCACTTGGTTCTGCTTCAAATAGTTTTGGACCAGTTGAATCAACACCGGCAATCAAAAGAGAAACACCAAATGGACGGATTCCGCCATATTGCGTGTAAACTTGCATAGTATCGCAAACGCCACGTGCAATTAGATCAATGTCCGGTGCTTCATTGTAAGTTATTCTGTGTCTTTGGGCATCAACTCTTGCGCCATCAACCAATCTTCTTGCATCAGCAATAAGACCGCTTGCAGTAACGCAAATATGAGAATCAACTTGGAAAATCTTTTTTAGAGAAGTTGGAACAACCAATTTAGAGTGGATTGATTTGAATGCAACCAATGCAACACCGTCTTTTGCAGTGATACCTATTGCGGTTGCGCCTCTTTTTACAGCTTCTTTTGCATATTCCACCTGAAATAATCTACCATCAGGGGAGAAAACAGTAATTGCTCTATCATATGCTTGGGGGGATACTCCGTACATTAAATTTTCACCTCAATCTTAGAGAAAAATTGAATATAAACAAACATTAGGAGAGGGAATTTATAAAGGCGATGGAAAAACGAGAAAATCACATCGACCTTAGACGTTTGACCCTATCTTCAATTGGAGGATGAGTCGAAAATAGACTCAAAAATTTATTTGGAAACGGATTTGAGAAATAAAGCGAAGCAGTTGTGCTATTTGCACTTTGAGTTGGAATTTGTTTTTGATGTATTTTTTCAAGTGCATTTGCAAGACCATTTGGATAGCGGGTTAAACGTGCGCCGTTTGCATCAGCTAAATATTCTCTTTGTCTTGAGAGAGCTAGTTGAACCAATTGTGCAATTATTGGAGCTAAAATTGCAAAAATAAGGCCTAAAATGATAAGCCCTCCGCCTCCACCTCGATCTCGACGGGAGGATCCGCCATACCAGAGCATTCGCGAACCCATTTGCGCAATCAAGCCAATGGATCCCACAAAGACAACGGCAAGCATAGAGTAGAGAATATCATAATTTGCAACATGTGAAATCTCGTGAGCCAAAACGCCTTCCAATTCTTCTCGATTAAGAGAATTGAGCGCACCGGTTGTCACTGCAACAGAAGCGTGTTTTGGATCCCGGCCAGTTGCAAAAGCGTTAATCGATTCATCTGGAATAATATAGAGTTTTGGCATTGGAATTTGAGAAGCGAGAGAGAGACCTTCAACAACGTTATAGAGGAAAGGATTTTCCTTTGGATCAACTTCCTTAGCACCAGAAGTTGCAAGAATTATCTTATCGCCATAATAGTAGGAAACGAAAGCCTGAATGACCACAATTCCCATTGCAAGAATCGGAAGACAGAAACCTAGATCAAAAGAATATGCGAAAAAAATACTTAATGCGAGATAAATTAGAATCATGAAGAAGATCAGAATAAAGGAATTCCTTTTGTTTGCATCAATTGCATCAAAGAAATTTACTCTGCCCTCAGCCATGAATTAACCCCTAAAAATAAAATTAAAAAGTAACTTTTGGAGCAGCTTTTTCTGCTTCGGCAGTCTTAAAGTAATCAGCAGCCTTGAAGTTGAAAACGCCCACAATTACATTGTTTGGGAAAGTCTGAAGAGAAGTATTGTATTCCAAAACAGAATCATTGTATGCAGTTCGAATATAGGAAATTTTGTTTTCTGTTCCTGCCAATTCCTCTTGGAGCATTCTAAAGTTTTGATCAGCTTTTAATTGAGGATAATTTTCTGCAACGGCAAAGAGAGACCTAAGAGTCGAAGTTAGCATATTGTCTGCTTGGGCCCGATCAGAAACAGAACCTGAGGTTATCATGGACCGATATTTGGTAACGTTTTCCAATGTTTCCTTTTCGTGTTTAGCATAACCTTTTACAGTTTCAACCAAATTTGGAATCAAATCATATCTTCTTTTTAGTTGAACGTCAATTTGAGCCCATGCATTATCGACCCTATTTTTGAGTGTAACAACACGATTGTAAATAAAAACCAAAAGTCCGCCAACGCCTAAAAGGCCAGCAACGACACAGCATCCGCCAACAAAAAGTATTTCTCCTGCCATTAAGTAGCACCTATTCAATAAGATAGGAAAGCACATTTATATGCTTATTCAAGAGCAGAGAGGAAACAGTTCCAACGCTCAGCACTTATATCTATCCGAAGAACTTTTTTTGGACTTTTTTGACCTGCGACCAAAACCACAGATCGCTCAAAAAGAGATTCGAATTTTTTTATAAGCTCCAAATTTGCCTTGTTTTTATCAGCAGGATTTTTCAAATGAACAATAACCAAATCTCCCTTTTTTGAAATGGAAAAGGATTTGGAATTTGGAACTGCCTTTAATTTTACATCGATCATTTGGATTCACGTATTAAAGAAACAATTTGGGATTGACTTTTGTAGCCAGAATAAGTATTGTTCTGAATCACTATGGAGGGGTAAGTTGTTACATTGTAAGAAGATTTAAGAGAATCCACAACAGCACTTCCAAGATCGCCATCAAAGGAAAATAGTTTTAGGTTTTTTTGAGATGAAAGTTCATCCCTTGCCTTAAGTATTTCTATTCCCTGCGATTTACAATTTGCGCAATTTTTGTTTGAGTAGAAGTTAATCAGGATAGTCCGGCTATTATTTTGGCAAACAGAATTGATTTTTTTAGTTAGAACAAGGGATTCTGCCTCTAAAACGAAGTAGTTTCGCTTCAAATCATCATCGAAAACATTTTTTTCATCTTCTAAATATGCAAGCTTATGCCCGATAGTTTCAATCTCCGAATCAAGAGAATCCAATTCAGAAAGATATAGAGGGCAGGAAGAGGGAGCTGGATCCATTAGTAAAAGCACATTTACGGAGGAAACACGATTAGAAAGATTAGTCACTTTTTGGGAAATGAGATTCAAATTCGAGTTATCAATAAGGCTTCCAATATAAACCCCAAGCACAAAAATGAAGAGCGAAAGCAAAAATGCCCCAACATAAATTGATACACTTACTTTTCGCTCCATAAATTCACCAAGAATACGGTTCACGCTTTATTTCCTTAAACAGGAATAAAAGGTTATAGCAGAGCATCAAATACCAGTAAAAGACGATGAAGGAGAGAAGATAGCGAAGCTTTACTTTTTCTCCTTTGAAGCTTTTTATTGCAAGATGTAAAAAATAAGTTGATGCCAAAATCACGAATAAGCCAACAAAGGTCACAAAGGAAAATTCCATTCCAAAAACATCAAACCAGATGTAATTAACATAATAGGGAGTTGTGAGAATAGAGTAAATCAGCGTTCCAAGAAGAAGGAAAAATGAAGTAAGAGCAACGAAATTAAGAGGGACAAAATAAACACCAAAGTCACCATACTTTGGAGAAATTAAACTTCGATATTGCCAGTAGTTCCGTATTCCCCCGCGCTGCCACCTAACACGCTGTTTAACTAAATCAGGAAGATTTTCCGGAGGTTCGGTTAAAACTTCTGCAGTGAGGGAACTTTTTATTTTGAAATTGTGTGATTGTATCCTTAGCGCAATTTCCTGATCCTCAACTAAATTGTGTTCATCAAAATATCCAATTTTTTCAAATACACTAGATCGGAAGATGCTAAATGGGCCGGGAGTAACAGGAACACTATCGATATAACTTAGGAGTTTTCGTGAAAAAAGAATCATCATATATTCGACTCTTTGAAGCTCCTTGAGGATGCTGTTGCTTTCCCTTATTTTAACTGCGGGAGTTGCGGCCATCACAAGAGGATCATCAAAATAGGGAACTAATTCCTTGAGCACGTTTTTTGTAAGGTAGGAATCTGCATCCATAGTTGCAACCAATTCACCGCTTGCCATTTTGATTCCAAAATTAAGTGCTGCTCCCTTGCCGCCATTTTTCTTTGTGTATGCCTTTATCAACGAGGATTTTTGCTCAAAGGATTTTGCAATTTTGAAGGTATCATCCGTTGAACCATCATCAACTACGATTACTTCAAGAGAATTTTTTGGATAATCCAATTCAGTAATTGTCTGAAGACATTCTGCAATATATTTTCCCTCATTATAAGCAGGAAGAACAATTGAAACTTTTGGAGTGTTTCCCCTCCAAGAGGGATTTTGCAAATAGTCCTTTCTATGTTTAAGGAAGATGAGGATGAAAACACATAGAGAGAAAAGAGAAATGAATGCAATTATGTAGTTGATTAAGAGGACTATGTCCATGATTAATCAAACTCGCCAAAATTTAAATAAGGATTAGGCTCCTTGCAAAAAGAAGAGCCAAAACAGTTCCGACAAGAAGGAATGGTAAAAATGGAGGAAGCCTTGTATATACCCAAATTTCACTGACTTTGCTCTTTTTCAATCGATCAATATCCTCTTGTTTTAGAAGTCTTGGGATTTTGTAGTGTGAAACCAAATCCTTGTTCATTAGTTCAACTGCACAAACATCTTCAGGTTCTAATTGAGAAACAGGAAGCTCTTCTGCAAGAATAGACATCATTGAATCCCGATACATCAAAAAGAAGATTGCTGAGAAGAGGAGCAAAGATACGAAAATGAAGTAAACCGGAGAAAAGAGGAAAGAACTTGTATAAACATAGGCGAAAATCAGATAGGGGATAAACATCAAAGCGTAGAGAAGTTTGGGTTTGGATTCTCCCTGAATTAATTTGAATCCAAAATAGGCAATTACAAATAAGGCAAACACAACTCCCGAGAATATGAAGAGGGAGAATATGAATGGAAGGTTAAATGGCATTGCCAAAAACGATGGATGAATCGGAAGGAGAAGCACAATTGACACCAAAACAAAAACATCTGCTCCGCCAATTTGACCAAGTCGATAAAAGACGTAGCCAATTAGCCCAACAATTAGTGCCAATACAAGAGAAAACCAGAAAAGAGTGCTTTCGAAAAATACAAGATTGACCAAAAATGCAACGGCCAAAAATGCATACAAAAGATTATCAGGAACATTCTTTTTATTGAAAAGATCGTAGTAGGAGGTTACAATCAAACCAAAAATCGCAACGAAAACCCGGAGCATTTCTCCAGGAAGGGATAATTTACCAAAAAGAATATCTTCAATCATGAATTCACACCGAAGTAAAAAAATTATAATTGCAATATTTTAAAAAGGGGAATAAAGTGTTTATTGGCTAAGTCTCTCCTTTATTTTTGAAAATACCTCATCGACAGTTATTGCTCGAAGGCATTCGCCATCACAGGATTTGGATCCAAACTGATTCAAATGAACATTTATGACAGGAGGGTGCTCTGCCTTATAAAATGCAAAGTTTTTTTCAAGGGGAAATGGGCCATATCTTCGTGGAGTTTCTGGACCAAAAAGACCAATAGTATAAGTTCCCATTGCCGCACTTGCATGCATAGGGCCAGTATCATTTGAGACAAATAATGTGAGTTTTTCCAAAAGTGCAAAGAGAGAACCGGAACTTAAGTTAGTAGCGATTCTCACTCTTTGGATTTTTTGGGGATTTTTTATTTTGTAAAAAAGATTTTGAATTGAAGAAGTTTCACTTGGAGAACCAGTTAGAACGACATTAAGATTGGGAAATGATGAAAGAATCAGATCAATAAGTGATGCAAATTTCTCAGAGGGCCAAGCTCGAGTTGATGCAGTTGGTCCGCAAAAGGCATGAAAACCTATGAATCGATCAGTTTTGGAATTAAATGAAGAAATCAGATCAGATGCAATTTTTTCATCAGATTGAGAATATTTAAGAAGGATAAGATTTTTGGGTTTTGGAAACAAATTTAGCGGAGAAAGAAGGTTGCAAATAGTAAAAACAGTATGAGAGGAATCGTCATAATTTACATTAATATCGTAGAGTCTTGATCGATTTCCACAATTATAACCAATAGATCTTTTTGCAAGGAAAAGAGAGGCTATTGCGCTTATTGCAAAATGCGGCTCAGTGTCAAATGCAAGATCAAATTTCTTAAACCACCTAAATCCGATAAAGCCCAGAATGAAATTTTTAAGCAAATATGAGAAAG
>CAZPWA010000016.1:0-20785 GCA_964590665.1 Microcaldota archaeon
TTTATTCAAAAAATTCCCGATATATTGCCTGCGCTGCATCTTTTGCTGCACCATTAACAAATTCAAGTATTGTTGTAATTCCTTGTTTCTGGAACGATTGAGGCTCCAAATGCGCTCGATCAAGTGCTCCAAAAACCCTTCGCATTGTTCCAGTATTTACTCCTTCTCCAACGAGTGCGACCAAATTTCCTCTTCTTTCTGTTACAGGAACATCTGTATCAAATTCTGCCGAAAGCCTCTGGCAAAGTTCGTTACTTGCAATTCTTGCATCTTTCATTGACGCAGCTTTAACTAAAACTGTTGTTTCGTTTACTGAAGAACTAACTCCTTCAATAGAAATTCCGGCAGCTGCAAATTCTCCTGCAACTCTTGCAATATATGCTTGTACGTTTGCACTTCTTGCACTTCTTACTGTTATCTGGTGATAATCTCCTCTTGCGACAATTCCAGTTATTTCTCTTTCATTTGCATCAACAGTTGGAAGCACTAAAGTTCCTGATCCATTTGAATCAAAGGTATCTAGAACCCGCATGGTAACTCCTCTTCGTAAAAGAGGAATTGTTGCTTCGTGCATTACAACTCCAAATGCACCACCTAAAGTTAATTCTGAAAGGGCCCGTGCGCTCATTCTTTCTATTTTTGGAGCATTTTTTGCAATTTCCGGCTCAACAACTTTTATTCCATCAATATCTGTATACATATCAAATCTTGCGCCAATTGCTGCTGCAATTATTGCTGCGCTTTTGTCGCTTCCTCCTCTGTTAAAGACGTCTACATTTCCTTGCGCATCTCTGCTATAGAAACCCGGAATGACCGGAACCACACCTTCGGAAACGAGTGCTTCTATTGTTCTTCTTATTATTGGATAAAGTGATTCATTTACTTCATTTACTCCATTTCTTTTTTCAAAAACAAGTCCTGCTTCTGTTGGATCGATAAATTGTGCATTGATCCCGATCGCTCTTAAGTGTCGTGCTAATAGGTAGGCATTCCATTCTTCTCCCAGTGCTGCAACTGGATTAACTCCTCTATTTAATGAGGTTCTTTGTGCAATTTTTTCTCTATATTCCGCTTCGTTTACATTTGCTCCCAAATTCAATCCTTCTTCAATAACTCTGAATCTTCTTTCCAGTTGTGCAATATTTTCTTCGCTTGGATTTGCTGCCAATTTTATTAATAAGTCTGTTACTTTTGGAAGGTCTCTTGGAAGAATTTTTTCTGGGTCATTTCGATCGTTTACTTTTCCTGGAGCAGAAACAACTACTACTGGACTTTCCCCTCCTTTTATTGCAGTTTCAACCTGAGTTGACATTAATCTAAATGAATGGGCTGTTGCAGCTGAAGTTCCTCCATATTTTTTAACGACTAGATTTTGCATAAGTTCACCTAAGTTATCGAAAATGTTTTCTTGTATTCGTATTAGTTTTACGAAATCTTTATAAATAAGTTTATTTATTACGATTATCGTAGTATTTGAGTATTCATGAAATATTTATTTTGGTGTATTATTTATGGATCAAATTGATGTCAAAATTGTTGAGCTTTTGAAAAAGGATTCGCGAACTAAAAATGTTCAAATTGCAAAAGAGGTTTCCCTTACTGAAGGGGCAGTTAGAAATAGAATTGAAAAACTTCTCAAAAATGGAATAATTTCTAAATTCACAATTGAAAGCGGAACAAAAGGTGGAGTTTGCGCAATTGTAATGGTCAAGGCTAAAGATGAAACAAAGAAAATGATGAATGAAATTTCAAAACTTGATTTATCTAAAGAAGCATATGAAATTTCTGGGGATTTTGACGCTTGTGCGATTGTTGAAGCAACTTCTCTTGAGGAATTAGATGAAAAAATAGACAGAATAAGAAAAATAAATTCAGTTTTGGAAACCAAAACCTACATTTCATTAAAAAAATGGTAATTATTTTCTTCTTATTATCCCCTCTCTAAGCAAATGCTCTGCAACAAAGACTCCTCCCTTTGCTGCTCCTTTTGAAGTATTGTGTGAAAGTGCAAATAATGACAGGCCATTATCAAAAACATCTGCTCTTCTTACTCTTCCAACAACTGTAGTCATACCATTTCCTATATTCACATCTCTTTTTGGCTGAGGTCTATTTGATTCACTTCTAATTACAATTGATTCATTTGGCGTTGAGTACAAATCTCCAAATCGCTCTCTAAATTTCCTATTAAATGCAGCAACCGCTTCAACATATTCTTGCACTGTTATCGGTTTTTGTGTTTCAACTGTTATTGCAAGCGTGTGCCCATCTCTAACTGGAACTCTTGTGCATGTGCAAGAAACTCGCGTTTGATGATTTTCTATTTCTCCCTCTCTCACTTGGCCCAATATTTTCCTTGTTTCTGCAGTAACTTTTTCTTCTTCTTTTGCTATGTAAGGTATTACATTTCCTTCAATATCAAGTGCGCTAACTCCAGGGTATCCTGCTCCTGAAATTGCCTGCTCAGATGTCATTATGATTCGTTTAATTCCATATTCGATAATCGGTGCAAGACTAATGACTAACCCAACTGTTGTGCAATTTGGCCCAGGTAAAACAAATCCTTCCCAGCCTCTGCTTCTTTGCCTTCCTATCAATTCCAAATGTTCAATATTCACTTCTGGAATTATTATTGGAACATCTGCTTCATATCTGTATGCTGATGCAGTACTAATTACTGGCAATCTTCTTGCACAGATTCCTTCCAAATCTTTTGCTTCCTCACTTGGAAGTGCTGAAAAAACCAAATCAAATTCCCCAAGCTGTGTTTGAACTTCTTTGCTATTTCTTACTCCTAAATTTGCTACTGATTTTGGTATTTCTCCTTCTAGATGCCAAACTGCCGCTTCTCCATATCTTTTACCTGCGCTTCTTTCTGATGCATAAACCGCAGCAACTTCAAATTGCGGATGATTCTCTAAACTTGCAATGAATTGCTGCCCTGCTACTCCTGTCGCTCCTAAAACTGAACATCGTAATTTTTCTGTCATTTTTTCACCTATTTCGTAGTAAATAGAATGAAAAAATATAAAAATCGTAGTAACTATTACGAAAAACGTATTAGTACTGGCTTAAATCAATTGCCCCATCTGCTGTTCTTCTTAGGGCCTGAGGAGCTGGAATTCCTGCAATTGCATTTCTAAACACTTCTGCATCTGGACCTCTAACTCCTCTTGACATTGCCGTGAGCGCGTTTCTTAATGTCATATTGAAGCTTCTATCTGGCATAAAAGGAATTACTCCTGCTCCGCTATCTCGTCCAATTACTCTCCATGCTCTTGAAATTGCGGCATATATTCTTGCATATCCGCCATCTCTTGCCAAGTCTTGCAGTGTGATTGTTAAATTTACGTCTGCTGCTACTGGCGCGTTGTCTTCGACACCGCTTCTAAAACGCAGTGGCAATTGCACATCGATTCCTCCTCGTGTTGCAGGTGTGATTGTGAGGCTGTATGCACCTGGGTTTTGACCGCTTCTCTCTCGTGTTCTTTCAAGCTCTGCCCCTTGAACTGCAAGGGTTGTTGCCCTTGCTGTGGGTTGTGTTTGTGTCGGTGCTGCGGTTGGTTGAACTCTTGCAATTCTTTCTCTAACTGCTGTTGCCCTTCTTCTTAATTCCTCAACACTTTGAACCGTTGGAATAACTGCTGCCTTGGCTTGAGTAACTTCTCCTCTTAATTCCTGATCAAATCTTGTTTCATCAAATCTTTCAAGTGCTCTTAAATTTCTTTCAACTGCGCTTCTTGCGGCATTCACCTGCGTTGTGTATAATCTTAATTGAGTTTCAACTCTTCTGACTAAATCTGGAGTTGGATTTCCTCTTTCTATTTCGCCAAGCCTTTCATTTATTCTTGTTGTCAATTCATCTATTCTCTCTTGACTTCTTGTTACTGCTGTTGCTGCATCATGCGCTGCTCTTCTGTCTCTTGGTGAAAGTGTTCTGGGAGCTGCTGCAACTCTTGTTGGTTGCTCCTGAGGAGTTGCTTCGACTTGAGGAGTTTCTCTTCTTCTTGTTCCGGTTATTATTGTTGGCTCTAATCTTGTTTCAACCGGTTCGGGAACTCTTTCCGGTTCTCTTGGTCTTGTTGCTCTTATTTCTGTAACTGGAAGAACTACCTCGGTTGGTCTTTCAATTTCTATTGTTTGTGGCTGCTGTATTGGTCTTTCTACTGGCCGAGTTTGTGGAACTACTGGTCTTTGAACAACTGGCTCTACCGGAGATTCAATTCTAGTTTCTGGTTCGGGCATATCCAAAATTGACCTTCTTTGCCTTCTGCTAGATCCTAGTTGAGGCTCATTTAATGTGACATTTGCATCTGGTAAATTTATCTCTCTTTCTGGCCTCTCTTGCCGTGTTGGCTCTGCCTGTATTGTTGGTCTTCTTGTTCCTCTAACTTCTGTTGGATTTTCGAATGTGATTGTTTCTTCCCTAACTGGATTCACTACTCTTGCTCCTCTTTCTGCCGGTGTATTTTCTCGTCTTAATTCCCTAAAGTTTTCATCCAAACTTCTAAGATCGTCTCTTAACGCTTCAATTCCTGTTTGCGTGTTTCCTCCATATCTTCTAAGTATTCTTTGGAAATCGGGTGGAATTTGGGTCGGGCTTGCTTCATTAATTGCAACATTTCTTCCATCGATTTGGAGCATTCCGCTTTCCATGGATTGTATGTATCCTACCAGCCTTTCACGTGTGTGCAAAAACGTTACTGTCGGATCCTCATTTCTTTCCATCCGTATTCCGTAATTTGTTGCAATTCTTTGCATTCTCTCAAGTGCTTGAGAAGCATTTGTTTCTTGTGGTGGGGCACCGGCAACAATTCTTGTTTCTTCCGCAACTACTGTTCTTTGGGGCTCTTGAGGAGAATTGAATCTGCCTCTAACTCCAACTGCTCCTCCAAGTTCTCTTTCAAGTTGTGCTTGCACTTGCTGAGGGCTTCCGCTAAATTCATTTACCCGCGCTGGAGGATTAATTCTTACTTCTCCTGCCATTTCCCGCAGCATATTTGTTTCTCTTCTAACAAACCTGTCTATTCCTTCAGGAGTATTAAATCTGGATAGTGCTAATGCTGCAACGCTTTCTTGCTGGTTAGTTGGGTTGATTCTTTGGTTTGCAATGTCCCTCATTCTAACTAATTCATCGCAAAAAACATGTGCTGCCTGCTCTGGAGACATTCTAAGTGGGACTGTATTTGCCCCAACTGGCATGACTCCCTGATTCAATGCCCTAATCAAATAGTCTCCTGTTTCTCTTGGCAACATTGTTATTACCGAATTTATTTCCTGTGCTATTTGTGCGCTTCTTGCTCCCTGTGAAATTGCAAATTCAACCCCTGTCATGTTAATCAACTGTCCCCAAAACCATTTTTCTCATTTCTATTGGTTCTAAATCCTGCATTGCTTTAATTGCAAAATCTAATTTTGCTTCTGATTCAGCATAAATTGTGAATAGCTTATCTCCTTTTTCAACCCGATCTCCTCTTACTCGGTGTATGAATACTCCTGCCCCTTTATCTTTTGGAGATCCGGCAATTCTTGCCACTTTTGACATTATTTTATTATCTATATGGAAAATATTTCCGCTCACTTCAGAAGTTATCGTGTGCGAGTATTTTCCTATTGGCAAGTCTGATTCGCGAACATTTTTGTCTCCGCCTTGAAGCTCAACTATTTCTCTGAATTTTTTGAGTGCCTTTCCGGAATTTATCAAATCTTCTGCGGCTTTGTATCCTTTGCCACTTGAAACCTTTCCACAAAGTTCCAATAGTTTTCCTGCCATCAAAATTCCCTTGTGCCTTAAATCGCTTGGTCCATCTCCATTTAGTACTTGAAGGACATCTGCGCATTCAAGTGCTGGACCAACTCCATTTCCAATTGGTTCTGCCCCATCTGTTATTATTGATTCGATTTTCATTCCAAGTTTCTCTCCAACTCTGATGAAATGCTTTGCAAGTTCATTTCCTTTTTCAACATATGGGATTTTTACTCCTCTACCAACTGGAATATCCACTAAAACGTATTGGGCTCCGACGCATTTTTTCTTTCCTAAAATTGATGCCAAAAGCATTCCTTCTGGATCCAGCGAAAGAGGGTGTCTTATTTTTATTAATTTGTCATCAACTGGAGCAAGAGACATTCCGCCTCCCCAAACCATCGCTCCTTTTGCCTTCAAAACAATTGATTTGAGTTCTTCAATGCTAAATGTAACATCTGCCAAAACTTCCATTGTATCTGCAGTTCCTGCTGCTGATGTGATCGATCTACTGGATGTTTTTGGAATGTATATTCCTGCTGCGGCAACAATTGGAACAACCAACATCGTGGTTCGGTTTCCTGCAACTCCTCCGATACAATGCTTGTCTACTATTGGCTTTTTGCCTAAATTGAGTGCTTCCCCAGAATCTACTGTTGCATGAGCAAGTGCAATAACTTCTTCATCACTAAAGCCGTTGATGTATGCCGCTGTGATCCATGCTGATGTTTCAATCTCGCTTAATTTATCTTCCATTATCTCCTTTACTATTGTTCTAATTTCCTGCTCATTTAGCGGTTGCTTGTCTAATTTCTTCTTAATGTATGCAATGGATGATGGCTGATTTAAGTGAATTATTTCTATCTGGTCTCCCTTTTTGACTCCTAAGTTCTTTGCAACGTCCTTGTATACTCCAACTTCTCCGCTTCGTATTTCACCATCGCTAACATCGACTATTGCAACTGCCTTTTTTCCTTTAAATGCAATTTCTGTTCTAAAACCCCAGTAAATATCATGTTCCTTTGCTTCATCTTTGTTAAGTGCAATGACATTTTTGCCTGCCTGCATGTCGAGGATTTTGGCTTTGCCTATGTATTTTTTTACTCTCCAAACATCAACTTTTTTCGTGGTTTTTTCATTGTATTCTGTCATTAGTATTCACCAAATTCTATTTTTTTGCCAAGTTTTTCACTTGCAATTGAAAATAATGCCTGAGGCGGTATTACTCCTGCTTCAGTTATAAATCCATTTATGTATTTTGATGAAGTTGCCTCAAATGCTGGATTTTTTATTTTTAGTTTTTTTGGTGCCTCTTCCCAAACTTCTTTTGGATCCCTTTCTTCTATTTTCTCTCTTTCCCCCATAAGCGTTAATGGATTATATTTGAATAATTCTGCTGCGCAGTAAAATGAAACATCATTCATATGTGCCATATGTGCAAGAGTGGATGTTCCGATTTTATTTATCAAATCTCCTCTAGATGTAATTGAATCAGCTCCAACAATTACCATATCCGCCTTTTTCATCATCAGTGCCATTGCCCCGTCAACTGTCAGTGTTGTGTCTATTTTGGCATCCAACAATTCTTTTGCAGTTTTTCTTCCTTGGTATCTTGGTCGTGTTTCAAAACAAATTACCTTGAATTTTTTGCCCATTTTTTTTGCTTCCATCAATACCTTTGTCGAAGTTGATGAATGGCAGTGAGTTAAAACTGTTGAATCATCTGGAATTAGTTTTGCTCCATTTTGTGAGAGTTTTTTTGCACCAATTTCCATTTCATTTGCAAGCTTTTCTTCTTTTTCTGCTATTGAGTTTTTGAACTCCTCGATGCTTTCGATTTTTTGCTCTCTTATTCTCATAAGTGCAAACCTGCATGAATCTTCAATCATATTTCGCATCATTGGTTCTGTTGGTCTTGAGTTTGTTAATTTTTGGGCGACATTTAGAAGTTCCTTGTATGCTTTTTCAACATCCTTTGCCTTTGTTTTTTGTGCGCTTATTGAAAGGGCACGTATCGCTTCTCTTGCAACGTTTCTTGCACCTTGTATTTTTAGTGACTTTATGTCTTTTATTATTTGATCTACTTTTTCTCCCATGCAACACTAACAAAAATAAGGTATATAAGTCTTCTGTGAGTTCTTCTTCGTATGTCCTTTAGAGAACCCCCGCGCACTGAGCGAGAAGACTCTGCTCATTCATTTGTTCATGATTTAGCCCGATTAGTTCGGATAAATGGCCCATCCATTCTTGCAGATATAGTTCCAATTAGAAGCAATTTGTAATATTGGATTTTCTTTAGAATCAGTCTTATTTTGATAAAAAATTATAAAATAAAAAAATTTAAGGAAAAGATTAACCAAACAAGCTTGCAAGACCTTCTGCTGCTTGTTCTTCTTTCTTACCGGTATCTTCTTCTTTCTTTTCTTCTTTAGCTGCTGCTCCGCCTGATGCTGGTGCTGCTGCAACTGGTGCTGCTGCCATCATAGTGGATTGCTTTAATAGGTCTTCGAAGTTAACGCCTTTTACTGCGTCTGCAAGAACTTTTGCTCTTGCGTGGTCTGCTTCGACACCTGCTGCCTTTACAACTGAAACAATGTGTGCTTCAGTTGCTTCTTTTCCTGCCCCGTGCAAAACGAGGACTGCGTGCAAATATGGATCTACTTTAGTCATTTATATACACCTCAAAATCATTTACTTTTTCTCCAAGCTATCAAGAGCCGATCCCTGCCTTATTGCAGAGACGAGAAGCCGCTCCAATGCGCTTGATGAATATAATCCTCCATTTAGGGAGACGTTCATACCCTGCTTCAATGCGTGTACTAAAAGTACTTCTGCATTTTGCTTTGTTGGGTAATTTACGTTTAATGATACGTTTAATGCCTGACTGAGTGCTTTGCCCAAATCGGCTGGCACTGTTTCTGCATCATCCAAAAGCTGCTTTGAATAAATGTATGAACCATCAAAACCAATTACGAATTTTGCCATAACTTCAAATGGTTTTACATTCAATGATTGCAATGCCTTTACTTTTTGTACAGTGAGTTTTTCTCCTGTTTTTGCAACAGTACTTGCTTTCATCACTGCAATTTTTCCTGCTTTGATTTGAGCATTTACTCCTGCTGCTTTCAATTCTGAAAGTGCTGGACCTGGAGGAAGATCAGTGTCTCCTTCTGGAACGATAATTTCGCTTGTTGCAATTTCTCCAACTTTTGCAGCTCTCTTCTTCTTGTTTTCATTGAAGAATTTGTTCATTTCAAATGGTGAGCTGTTTGTTAGAATAAATGCCATTGGCTTGTTGCATTCCTTTACGTAGTCTGCCATCTTTGGTACTCCGCTAAGTACTCTGCTTGCAACTGGCTTTCTTAAAACCAATACTTTTCCGCCATTTTGTCTTATTTTTCTTCTTAAGCTTTGGAAAAGCGCATCCGGAAGCTGCCTTAAATCCAAGAGAACCAAGCTCTTGAATGATTTAATTTGAGTTAATGCTTCCTTTACTTCGTGTACTTTTTCTTTGATTGTTTTTCTATTAACATCAACTTTGTAAGTTTTGTCTGCCATTGTTTTCACCTATTTAACCTACTTTTGCTGGTTTACCCATTGTGAGTTTAACATACATGGATCTTATGTTTCCTTCACTCACTTTGTTCTTGACTGCTTCGTAAACCGCTTCTGCGTTTTCAACCAATTGATCGACGCTCATGCTTTCGGTTCCAATGAATGCTTGTGCAACTGGCAAGTATTTTCCTTTTGATGCGATTCTGATACTTTTCTTGCTTCTTTCGATCAATTCTTTCATGTTGCCTACTGCTGGTTTTGGCAATTTACCCTTTTTACCTAAAACCTGACCCATTGCTTTTGCCACTTGGCCCATCAAATTAGGCTGTGCTAAAAGGAAGTAGTTGTTTGAAATGTCCTTTAACTTTTCTTTTTCTGCATAGGATGTGATTTGATCTGGATAAATTACCAAATCTGCTCCTCCTTTTTTGGCTTCTTCACCAAGAGCAAGTTCTGCAAAAACAGCTGCCTTTAGTTCTTTTCCTCCCTTTCCTTTTGGAAGGACGATATCTAAGTTAAGTCTGTTTTCAGATTTAGTAAAATCAATTCCTCTCATGCTGATGATTAATTCAACACTTTGAACGAATTTTTTCTTTCCTTTTTCTTCCATTGCACGATTTAGTGCATCTGTGAATTTTTTCTTATCCATAATAAACTCCCTCCTACTCTCGAAAATTAGTTTGAATTCTAATGCGAGAATGTAGTTTTTGCGGGTTTTTTACTACTCTAAATTGTATAGATGTGTTTAAAAACGTTTATCCTCGTAGTTCAGGAGGGTTTTGATGGCGTTGGATCATTCTCTTTTATCCTTATTCTAACCATTTCGCTTATTTCAAATGCCTTTTCGCCTGCCTGTATATATATCTTTTTGGGAACTGCATAAGATCTTTTGTTTCTTCTCACTATTTCCTCTTCCTGAAGAACTAATTCTACAAATCCCTTATCCATCCCACCAAGGACACTTATTGTTCCTCTGAACTCTTCCCAGTCTATGGATTTTGTTCCTTCGCTTGAAATTACTATGAGTCTTTTATCGGTTCCAATAAATATCCCTTCGTTTTTAGTAACAAGTCGTGTTAGCGGGCCAAGCGTGAATACTCCTCCTATTATTAGAAAAACCCCCATTATGAGTGCGGGAATTGCAAGCACTTCCAAATTATTATTTGGCCCGACTGTTGTTGGTTTTCCATTAACTTCTATGTCCATATTTTCTCCCAGAAATATTGGTCCAAAAAAGAGTATCACAAAAACGAGTGAAAATCCTAACCACAATACTCCGCTGAGCATGCTTCCAAGTGTTTTGCCTGGCGGTTCACTTCTTGTGCATTTTAATTTGAAATCAACTCTTTCATTACTTATGCTTCCTTCTATCTCTTTTGGAATTTCTATCTCGCTCATAGGTGAGTAATGTTACTTGTTTCTTTATTAATTGATTGAAAAAATTAGAATTTTATGAAATTAAAAAAATTATCTTTTCATTGGATTATCTGGAGACCAGACTCTTTCTCCTCTACATGAACCTGGAAATCTTTCTTCGTAGAAGAATCCTCTTCCAAAAATATGTTCAACATGAAGAGGAGGAGGTCTTGCAGCGTCTCTAATTCTGTCTATTTCGAGCATCTGCTGCAAAAACTCAGTTCTTTTCATCTATAGGTCACCGACTCTTCTTCTAATTTTTCTCTTGAGTCTCTTTCTCTTTTTCTTGACCCATTTCCAGCGCATTCTGTTTTTCTTCTTCCATTTTCTTGGTTTTGAACCCATCGATCCACCTAACTAATGAAGTATTTTTGTGATGTTGGAGTCTGTATATCTATGACATGTCTTTAAAAGATTTTCGGGGAACTTTTTTTGAGTTACCCTCATTTTTTCTTATTTTTTATGCTAATAATTGCAAAGCCATAAAAAACAATTTCACTTGATTATATTTATGGCTATTTCTCCTTTTGAAGAAAGATATGCAACGAAGATGAATGGAATTTTTGAAGAAGAGGCAAAAATCCGCAGGTGGATGCGCGTTGAGGTTGCTTTGGCTAAAGCACATGCAAAACTTGGAACAATTCCAAAAGAAGCTCCAAATCAACTCTCTCTTGCAATGGATAGCGTAAAACTGGATCGAGTTTTAGAAATCGAATCTCAAATTCATCACGATTTAATGGCTATGGTTAAGGCATTTACTGAAAAAGCAGGAGATGCGGGAAAATACATCCATTTGGGTGCAACTAGTTATGATATTGAGGATACTGCAACTGCAATGATGTTTGTTGAAGCACTTGATTTATTATTAGAAGATTCACAAGGCCTTTTAAAAACTGTAAAAAAACTTTCTCTTGATCACATTGATACTGTTTGCGTTGGAAGAACTCATGGGCAGCATGCAGTTCCTACTACTTACGGTTTGAAATTTGCAATTTATTATCAGGAACTTTTGAGAAATATTGAGCGATTAAAAGATTCTAAAAAACAAATTGCCTTTGGAAAAATGTCTGGTGCAGTTGGAACAATGGCAACTTTTGGAGACAAGGCATTTGAAATTGAAAAAATTGTAATGACTGATCTGGATTTGTCTGCTGATTTAACTTCAAACCAAGTAATCCAGAGAGATCGGCATGCGCATGTTCTTTGTTCTCTTGCAATCTATGCTGCAACTCTTGAAAAAATTGCAAAGGAGTTGAGGAATTTACAAAGAAGTGAAATTGGAGAAGTGTATGAATATTATGGTGCAAAGCAGGTCGGCTCTTCCACAATGCCTCAAAAGAGAAATCCCCATAAAAGCGAAAGAGTGTGCTCTTTAGCACGTTTAGTTCGATCAAACGTTCAAGTTGCAATTGAAAACATGGCACTTGAGCATGAACGGGATTTGACCAACTCTGCAAATGAAAGAGTGATCTTTTCTGGAAGCTTTGTCTGCCTTGATTATATGATTTTAGAGATGAATAAAATTCTCTCTGGTTTACAATTCCACCCTGAAAACATTAAGAAAAATCTTGATTTGTCTTTGGGTCTAATAATGTCTGAGCG
This sequence comes from Microcaldota archaeon, assembly GCA_964590665.1. Classification (GTDB taxonomy): domain Archaea; phylum Micrarchaeota; class Micrarchaeia; order Anstonellales; family Bilamarchaeaceae; genus Bilamarchaeum. Next base: position 12,320 of record CAZPWA010000016.1, read on the forward strand.
TTTGATGATTCATCTTGTTGAAAAGAAAAATATTGGGCGGCAGGAGGCTCACGAGCAGGTTCGAAACGTTGCCCAGGAAGCATTTGAAAAGAAACTTCAAATGAAAGATCTTGTAGTTAAAAAAGGAATTTTATCCAAAGATGAAGCAGAAAAACTCTTTGACTATTCAACTTATGTTGGAAAATCTAGGGAGATTGTTAAACGGGCCCTTCAATAAAATCAAATACTTCATTTGGATGAACTATCTTCCTGATCATTTTATCTACTTCTTGGGAAAATTCGTCTATTCTTCTTATTTTTTCTTTATTTCCTATTCTCTCCACCCAGTTCCTCACCGGATTCTCTATTTCTTCCAACTCAAATTCTCCTATCTTTATTGCTCTTGGGTTTGTTTCTGTAAGTATTGATTTAATTCCTATCCAACTAACTAAACCTCTGAAGAACTCTCTTGATCTCATTTTTCTTTCAATGGATCCATTAATTTTTCTTTCTTTTGCTTTATTTACTTTAATTTCTCCTCTTACTGTTTGGATTGTTTCTGCGCTTTCTATGAGTGATGTTAGTAATAGTTCTGTTGCATTTCTGATTCCCATCTTTTTGATATTGATTGCCTCCAACTCGAAAAAAACCACATTTCCACTTTTATCCACCTGGTAATTTGCGCAAGGGTGGACAATCACAAATCCTTCTTCTTCAAAGCGCTCTATCAAAATTCGAAGCTGGGGTCTTTTTTCCCTATGTTCGTTTTCATCAGTTATCTTGAATTCCTCTGCTTCATCATCATTGCCCCTTTTCCTAAAGTTGTAATATTTTTCCATGGCCCTTTTTCTCGCTTCTCTCTCATTTGTGCTATCTTCGATAAATTGAGAATACATTGCGCTTGCAACTTCTTTGCCCCTCTTTATGTATCTGAGTTCTTCAATGTCAATGAAATTTTCTGGAAATCTTCCTCTTGCCAATCTGGCTGCATAAAATTTAATTAGATGATAAAGAGGGTTGTCTGAAACTAAGCTTTTCATTTGAACTGCTTTAGTGCTTCTTTCTCCCCTTATGATTGTTATGGTACCTGAAGTTTCTGTATTTTTTAGCGGTTGTATTCTTTCGACCATCCCATCATACTTGGATCCGGGCATCCAAATCCTACTTACTACTGCTTCGTCTCCAGTGAATATGTGTTCTCTTCTTCCTCTTTCTCGTTTTCCTATTTTTACTTCCATCTGTTATAATTACTGTTTATTTGTCTTTATAAATCAACTAGTTTCTCGTGGAATTAGGCTTTCCTTTATATATGATGCGTTCGATTTATGCTTAATCGGGGATTTATAATGGCAAATAGCTTTGGTTCGATACCTATTCCAGTTTTAATTGCAGCTGGTGGCGGAATTTTAAGTGCTTTAATTTTGTCTTTTGCAGGAGGCCCATTTGCAATTTTGGGCGGTCTTCTTGCATTAATTGGAACTGCGATGGCAGTTGTAATTTGGAAATTTGGTTATGTTATTCTTCCATTAATTACTCAAAGAACAAACGTCGTTGTCATGGACAATGAGGGTCACGAGATTCCTCCAAGCCAGGATGTAATTATCAAAAAGGCCGAAGGAAAATATTATGCTTCTGCATTTTTGGGAATTAGAATTTTTGAATCAACTGTTGAAAAATCCGAATCAGAAAACATGGTTTATTCTCAATTTTTTGAGCGGGCAATTTCTGATTTGAAATTTGTTACAAAAATTTCCTATCTTCTTTATGTTGAAGATATTGCAGAAGAGCGAAAGAAAATAGAAACAAAACGAGCTGAGGCTCAACTTCGCTTATCAAGAGAAAGAGACAAGCCACAGCCTGATCCTCTTAGAATTGATAAATATGAGAGAGAACTGAGCGCATGGGATTTCCAACTAAACAAATTGATTAAAGGAATTAAGCCCATGGGAGTAATTGCATATGCTCAAACAACTGCTGCTGATATTTCTAAAGAAGGTGCGGCTGCAAAAGCAAAAGAGCAGGCAAAAACCCTCAAGACGGTTTTAGCGAATGCCCTCAATGTGGAAGTTGTCAGTTTAAGCGGCGAAGAAATGAAAAAGTGCTTTGATTGGGAAACATTCTACCCAATAACTCCACAGGACTTGGAAGAGAGTGTGTTGTAATGATTCCAGGAAAGTTGCATTTAGATCGGGTTTCAAACCGCGGTGTGTCCTCTAGGGACATTCTGGTTCACCCTCCGGAACCCCCAATGGATATTTTATTTTCTGATCCATCCTCTGCCATCTTTATTGGAAGGACCAAAGTATTCAATATGCCCTTTTACTGGACATATGAAAATGTTGCAAATCCGCACATTGCAATTTGCGGAATTTCTGGTTCTGGTAAGAGTTACTTTATCAAAACCTTTTTGCTTCGAGCTTCCTTTGTCTGGAATTCAAATGCAATTATAATTGACTGGGCAGGAGAATACAAGGATTGGGTAAATCAGTCAAATGGTAAAATCGTTTCACTTGGTAAAGGATCATACTTGAATCTTCTGGATTTAGGTGGAATGCGTCCCTATGATCGAATTAAGCAAGTTATGCGAACTTTGGAACTTTTAACTGATATTGCAAATTATCCTGAGCAAAGAAGACTTACTGAGCAGGCAATTGAAAAAGCATATTTGGAAAACAAATTCCGCATGGAAATGGTTGAACAAAAGGATGAACTTGGTAAACCGCTTCTTCCTCCGACTCTTAAGGATGTCGTAAGAATTTTAACTGAGCAAGCCCAAGTTGGAAATTATGAATTTCCCGCAGAGCTTGAAAATGCAATATATCGATTAAAGCAATTTACAAAACCCGGTGAAGATTTTTTTGCCCAGCAAAGTACTGTAAAATTGGATAATTTGATTAGTTCTGGTTTAGTTGATATGGACCTTTCCGGTCTTCCTGATGAACCATCTCGTGCTCTTGCTGCTCTTACTATGCTTCAATTCATTAAAGAAAAAATGAGGCGAGAAGGCTGGTCTGATGTTAAGGGCCTTAAGCTTCTCATTGTTTTGGATGAAGCTTGGAAAATTGGAAAGGATGAAAACAGCGACGCCGTCATGATTGTTCGTGAAGGTCGTAAATACAATTTCGGTATGATTATTGCATCACAGAATCCAACTGATATCAGTGAAGCTATTTTCTCAAACGCCGGAACTACCTTTATTTTGAAAGTTAAATTTGAAAAATTCCTTGATTATCTTCAAGGTTCATTGAACTTTAGTAATTATATGAGGGAAAAAATTGCCCAGTTGGGTGTTGGCCAGTGTGCTGTGAATTTGGCTTTAACTAGTCAAACAAAGTACCCAACCACATTTTTAGTTGAAAAAATAGAGGGTGAAGAGCCAAGCAAAGAGCTATTTTTGGATCTTAGCGAGGTTCTCTCACTTAAGCAAAGGAGGGACGTTTCTGTGCCAAAGAGTGTGCCATTTTTAAGAGATGAATTTAGAAGGAAACTTCGTGGATTTGGTTTATCTGATGATAAAATCGAGGAATTGACAAAATTATTTGAGCGAAACAGCCGAAGAATGGATGTCGTTTCCTTTGTCTTGTCTTTAGAGCGATTTGGAATTGCAAGAAGAAATATTGCCGACTTCCTAAAAGATTCAGGTGTTGATGATGAAACTCTTATCAACATCTTTGGCCGTGTTGATGCTAAAAAATCCGGCGGAATTGGCCGGGAAGTTAACCAGGTTTACTTCCAGCAATAGTTTTGGTTGGTATTGATGAAGATTTGTATTCTCTGCGAAAAAGAAGTTGATCCTGCTTCCTCGTTTAAAGTTAAGGATGATCCAATCATCCAGTTTCTGAGGAATGTAAAATCAAAGTTGAAAATTGTAAAAAACAATGAACTCTACGTTTGCAATTCTGATTTGGAAAAATACAACAAAAAAAGAAAATCTTTCGAGAGAAATCTCATCATATGTAGTGCAATTGCCGCAATTGTTTTCCTTTTGTTTTTGGTTGTGACAATTCTCTCTTTCAAAATTGATCTTCTTGCATTTTTTTCCGTTTTTATAATACTCGTATTTATTTTGGCTCTTCCTATTTTGGTTTATGCCCCTGCAATTGAGGTGAAAAACAATGGTTCAAACTAATAATATAAATGCTTCGAAAAATGTTCCTTCTTCAACTACTCCCCAGGTTGATGGTTTTAAGGTTATTGCAAAATTAACTGGAAACTTTAGTGATGTTGCTTCTGCACTTCGCTCTATCTCGTTTTTGCAAGTTGCTCCTGAAAAAAGCTCTGTAAATGTTGCCTATATTGAAAGCCGAGATATAAACAAGAATCCATATTTGTTTTCTATCGTAAAATTCAGGGAATCTGAAATCGAAGTAAGCTATTCCATTCCATCCGAAATCGGTCCAAGAAAAAGAAAACTTGATATGCTCTCACACTTTTTGAACCTTCTCACGTTGGTTGAAAAGAATTATTCAATTGACAATCGTTCAATTCTTCAACTTGTTGAAAGCACTGTTAAGGAAATTTCCGGTTCTGTCACTATGGAATACAACAAGCTTTACACCTCTTATGATTCGGCAAAGAAAGATTTGGAAGACTATAAGCTCAAAATTGAAAACCTTAGCGAGCAAAATCAGCTTCTCTCTTCTCAAAATTACGAACTTCGATCTGTTAATGATGAACTTACTTTAAGAGTAAAGCAACTGGAATCCCTTCCTGAAGACTCTCTTAAATCCAAGTTGCAGCAGTGGATTCTTGAGCACAACGGCACGATAAATGTTTCTGAATTTAGTCGAATTTACAAGGTTCCTGAAATGCGCGTTGAGGAAGTTCTTAACAAGCTTCTTAGTGAAGGCTATCTTGCCCTTTTGGATTAGCTTTGAGGTTTTCACATGGATGATCTACAAAAGATGAAAATTGCAAAAAAAAGCTACCACTTTGATGTTAGGCGCAAGTTTGAATCCTCCAATCACTACAAGGTTGTCCAAAAATCGCCTATTGAAAAAATTCGGATGGCTTTGAATTCTTCCCTCAAACCAAAAACGCCTCCAAAATCTTCATTGGCGCAAAAATCCCAAAAGGCTGTTCCTTCCGGGGGTTTTGACCTTAAGATGGTTGGCCTTGCAGTTTTTGTTGCTCTTTTAATTTTAGTTGGAGGAATACTTTATGTTCAGGGACAAATCACCCAAATTCTCTCAACTCCAGTTCAAAATTTTGCAACTCCTCAATTTTCCTCGAACTTGGCTGATCATCAGCTTTTAAGCTATGGTCAGCGTGGTTCAACTGATCATGTTTTTCTTTTGAATTTGGATAAGGAAGCTGCAAATTTAGATAATCTCACAATACAAATTTCAACTTATGAGAAACGAATTCCTTCCGAGGTTTTCGTTTTGAGTAGTGAGCGAACCGATGCTCAGACATACTCTGATTTTATCTCCTCATTAAAGGAAAATCTGGGCTCTAAAAACATTCCTGTAAATGAAATAAGCTTGTCTGAATTACAGTCTCTTACTTCGCCTGCATTTGTAATTATTCCTTCGGGAGCAATTCCAAAAGAACTTTTGGGGATTGATTCAAATACAAATATTGCAAAACTAACTCAGAGAGGTTTTGTTTTCATTTTCATTGGTCAGCCATTTACAAAATACCTGGATGGAACGGTTAAAACAACCCCCTCAAATGTTTTGGATTCTCTCCCATTTGTCTTTAATGAGAGATCTATAACTCCATCAACTTCAGACATCTCTCTTTTCCAGCCTCTCTATAAAGTTACTACGCGTTCCCAGGGCTGGTTTGCCTCTGAGGTTTTTGGCTCCTTAAGTGTTGCCCAATATGAAGATGGCGCAATAATTTTTGTTCCCCAAACTTTGGATAAAGGATGGCAGAATCGGGACTTTAGATCTGCTGCAAAGGATATTTCGTCTATAATTACAAAAGTTCCCTGGCTTACTCCAAATTCTGAAAACAAGACCTATTCTTTCAATTCATCCATTTTGGGTTCCGGATCATTAACAATTTACTCAAATCCGTTTCCTGATTCCTTTGGAACTGCCCGTATTAGCATGATTGGAAGCCTTAGCGGCATTGCAAAAAAACCTGAGCAGCTTTTCTATTCTTACTTAAATTCGTCTCCAAAAGGCGAATTGTTTATTGATGAAGGGTCTACTGTTGTTCCTTCTTCAATAACTGGCAAATCTATTCGTTTAAACTCTATCCTGACTTCTCCAAATCCGCTCAAAGTTCCAATGAACTTAAATTTCTATAATTCCAAGGGAGATCTTACTCTTTCCTTATCCCAAGGCGAAGTTGATGTTCAATCTGAAACTTCATTTGATATTCGTCTTGATGTTCCAAAGGACGAATACTTAGTTACGCTTGTTGATGATTTTGGCACTGTGTATGCTCAAAGCTACTTAAAAGTTGTAACTTTAGAAGTCACTCCTTTTGGAAACAATCGTGAGAAAAATTCCGTTTACCTCTTTAAGGCATTTAGGGAATCAACTCCTGTTCCTGTTCAAGATTTAACTGTGAGTGTTGACAATGGAAAATACGGGACCTACAATATAGCTTCTGTTGATGCAGATTCATTTATATCTGTGGATGTGAGTTCAAAAACTGGGGGCGACTTTTTGCCTTATGGGACCCATACTTTCAAATTCACTTCTCCAACCGGTTTGGATGTTACTGTTCCAATTGAGCGGCGCGAAGCTCAGACAATATTCAAGGATCCTATTTTCTGGGTAACTATGCTTCTTGCTGGAGGCATTGTTCTTATTGGTGTTTTCTTTGCAAGACCCGAAATCCCAACCCTTACCTTGGATATTCCCGATTTCCCTCCAATTGAGCGAAGCAAAGTATTTTTGAATGTTGATGCGGTTTTGAATATTTTTGATCGCGTAAACTCTAATTACCGCTGGCAGAATACTCCTCTGACTCTCTCTGAAATCAAAAATGGTTTCAAGGATGTTTATTATTCAGGCAAACCTGTCATAATCTCTGATTATAATTTGGAATCTTTGCTGGCCCAATTAAAATCAAAATCTTTTGTTGGAGAATATGCAGGCTATTATGGGCTTCTTTCTTGGGAAGCAAAAACAAAGCATTCTTTTGAATACCTTGCAACCTTTAGAAAAGTTCGTGATTGGTGCATAAACAATGCCCTTCCATTTACTGCAATTGGTGAATCTAAGGAAGCGGATACTGTTCTTAGCATTCTTGGTCAGCCGTTTTTCCTGCACTTTTACAATCTAAAAGAGTCTTCATTGGATAATCTGCTCTCACGAGTTCTTAAAACCTCCTCAAAAGGTGTTTCGATTGTCCTCTTTAAGAGCGATCTTGAAAAACGTCTCTTTTCAAACAACCTTTACTGGGGTTCTTCGCTTCCGCTAAAAGTAAAATTAGAAGTTGAAGGAAATTCTATTTTCTTGCTCACTTTTGAAGAATTTGAAAAGAAAATTGTTGAATTTAAAGGATTTTAATTTTTTATTCTTTTTTCTTTTGGTATAATTCGGATATTGTATTTTGATCTATATGCTCAAGCGATCTTTCACATCTTTCGCACTTGAAACTCAGATCCATTGCTGATTCAAAATTTATGATGCTGCTAATTCCACAGTCTGAGCAAAAATAGTATTCTCCTGCTCCGGAATTTAGTGCTGAGTTGGAAAGTGCTGTGCTTGCCCATCTTTCTATTCTTCCGACATTTATTGCCCAACTATATGAATACCATCCGGTTTCATTGTTTTTTTCTCTTAAGTAATTTACTAGTCCTTCATTGTGCAATTTATTGAGGGTTGCTCTAACATCGCTAATTTTTATTTCAAGCTTTTTTGAAATTTCTTCATCGCTATAGTTTTCTCTAAAATTCCTTACTATTGCAATTGCATTTTCTCCGCCTAAATCGATCAATCTTTGTCTTACCTGTGCATCTGCAAGTATTGTCGCAATCCTCTTCATTGATTCTATTCCTATTTCCTTTACTTGAGGCTTCATTACCACTGCTTCTTTATCCATCTCCTTGTCATTTTTGATTTTTGTCTTTTCACTTTTTTTAGTTACTTCTTTTTTCATGACAATTGCTTTTTTCTCCTTCTTCTTTGCAGGGATTTTTTTAGCGACAGTTTTCTTTTTTACCAAATGCTCACCTTCGATTTAGGTAGTAATCGCGCCTTTTTTTATATTTAAACCTTCTGGTCTTCTCTCGTTGATTATCGATCTTTTTTACGACTTATGTAGTTGTAATTTGTAGATTTTTGTGAGTTTACTGAGGGAGTTTTCAATTCTATATCGTTGGGCATGATTTTTGGCTTCTTTGCCCATATCTTGACTTAGCCTAGGATTGTTTAGTATTTGGTTTATCTTTTTTGCATATTCCTTTGAATTTTGCTCATTTATCAAAAAACCTGTTTGTGCATCTATTATTACTTCTTTAGCTCCCAGTGAATTGGCTCCCACTGTTGGTTTTTCGAACCACATCGCCTCTATGAATGTGAG
>CAZPWA010000017.1:0-20601 GCA_964590665.1 Microcaldota archaeon
GACTTCGGCACTTAGTGCCTTAGTTAAAAGAAGAACCCCAGTTTTTGCAATATAATAGGGAGTCGTAAATTTCCTAACGAGCATCCGATCTGCTCCGCAGCTTCCAAAAGAAATTATTCGGCCAAATTTGTTTTTCTTCATGATTTCAATTGCATATTTTGAGCAAATGAAAACGCTTGAAAGGTTGTTTGAAATGACATCATTAAATTCAGAAGCAGGAGTTTGTAGAATAGTTTTGTAAATAAAATTTCCAACATTATTTATAAGAACGTCGAGGCAACCAAATTTCTCAAATATTTGATCAAACATTTTTGAAACTTGTTTTTCATCAGTTACATCAGCACATATGGAAATCGATTCGGGGGAAAACTTGCGAACTTGAATAAGAGTTTCCTTTGTCTCAGTTGAACTTTTTAGGTAATTGAGAACAACGACATATCCATTTTGTGCCAAGTGAAGTGAAATTGCTTTTCCAAGCCCCTTAGCCGAACCAGTTACCAAGGCGATTGGTTTTTTGTAAGTGCGCATAAACTTCACCAGCAGTATATAAACTTCCGGAAACTAAAAGCAATTCATCCTTTTTAATTGAATTGATTGCAAAATCAAAAGCTTCATCCACATTTGGAATTATGATTTTTTGAGAACAGTTGGAATACATTGCAAGATAATTTGGGGCTAAAGCGCGATCAGTTTTAGGAGAGCAGAAAATAATCCGATCGACAATAGAATCGGTCATGGAGAGAACTTGCGCATAATCCTTATCACGAAGCATCCCAATAACCAGAGTGATTTTCTTGAATTTGGATTTTTTTAATTTTTTCAATTCTTCAATAAGAACATTCATGCCATGAGGATTGTGGGCAACATCAATTAGGACATTTTCAAAAACAAAATCCATTCTTCCGGGCCATTTGACATTAAGAAGGCCTTCCTTAATTGCCAAAGAGGAAATTTCACAACCATATTTTTGATTAAGAATCTCAATTACTTTGCAAACCATAGATGCATTAACAATTTGAAAATCACCAAGAAGATTTGTCTTTAATTTTGTCAAATTCATTTTGTTGATTTGATAAATTTCACAATCTCTTTCTTTTGCAATTTTCAAAATGGTTTCAAATGCAACATCGTCAGTTGCAGTTACAACAGGAATTTCTTTTTTTATGATTCCGGCTTTTTCAAATGCAATTTTTTCAATTGTATCTCCAAGATATTTTGTGTGCTCAAGACCAATAGAAGTAATAACGCTCACATGAGGAGTTACCACATTGGTTGAATCCAACCGTCCGCCCATTCCAACTTCAAGGCACACAAAATCCACATTTTTCTCAAGAAAATACAAAAATGCAATCGCAGTTGCAACCTCGAAATAAGTGCATTTTAATTCAACTGCATCAGAATAAACTTTTTCACATAAACGAAAAAGATCATCATCAGAAATGCATTTTCCATCAACAATCATTCGCTCATTATACTTGATTAAATGGGGCGAAGTATACATTCCAACACTATATCCTGCCTTTTTCAAAATTGAATAAGTCATTGCAGTGACAGAACCTTTGCCATTTGTCCCTGCAATGTGGATGAATTTTAATTTTTGATGCGGGTTTCCAAGACGATTTAAAAGAGAAGTGATGTTTTCAAGGCCCAGTTTCATACCGGACATCGAATGAAGCCAATTAAGATAATTCATGAAAGAAAATTAGAAGAGAATAATTTAAAGAAGAAATTATTTTTCAAAAACAATCTTGCAAGATGTTTCAAATGTTCTTTGGGCGCCAAGAGAAAGAGGAACTTTTGTAGACACATCAGAAGTAATAAGATCATAGGCTAAAGCAACTTGCAAAAGTGCGTATGAAGCAGAAGTCACAAAGTGTGCGCGAACTTTTGACAATGAATCCCCCATCAAAAGAGAGCCAAAAATTCCATCCAAAGAATCTCTAGTTGCTAAAAGAGCACCATTTAAAGCGCGAAGTGATCGGATCTGGCCTTTTAGATCATTTGCGCCATACAACTTAACTAGAGCATCATCAGCAGCATCAGAAACCTTGACAACCTTGCGTAAATCATTTACAACTTCCAAAAGACCGCCATTGGCTGCCTTTGGGAATTTAGATCGAAGATCATCGGCAGTAGCCAAAACACCTGCATGGAGTGGAGAATAACGATCAAATTCTCTAGAAGTAACCAAATTGACAGGACCCTTAACACAAGTAAGACTAACAATTCGTGACATAAAATATAACTCTCATTTAATATTTATAAATATTGTCAAAATGTGAAAGAAACATTAAAAAGTCCAAAATAGCAGGAAATGCAATATGGATAGTGATTCGAAATTCTGGATATTAGTAGGTCTTTTTGTTTCAAGCATCATTGCATCAAATTTGATGGGAAACAAAATTGCAGATTTTGGAATTTTTGAAACGGGCGTTGGGATACTGATATTTCCTTTTTCGTATCTGGCATTAGACATAATTCAGGAAGTTAAAGGAAAGGAAGTTGCAAGAAAGGTTCTTTTGGGATCATTAGTTGCGCTTGTTTTAGTGATGGTTGTTACATATATTGCAGTATCACTTCCATCAGCAAAACGAGATTTCTATCCAGCAGAATACAACAAAGTTTTTGGGGTAAGCCTTCGAGTAATGGTTGCAAGTTTAATTGCATTTATTTTAGCAGAATTATCAGATATTGAAATATTTGCAAAAATAAAAAAATGGACACATGAAAAAATGCTTTATTTGCGGGCAACTGGATCAACACTAGTGAGTCAGTTTGTTGATACGATGATTTTCATGTTCATTGCATTTTATGGAATATCTCCAAAACACGATGTTTGGTATTTGATACAAATATCGATTCCATACTGGCTGCTCAAATGTGCAATTGCAGTTTTAGGAACTCCTCTTATTTATGCGGGAGTTAAGTGGCTTGGAAAAGAGGAAAGAGAAACAAAACCATGAAAGGTGTAAAAGTACAACTATTAAAACAGATGCAAATAACATAAGGCTGGTTAAATTTATGGTAAAATTGAGAAAATTTGCGCTAATTAGCGCAATTGCAGCATCTTCCTGCTCAGATTTTTCAAATAAAAATCCAATTCAAGAACCAGGAATAAGACCACCTCAAGTAGATTGTACTATTCCAAAAGTCAGGGGAATACTAACAGAAGGAAATCCTCAATCAAGACTTATTTTTGCAGGAGTTCCAATAACAGTACAGCCAAATTCATTTCCAAAAACACCATATTCAAGAAACGCAACGACCAGTTTTTCATTAAACATGGGACTTGGATGGCACGGAGTTGGAGAAGGCTCATCAGTTACATATATAGCAACAGATGAAAGACCAACAGACATGCGAATCTCCCTTAGATATAGAGTTAATGAAACGCAGGTTTTGATGCAATCAGAACCAGACTGTGATTTAAGATGTACACAAACAAGATCACTTGCAGCAGTAGTTTCACCTGGAGAAAATGCAACAATAGCAAACCCAAGAAATGAAACATACCAAGTATCAATTGGTGAATTTTCAGAAAATGAAAGATACTGTAGTGGAATTTGTATTATAGGCCCGCAGGCAATAAATGAGGGGCCAATGCAGGAGTTCCACATCATTAAAGGAAATAACCAACAAGATAGATGGGACATACATTTTGGAATAAGAAGATTAAATGCTCCTGAGTATGGAGTATTAGAGAGATGTGTGGAATTTGAAATGGAAAAAGTTTGCATAAGACTCCAAAACTTTGATCAAAATAGAAGGGCAGCCCAACTACTAATGAGAATCGAATCTGAGTGTTCATTAAGCGTTCCTCAGTAGAAAAAACCAAAATAACTAAGTTTAAATCCCTTTCTTCACAAACATAATCTACTATTAGTTCAATTCTAAAATTAGATTAGATAATTTCATGCGCCCGTGGTCTAACGGTATGATTCGAGATTGCCAATTTCGCGGCCCGGGTTCAATTCCCGGCGGGCGCATACGAATTCTAAAAACGAGTTCTTTTTTAATTGTTGTAATAACAGAAATTGCATGGTTTTAGACAAAACTATGGAAATTGCTCAAAAATATTACAAAGAACACAAAGTTCCCCAGGAAAAAATAGGAGTTTCAAATCTAATTCAAGGTGGAAAATACACTCTTGAGGCAACGCCCAAAGGAGATATGTTTCTTAGAAGCCATGGGGATTTTAGAGATTGCTACGTTGCAGCAGTCTGCCTCAGAGAAGATATAAAACTAAAAAACCCTGAACTTGAACCTAAAATAAGACAGTATAGAAGAGGACACAACCAGCAAAATTTTGTTGCAATAACCGATCCGCACATAGAGGGAGAAGTTTTCATAGATACAACCCCACGGGCAAACTCAGTTCACACTCCATACCCCAATTCAGCTGAAATACCAGCAGAAAATATGCCAACAGGAGCCCCACTACGATTCGGACATCTGATTCCGTATAGCGTCAGAAGAAATGGAGAAGAAGTAACGACTTTCGAAATTTGCGGCTGGCTTCCAAAAATTTGCGATGGATCGTTATTTAGAAATTTAGATTATCTTTTCATGTTAAGCCAATCAAAGCAAAGCGCATTTGATAATGGAGAAATGAACCCGTGGCGATTTTTCATAGGAGTTGAAGATATTGAAAAATTTGTAAGTGAGCGAAAGAGAGCCAACGGTGCATTTGAAATCTATCAGAAAACAGATTTGACATTTGGAGTATTGAATGTCGAACAGGGAGAAATTGGAGAACTTAACTTTGGCGAATTTTTTTCAGACAGATATAGATTCATAGGAGAGGAAAGAGACCTGCGCCATTTCCAAGAAGCAATTCGAATAATGGCAAAACTAATTTCAAGATGTGAAAGAGAACTTGATTTAACAGGTTTTGGAAAAAAGACAGATGTAAGAAGATTAGAAGTCTCAGCTCCTGAGTTAGTTGTAAAATATGCAGAATATGTCAAATCAATAAATAGAAAAGTAGAAAGAGAAGATGCAAAAAGAAGATTTGTCTAAATTATGCAGGTTTAAGTAAACCAGAAGATTGTTGTTGAATGAACACCGCTGCACCAGCGATTGCACCGATAATTAATCCGCCAACAAAAAGACCCATCCCAGCAACCTGCCATTTTCCCCTAACTTCAGCAGGCTGGGTTTGTGCTAAACCATAAACGATTCCGCCCATAAGAATGAGAATAAGCGAAATTATTGGAGCCAGAGTCGATAATAAAGATTCAATATTTGAAGCAAGTACTTCAATTCCTAATGCCATAAAGGAGAATAAAGAGGGAAATAAATTAATTAGGATAGCTTGTTGAAAAAGACGGAAAAATCAGAATTTGGAAAGCTTTTTGACAAAATCGACTAATCGGTTTGAATACCCAAATTCATTATCATACCAGGAAGAAATTTTGACTAGTTTTCCATGTGCCTTGGTGAGTTTTCCATCAATTATGGAAGAGAAAGTAGTTCCAACAATATCCGAAGAAACGATTTCTTCCTCAGTGTAACTTAAAATTCCTTTCAATTCCTCAAGAGATGCTCTTTTTAATTCAGCATTTATTTCACTTGCCTTTACTTCATGCTTTAGTAAAAGAGTCATATCATTCATGGATCCACAAGGAACAGGAACTCTAAAGGCAATTCCATCCATTTTACCAGAAAGATTTGGAAGTACTTCGCCAATCGCTTTTGCGGCGCCAGTTGAAGTTGGAATGATATTTGTTGCAGCAGCTCTTGCCCTCCTTAAATCAGAGTGGCTTCCATCAACAATGTTTTGATCATTAGTGTAAGCATGCACAGTACTCAAAAATCCAGATTCGATCCCCCATTTGGAATCAATTACTTTCAAAACAGGAGCAAGGCAGTTGGTTGTACATGATGCGAGAGAGAAAACGGTCATCCCTTTTTCTATTTTGTGATCATTTACTCCAGGAACAATTGTTGCATCAACTTCCTTTGCAGGAGCTGAAATCAAAACAGTTTTTGCTCCGGCTTTAAGGTGTTTTTCTGCATCAGCACGGGATTTGAATGCACCAGTTGAATCCAAAACCAAATCAACGCCCAATTCCTTCCAGGGAAGTTTAAGCGGATCAGTTTCTGAAATCCATTTTATCTCATGATTATTTATGTGCAAATTGCCGTTAGTAACTTCAATTTTTCCATCAAAGCGCCCTGCAACAGAATCGTATTTGAACAAATGAGCATGATGTTCAACAGGACTTCGAGTATTTATTGCAACAACTTCAAAATCTTTGCCAAGAGCACCCTGCTTGATTGCCGCACGAAGAAAAGACTTTCCAATCCTACCAAAACCAGAAATTGCAATTTTTAACATAAAAATCCCTGCTAAAATAAATATTAGCAGAATAAATTATAAAGAGCATTTGAAACAAAAGAGATTTTTAATGCATTAATCAAAGCTGCGCAAAATCTGATTCAAAACATCTTTGACAAAGCCTTCCTTTACCCTTATTGCACCGGCTTTTGGGTGTCCCCCGCCAGATTCGATAAAATCAGGCATTGAGGATTTTAATTTTTCAACAATCACATTTGTTTCAAATCCTTGATCAATTGCAAGATCATTTATTCTAAGAATAATTGTTTTTGGGTTTGTACCAATGCACACAATCGGATCAGACGGGAAAGATTTAACTAATTCCTCAAAAATAAAAGTTGTGACTTTGCTTGATGGTGGCCATTCTCCCTTAGTAACTGAATCTTCAAGAGAAAAAACAAAGAAGCGGGTTTTTTGAATTCTCGATTCCTTTATTGTGCGCTTTGCCTTGTTTGAAGAAGCGATAATTTCATCTTTTGATCGAACTAAAAGCGAATCAAATAGATCATTTTTGGAAAGAACGCTCTTGTAGAACTCTAATTTATTGCCAAAAGAAGCATGAGCACAAAGAAAATCCAAAACAAGAGCTTTGTCGATGGATTTTTGATCAATTTCAAAAACATTTGATTTATCAGCTGCGCATGCAGTTTTGGATAAATCCATAAGAGAATCTTTTGATGAACCCAAAATATTTGCAATTTCAGAGCATAAATATCCAGCTGGATATTTGGAACCATTTTCGCAGTGATCAACTGAATTGAAATACGTGCAAGGAGGCTTTTCTTCATATGGGTGATGATCAACAATCAAAACCTCAACTCCTGCGCTTTGTAAGATAGAAATTCCCTCAAAGTTCGCTTTTGCAGATCCAAAATCAACAAAAACAACCAACGGATTTGGATCCTGTCCCAATTGATCAATGTCAAAAAGAGCATCCCTAACCGAATAGATCGCAGAATTTTGCTGATATGTTCTGCAATTAAGGAAAGAGGTTATTGCAATTGCACTGCAAATTCCATCCGCATCGCCATGAAACCGAAGCAACAGAGGGCGATTGAGTTTTTTTGCAACAAAAAGTTTTTTTGCAATTGTCAACAAGCCTTCACTAAATTTCAAAGTATCTTCATTTGAAAGAAGAAGTGAAGATTCAGGAGAAACCTTGGATTCTATCTTTTTGCAGATTTTTTCATAGGCACTTTTCGAATCAGAAGAACTTAGAGATTCGAACTTATCCAAAACAAATGAATTGCCTTTTTGAGTGCAAAAAAGACGATAGATTGAACCGATTGCAAGATAATCTTTTGCAATTATTTTGTATTCCTGATCTCCATCGAAAAAGAGATATTCTCTATCATTAAATGAACGGTAAGTTTTTGTGCAAAGTGCAGTTAGTTCAAGCATAATTTCACCTCAAGTGAATCCCCGTCTTTAAGAGAGAATTTTTCCCTTATGCAAAAGGGAGCAATTATTTCAAGAAATTCTGGACCATGATGAGTTCGCAGGGGAATTATGATTGCGCCTTTTTCGCCTTTAATTTCCACACGATATGAGAAGATTCCTCCAAATGTCCTATCATTTGATTTAAACCCAGGAATTTCGATTGGTGAGGAATTGGTAAGAATGTTTCGTTTCCAAAGTTCATTTTGGGGAATTTTTAGATTTAATGTTCCTGGATATGGATCAAAACCAAGGGCTTTTTTGATACCTTTTTTGTATCCTTCAATTGAAAGATAATGTTTTCCTTCACCTAAACCGCTCACAATAGTTCCAACAAAAACCAATGGCTCAGGCTCCAAAACATCCTTGAGAGTTTTATACAAATTCACAACAGAATCAACTGCTTTTGAGGTGAGTTTGATTCCTTCAGACCTTTCAATTAACCCTTCAGTTTCAAATTCGATTAATTTTCTTGAAACACTCTGCTGAGAAAAGCCAGTTTCAATAGCAATTTCACTGGTGGTTGAAATGAATTTTTTCAAGTGGGCCTTTTTTGAAAATAGGTAAATGAGCAATTCGTCCATGAAATATTCCAAAGATATAAATGTTCACGACTGTTAATAATATTTATGGAAATAGAATTTGAGGGACTAAAACTAAAAATTCCAAAAACAGTTTATGAGCCATCAGAAGATTCATTCATGCTGGCAAAAGGAGCACTAGAGATAAAAAAAGGGAGTAACGTTCTTGAAGTTGGTTGTGGAAGTGGGATCGCATCAATTTGTGCGCTAAAAGCAAAGGCAGAAGTTTTAGGAGTCGATATAAGTTTGGATGCAGTTGAATGTGCAAAGGAAAATGCAGGACGAAACCAGCTTAAGGGAAAATTCATTCAAAGTAATCTTTTTGAAAATGTTCCAAAAGAAAAATTTGACGTGATAATGTTTAATCCACCATACCTTCCAACAGAATTAAAAGATAAACTAAATGGTCCATTAAATCACGCATTTGATGGAGGAAAGGATGGGAGAAAAGTTCTGGATATTTTTTTGGACCAATTTGATAATTATTTGAAAAAAGGAGGATATTTGCTCTTGGTTCAAAGCGACTTAAATGGACCAATTAAAACCAAAAGAAAACTTAAGAAAATGAATTATGAAGTTGAAGTATTGTTTAAGGAATCGTTCTTTTTTGAAACCGTTTTCATATACAAAGCAGTAAAGAAATAAAGAAAATTATTCAGAACCTACATAGGTTGCATGAATTACAACATGAGAGCCATTCCCATTTGCATTTCTAACTACTTCCGGCCTAAGAGTCAACGAAGTAGAAATAAGAGGATGTGATGATGTTTGATCGCACCTTAGAGTTACTCGAGTGGAATCGCAATAAGTTGCTCCCAAAGTTGCATTAACAGTGCAATTTCGGCCATTTACAGAAACACTAGAGACATCAACAACGAACCGAAAATGGTGATCACCATCAATAGTCGGATGCTTTGCAGTATTTTGAACAAAATGAGTTTGGCCTGAACCAAGATCAAAATCGCAGGATCGTTCACGATTAATAGAGCAGCCGCCAAGATTTAATGCGCCAGCTGCAGCAAGAGATGCAAATAGAATTCTTGGATTTCGCCTTTGAGAACCATCTTCCAATTTATGACCCAAACCTACCCTATTCACTGCTAATCCAGTCATATTTACACCTCTAAATAATATAGTGAACGAAATGCTTAAAAAGTGGTCGTTTGTATAAAAACGTCTATTTGAATCAATTTAAAAACATAAACCATCCCAATAAGATATAATGATGAATTAGAACAACCTCTGAGGAAAGCGGACCATTAATCCTACTTAACCGCACTTCCGTTGAAGAAGTCAACAGCGTCTGATTATTTTGACGCAGGGGTGAAAATCCCCATTAATCTTCATTTCTTAAATAATCAACAATTGAAAGAAGTGCATTTGCCGCACTTCCACAACTAACGACAACCTGTTTTGAATTAATTGAAGTTACATCCCCAGCTGCGAAGATTCCTGGAACGTTGGTCATATTTGAATCATTGACAATTATTTCTTTTTTTGGATTCAATTCCACCAACGAAGAAACCGGATCGGAATTGGGTGCATAACCAGTCGTAATGATTACAAAATCAACATCCAAAAGAGAAGTGCGGCTCTTTGATTTTATTTTTAGTGCAGCAAGATCCTTTTTGCCCATTAGTTCAAGAACTTGAGTATTTGTCAGTATTTCGACGTTTTCTTTTTGCTCCAGTTCTTTTGAAAGCTCCTTTAGTTTTCCAGTATTTTGGATTTTTGATTCTCGCTCAATAAGATAAACTTTTAATGCGGTTTTTGATGCAATCGAAGCTGCAAAAAGACCCCCATGACCTGCACCGATTACGGCAACGGTTTGGTTTTTGAATTGAGGATGCTCATAAAGACCAAATCGGACGTTTCCGGTTTTGAGGAATTTTCGCATATTTTTGATTTTTGATTTTGCAAAGGACCTTCCAGTTGCAACCAAGACAGATCGGGAAAGGAAAACAGACTTAGAACATTTTATCTCAAATTTACCATTTGGAAGAGAAAGAATTTTTTCAACTTTTTCCCCTTCATCAATATCCACATCATAATGCTCTAATTGTCCAAGAAGAGAAGAGGTAAAATCTTCGCCGGTTTTTCCGGCGTATGCGGGATAGTTTTTTAGTTCAGGAATTAATTTTGAATATCCGCCAATGTCAGATGCAAGAACAACGAATTTTAGTTTTGCTTTTGCAGCATAAAGCGCAGCCGTAAGGCCGGCAGGACCTGCTCCAACAATAACTAAATCATATACCGATGCATCGAACATAATTTGTTATGGAAGTAAATAGATTTAAAGAGACTTTGGAAAACAGATAAAGTGGGAGATGGTGGGATGAAAGCATTAGTACTTGGAGAACATACTGCAGTTTCACTTTTACAAAGAGAAAGGAGATACGAACGAATTAGATACCTTAAGGAAAATGAAGGTAGAATTCCTCCTCAAATTTTATGTGTTGGAGATAGAAGAAGAGTTTGGAGCACATTAGAACTTCTTGAAAATCCGGTTTTGATAGATGAAGCAGCAGCAAGAAAATTTGGAGATTCTTTTGCAGGAAGAGTTGCGATAGGAGTTGGAATTCGTACATACAAAGGAGAAAAAGTGCCAATTACAGTTCTTGAAACGCAAATGGGATGCTCAGCTCAAGATATTAACGCATGGGAAATAATGGCCAACGCTGCAATAGAATATAGAATTGGAAGAAAAGTAAGAGAATATGGAAAGATTTCAATTTTAAGAGCAGGAACCTGCGGCGGAATAATAGAAAAGCCTACAGACATGAAAATAGGAGACATTGCAATTGCAACAAAATCAATTGCAGATGGAGCAACAAGCAGACAAAGACTTGGAATAATAAGTCCGTTTGAAGAAGGCGCTTTAGAAAGATTCAAAGAAAGATGGATCGAACTTGGAGGAAGTTTCACTTTAGATGGAACTTTTCCGCAAATAGATGCAACAGAGCAAATGAATGCGGCAATACGAAGAATTGGAAGAGGAAAACTTTTAGAAGGAGCAAATTTCACAAAGGAATCGCTTTATGCTGAATCGGATGAGGAAGAAACAAGAGGCCTTAGAACAAAATATGGAGCAATAACAACAGAGATGGAGCACTTTGGACTTGCAACAATTGCAAGGAAGTTTGAAAGAGATGCAAGAGTAAAAGTATTGAATGGGTTGATTTCAACAGTAGTTGGAACAATCCCGGGTGGATCTTTTGCAGAAGCCGGATCAAAGGAAGAAAGATTTGCATCAAAAAGAATAGGAAGAATGCTTGAAATTGCCTTGGATTCTTTGTGTGTTTGTGCACTGGAAAAGTAATCAAAGCAAATCGTCCAAAGACAATAGAGAAGAATTAACTTCAGAAACCATCTTGGTCAAAACTTCCTTTGTCTTTGGCTCTATTTTTGATTTAAGAAGATGAGTTGCGAATTCAGAAAATTCATGGTAGTGCTTCTTTGGATTTTTGCACCTTGTTCCCCAATCAAAAACAGCACATTTCATTTTAGTCCCAAGTTCAGATCCAAAGGAAGAGAGGATTGCATTTTTCATCTCATCAGGAATTATTGAATCAGGATAAAGGTATCGAAGATCCGTTCCATCTTCCATCAAATGGAAAAGTTCGCCGCAGACAAAAAGATGCACCTTTGCATTTGGAAAATTAAGCTTCACTTTTTTCTCTATTTCCTTAAGAAGAATTGCGCCATCAACAGAGCAGGCAAGAGAGCAGATAACTAAATTTTCAAGAGTGTATTTTTTTTCAGCATATGCATCTAATAGGAAATAGATTCCTTTTTGTAGTGTTGCGCCAGTTGCAATGGTATCCCCAACAATAATTGTTCCTTTATCAGGAAGAGATTCAAAATTTTCATAAGTTGCAACTGCAGTAAATGAACCGACAGAACCTTCAATTTTCTGTCTTTTTATTCCAAGAAAACATTGAGGGAGGACTTTGTTGTATCGCTTTTTGAAGCCACAGTTAAGTTGGTAATAAAGCCCTCCGGAAAGGAAGATTAGTTCGGCAACTTGATCTAGTTTTTTCCCCTTAAGAACATTTCTTCCAACAGCATGTATAAGAGAATATGCCACAGATTCCATCTTATCCTGAAGAGGCTTTCCTGCAATATGTGGAGAAAGTAAAATTTCTTTTGAAGCAGAATCGCAAATAATATAGGTATTTTCAACCATTCTTGAATCAGTAATTTTGTATTCTCTATAGTTAGAATCTTCATAAACCTTATTTAACAAACAAATCACCCTAGTAGTCCTTAAGTATTCCAGAAGCGTCGCGATGCTTTTTTCCAAATTCCGAAAGTTTCAACGCTTCAGTTCCACTTATAATCGGACCATCGATGCAGGCAAGTTTTCCATTCACATCGCAGGAGCCGCAAACACCAATTCCGCATTTCATATATCGCTCGAGGCTTATTTCGCAATAGACATTTGAATCTTTTGCAGCTTTTGCAATTGCGTGCATCATCCGCTCTGGCCCAACACAATAGATTGCATCGAATTTGGAACTTTGAAGTAAAGGAATTACTTCGACCATAACATTTCCAGTTTTTCCTAGAGAGCCATCGTCAGTCGTAACTAGAACATTAGAACAAACTGAAGAAAGTCTCTTTTGATAAATTATATCTTTTGAACTTCTTCCACCAATAATTGCAGTTGATTCAATTCCTTTTTCTTTTGCAAGTTTTGATAAAAAGAACATAGGAACAACACCATAGCCGCCTCCAACAACCAAAATTCTTTTCGCATTTTTTGGAAATGAAAATGCTTTTCCAAATGGACCACGATAAGAAATTGATTCACCTTCTTTAAGAGATGAGATTTTTGAGGAAACGGTCCCCACATTTGCAACCGAAATCGTAAGAGGAGAATTGTTTCCGATGCTCATAGGCCTCTCACCAAGACCCGGAATCCACACCATGATAAATTGTCCGGGCATTGCATCAATTAACGAGGAGTCGAATTCAAGAGTAGTTACTCGGTAATTTTCAGAGGTACTTTTGAGAATTTTATTGGTATAAAAAGGAAATTTCATAAAATAGTATTTGGGAAAAAGGTAAATAAAAGGATAACAATCAACGGAAATGAAGAAATAGAATCAGAAAATAATTCAATGCGGGGGAAACCACCATACAGAAGGAGGGATGGGTGGGATGATGGCTCCCCCGTCAGCGTGAAAAAATTTATCTGGAAGGCATTCTTCCTCCCATCATATCCTCAAAATTGCAAACTCTTCCAGGAGTTGCAAATTTAGTTTGATCAACAACCCAAGGCCTGCAACTATAGCTAGTTGGAGGAAGGCTTGTGTAATCTGGAGAACCAGAAGGAGTTGCATAAGTTTGCTCAACATCTTCAACATCGCTTTGATTGAATTGCATCATAAGCCAATCGCAGTTTGGAATATATGATTCACCACTGATGCATCCCAACGTTGCGCTGTTTCGATTTTGACCAATAACGGCCATTCTTTGGCAACTATTTCTTCCAGAAGTCTCAGAAGACTGGAATTCAACGCGAGTTTTTGAATTTCCATCATAATAGAATTTCATAGTAACAGTTCCAGTTTCAGTTTGCGAAACAATATCGCACTCTAATGGAACGCCTCTTCCAAGAAGCTGGGTGTAAGTCAAACCAGATAAATCATTTGATGGAGTATCCCCAAGAGAATTATCTGAAGTTGAAGGGGCAGTGCCGGAAGTATCCGATGGGGGGCTTGGCGGAGTTGAATCAGTAGTGCTTGATCCTGAACCAGTTGGAGCAGTTGAACCTGACGGTGCAGAAGGAGTTGTTGATGTGGAAGTGCTTTGAGATCCTCCAAGGCAACCAAATGTCAATAAGAAAAGAGCAAACACTGCAACTAGAAGCAGTTTGCTTGTTTTTGTAGTGAATAACATAAAGTTGAATGAAAACTTAACTTTTATAAGGCTAACGTTCGAGAAAAAAGAAACAAACAACTTTTTATTATATTTTAGACCTTTTACTTAATTGGTTGAAAAACATGTCACTTTTATCTTGCTCGTTTTTTGGAAAGAAAATCAAAAATCCCATCATTCTAGCTTCTGGAATTATTGGAATGACCAAGGGATCATTAGAGAGAGTTTGTGATGAAGGAGCAGGGGCAGTCATTGCAAAATCATTAACACCTGAACCTAGAAAAGGTCACGCAGGACCAAATATTGTCGAAGTTGAAGCTGGAATATTAAATGCGATGGGATACCCAAACCCAGGAATAGATGAAGGCCTAAAAGAATTTGGAAATTGGAGTAAAAAGGATGAGGCGCTCATAATCAGCATTGTTGGAAAAAATCCTCAGGAGTTTAAGGAACTTGCAAAAAAAGTAGAGCAAAATAAAAAAATGCTAGGTGCAAGCGCACTTGAAGCAGTCATTTCATGCCCACACACACCAGGTTTTGGAACAATGGCTGGTCAGGGAACCCCTGAATCAGTAACAGAAATAACATCAACAATAAAGGAAAACTGCACTTTACCTTTAATTATCAAATTATCCCCCTCAATTCCAGGTGAAGGCAAAGCAGCCAAAGCAGCAGAAGATGCAGGAGCAGATGCCATAAATATGGGAAATTCCCTTGGACCTGGAATGAAAATAGACCTAAATAGAAAAGTACCTGCACTTGGTTTTGGAGTTGGAGGATTAACTGGCCCTGCAATAAAGCCGATAATAGTTAGATCGGTTTTTGATATTTATGAATCAGTAAAAATACCCATAATTGCAACTGGCGGAATAACTAATGGTGAAGATGCAATAGAAATGATGATGGCAGGCGCGACATACGTAAGTGTTGGAAGCGCAGCATTTTTCAGAGGGCCATCAGTCTTTGGAAAAATTGCAAACGAGATGGAAGAATGGATGAAGAAAAATCAAATTTCCAAATTAGAAAAACTAACCGGAATTGCACATAGCGAATGGAAAAAATGCAAAAGCGATTTAGTTTAGAGAATAAAGCAACAATATAATAATTATATACATACTATATCATAAAAAACAACCTTTAAAAGGCAATCCAAATACAAATAGAATTAGAAAGTAAAAGAAGATGACCATTATGAGCGTAGAGGTTGTATTAAAACAAACACACGCGGAGCAGCCAGTAGGCCTTAGAACCAGACAACTTTTTGCAAGAGCAGCAGGAATAAAAGTTGCAGGAATAATAACAAACGGAAATTCAGGCGAAATACTCCTAAACACGAAAAGTCCCATATTCCACATGGGAGATAGAGGAGACTTGGATCAATTACTAAGAAGATACAGAAGAGACAGGCAAAGGATACACGATATTAGAGAACTTGACCCATCAAAAATGACTCTGGTTGACACGGATTTTGATCCATTTTGCGCAGATTTCCAGAGAAAAGTCTTTCAGCATTGGACAAACGGAGTTAAGGGAAGAAGCATCTACTTTGATGAAAAAGAAACTGATTCAACAACAGCAGTTGTTGAAAGAGGATCAGTAATTAGCGCATATTTGGTGTTATCAAAACTCAAGGGAATAGTTGAAAGAGCATTTGTAAATATCGTAAAAACAGGAGCAGTGTCAAATCCTAAATCAAAAGAACAGGTAGAGGGAACACTTAGGCGAGTTCTTGGAAAAGAAGAAATAGTAGTAACTGGATATGCAAGTGGAGTACGCTACTACGATATAATGATGACGATTTTTGCAAAAAGCCCAATAACGCAGGATCAAATAGGAGAAATGTTAAAAGATACCCCAAGACTAATTGTTGAAAGAGCAGAATGGGGAATGCACGATATTCCAAAAATAGAAGTAGATGCAATACGCAATGGAAAATTAAGACCTCCAGTAATAGCATGCATAACAAAGAATCCAGAAGCATCGACAATCCAGGAGATAAGATTAAGTACCGAAGCAAGGCTCGTTGTTGCCGCAGCAAACATGGATGCAGTGCAAATATTATCAGGAATAAATATGCACCAGGCAATGGTTAGTACAGATTGTGCAATCGGAATAAGAAACTAAAGAGAAAAATCTGTTTTAACAAATGTGAAAAAGAAGAAAAACGACAACTCATTTTTACACATGCCAATTTGACAAAATTAATAGAAAGGGTTTTTCTAGCGAGGAATTCGATAATATTAGATAACAGAAAACAAGATAATGAATTTCGGACTTGCCAATGAACAGAACCGAAAGCCACGAACATTGAGAAATATAACTTGCCAACCTATCATTAAGGTCAGATAAAAATTAAAGTAAATTTTGCAGATAAAATATGGCAAAACCAAGAAGAACGACAAAGGTGCGGAAATGAGGTCCGGATCTATTTAAAAATTACCAAGCAAAATAAAGGAAATAGAAATACTCGAGAGTAGAGGGGTTTGTCTTGAAAGAGAGAAAAAACGCAAATAAAAAAAAAGCATTCAGCACAGCAGATTTCTTTGCAGGAGTTGGAGGAATAAGACTTGGTTTTGAGCAGGCTGGGTTTGAAACAGTTTTTGCAAATGACATAGATGCAAACTGCAAAAAAACCTACGACATTAATTTTATTAGCCCAAAACTCACTATCGAGGACATTTGGAAAATAAATGTTTCACAACTGCCAAAATTTGACATTCTTTTGGGGGGGTTTCCCTGTCAACCATTTAGTATTGCCGGATATAAAAAAGGTTTCAAAGACGATCTAGGAAGAGGAAATCTTTTTTTTCGAATAGCAGAAATAATTGAAGAAAGAAAGCCAACGGCCATTCTTCTCGAAAACGTTAAGAACCTCAGGACACATGATAAAGGAAAAACTTTCAAGATAATCAAAAAAACTCTAGAGGATTTGGGATATAGCGTCAAGGCAGAAGTCCTCAATAGCATGACACATGGAAATATACCTCAGAATAGAGAAAGAATTTTTATAGTGGGATTTTTAGATCAAAAAAAGGCAGAAGCATTCGAATTTCCAAATAAGATAAGACTTACGAAAAGCTTCAGGGATTATGTTTCAGAAAAGGCAGAAATAAAATATTATTACAATGACAAACCATTATTCGAGAGAATGAAGAATGAGATAGATTCAGAGCACACAGTATATCAATGGAGACGTGCATATGTTCGAGTGAATAAAAAGGGAGTGGTCCCAACACTAACAGCTAACATGGGAAGGGGAGGACACAACGTACCGATAATTAAAAATACAATAGGAGTAAGAAAACTGACACCACGAGAATGCTTTAGTTTGCAAGGATTTCCACCAGACTTCAAATTACCGGATCTTTCTGACAGCGAACTGTATCATCAGGCAGGCAACAGCGTCACAGTGTCCGTAGTGAGAAGAATTGCAGAAAACATGAGACTAGTGCTGGAAGAAAAAGTCGTGAACAAACAAAAAATTCTTTCTCAAATAACCATATAAACAGCAAACTCGGACTATTTGTATGCATAAATACGAGGACTACCCGAAAAACCAACGTGAAGAGTATGAAAGCATGCTCAGGGTTATTGGTTCTCTTAGCAGATTATTCTCAGAGAATGAGGCTCCATTTCTTGATTCCAGAATAGCAGAAAATCTATATTGCAGAACGTTCAATGCAGAAAACAAAGGCAGAGATGACTCCTCAATAGATGCCAAATTCAAAAATGTTGGGATTGGCATAAAAACATTTGTCGGGTCAGGCGGACAGAAAATTGCGGAGTTTAATAAGGACATTCTCGAATTCAAAAATTTGAAAGCTTTGGCCAAAGCAAAGAGAATTTCGGAGCTCAGAAACCAAAGAATTGAGTTTACTAAGAGGCTTTATGGGGTCACGGAGGTAAAATATCACTGCATAATACGCGAAAAAGGCAAAATGAAGATATGTGAATTTCCGATGGACAAAGTTCAGATAGAAGAACTAAAAATTACAAAAGAAAGTCAAAAAAGCATACATTTTACAGATGGAAAAAATCAGTACAATTTCAACGTTTCAAAAAGCGTTCTATTGAAAAAATTTTCAAACAGCAGGATCAGCGCAGAACTAGCAGTTGAAATTCTCACAGAGCCATTCAGCATTCTTCACAGAATTTTAACAGACAGCAGAACCGTCCCGGATCCAAAAAAAGACAGCCATGCAACAATATTACTTCCTCTTTTTATAATGAAAAATGGAATTAAGAAAGTACCGGAAAGAAGCGGATTAAATCAATGGAATGCGGGGGGAAGAGCAAGGGATCCGGATGAAGTTTATATTCCAATTAAGAGCACAATTAGAAAAAAATTTCCGGATTTTTTTCCTCCACGAAATGTAAAATTCACACTAAAGCTCCCAAACGGAAATAAAATTTCGGCAAAAATATGCCAGGACAACGATAAAGCACTTATGAGCGATCCCAATAAAGCACTTGGCCAATGGATACTGCGAGAAGTATTAGAATTGAAAGAGAGAAAATTGCTTACATACAAGATACTTCAGGAAGTGGGAATAGACTCAGTAATGATAAGAAAGAACAGTGAAATGGAATATGAAATTGATTTTAGAGAAGAAGGAGAATACGATCAATTTGAAGCAGAACAACTGGATTTAGAAACAGGAGACAGGTAAATGCCAGACATGTTTACGAAAGAAGAGAGGAGCAGAATAATGTCTAGAATCAAAAGCAAAAACACCAAGCCAGAAATACAATTACGCAAGGAAATTTGGAAAAGGGGAATACGTTATCGAATTAATTATCCGATTTTTGGAAAACCAGATTTAGCATTTCCAAATCGAAAATTGGCGGTTTTTGTTGATGGTTGTTTTTGGCACAAGTGCCCAATCCACCAGCGTCTCCCCAATACAAATAAATCATATTGGCAAGCCAAAATAGAAAAAAATTGGACACGGGACCGAGTACAGGAAAAAAAGCTTAAGAAGAAGGGATGGAAAATACTTCGTTTTTGGGAACATGATATCAAAAGTAATACCAACAAATGCACAGAAAAAATAATTAAAGAATTGTGAAAAGAACAATGATGGAAGAAAAAGTTTGAGACAGCGGAAACCTAGCAAAAAATAAAAACTGCCACAGATCAAAAAACCATCGAAAACACTTGGAATAGAAACTAAAGAGAAAAATCTGTTTTAACAAATGTGAAAAAGAAGAAAAACGACAACTCATTTTTATTACTTTGCTGAGAAATAAGCTAAATTCATTTCTCTAAAAAGGGTGGAGTTATGTTCGAAGACATTATAGCGGCAGCAAAAAGCGGTTCAGTTACAAAACAGGAAAACGTTGAACAGAAAAACAACAACAATACCGAGATGGACAATTCCTCAGTAAGAATTTCAGTCTTAGGTCTTGGTGGAGCAGGGTGCAACTGCGTAAATAGAATTTTCAAGGACGAAATAAAATCAGCAAGAACAGTTGCAATCAACACTGATGGAAAGCACCTCAACATGATAGGCGCCCACAAAAAAATACTCATTGGAAAGGCAATCACAAGAGGCCTTGGTGCTGGGGGAGACATGACCATTGCAAGAAAATGCGCAGAAGCAGATCGAGATATGCTCTCAAAAGAAATAGGAGAAAATGAGCTTGTTTTCATTTGCGCAGGTATGGGTGGTGGTACTGGTGCAGGAATTGCCCCAGTAATCGCAGAGATTGCAAAAAACAACGGAGCAATAGTAATTGCCGTTGTAACATATCCATTTGCATTAGAAAGAGTCAGAATAAAAAAAGCACAAATTGCAATTGCAGAATTGGTTAAAGTTTGCGACACAGTAGTCGTTATCGATAACAACAGACTTGCAACATATGTTCCAAATCTTCCAATAAACAAGGCATTTGAACTTGCAGATTCAATTACAACAAGAGCAGTCAAGGGAATTGCAGACACGATCATGTTCCCAAGTCTTATGAACGTTGATTATGCAGATGTTAGAAGCGTCATGCAGAATGGTGGTCTTTCCATGATCTCACTAGGACATGGGACAGGCGCAAACAAAGTCACAGATGTCGTAAAGGACACACTCGAGCACCCATTACTAGATGTTAATTACGAAGGCGCAAAGGGCTGCCTGATACACATTGAAGGCGGACCAGATTTAACATTGGGAGAGGCGATTAAAGCAGGTGAAAAGTTAACTCAAAGCTTTGATGACAATGCATCAATAAAAATAGGTGCAAGAATAAATCCTAACCTCCAAGGCGCAATGAGCATGACTGCAATAATCACCGGAGTCAAATCCCCATACATCATGGGCAAAGCAGATTCTGAAAAAACAGAATCAGAATTAGATTACATGTAAGGTG